>JBAUZZ010000544.1:0-3367 GCA_049585495.1 Chthoniobacterales bacterium | reverse complement strand
CTCAATCCCAAGCGTTATGTTTGGAGGGCTAAAGGAGAGGAGATTCTGGCCAAGATCCAACGAGCCTGGAAAGCGGCCCTTGGCGAAAATAAAGATGTCACTATTATTTCAGAGACACATGACTAGGTGGCCCGTGATCGATTGCGGGAATGTGAGAGTACGATGTTTGACTTATGTTGTGTCTAGACGCTCGAAAGGAGACAACAGCGGCATGTCTACATCAATCGGAACAACTATGCGGCTGAACATGCCGCAATGGCAGGGCGGAAACGAGCACGGCTACTATTTTGGGGCGCAACTGCCGGCATGGCTTGCACCGGCGGGGAAAGGCCCTGTTGAGACGGTTCCAGTGCCGGAACCGAAACCGGGCGAGACGCTCATTATCGAGAATGGCATCGTGGGCCGGGCGGCAGTCGTTCAGCAAGCGCGCCTCGCCCGGCAAGTTATTGAGAAACACCACCCGGACCGCATCGTTACCCTCGGAGGTGATTGCCTTGTGGATCTCGCACCCATTGCCTACTTGAATACGCGTTATGGCGGAAATCTCGGTGTATTGTGGGTCGACGCGCATCCAGATGTGATGACTCCGAAAGACTTTGCTCATGCCCATGCGCAAGTCCTTGGTGCGCTTCTGGGCAGGGGCGATACGGATCTAACGGGAGAGGTCAGGACGCCCGTCGCTTCATCGCGAGTGATGTACGCGGGGCTCGACGCGTGGTTGCCGGTCGAGGCTGACGTGATCAATGAGCTGGGTCTTCGCCGCGCGGGGGCGGACGCCTTGCGCGATAGCTCGTCACCGGTGCTGGAATGGATCTCCGATCAAGGGATTAGCCAGCTCGCGATTCATTTCGACCTCGATGTCCTTGACCCAACGAGTTTTCGAGCCGTTGTGTTCAATAAGCCTGGTTCACGACCCGACTTCCTTGCGGGAGTTCCTCGGGGGGCGGATGAAGCCGGAACAGGTTGTGAGACTTCTGCAGGACGTTGCGCGCGCCTGCGATGTAGTCGGGCTTGCAATCACCGAGCACATGCCGTGGGACACGCTCGCAATGCGTAACATGCTCCGGCAACTGCCGCTTCTTGCCGGCTAAGGCTACTGTTCCCGTGAGGTTCACTCCAATGGGCCGCAGCCCCGGCTGCTACGGCTTAGGTCTTGCGCGTCATCCTTGGCGTTATTCAGAAGATAGAGCCCGAGTTGGCAGTGTTGTAGCGAATTCATAGAGCTCTATTAACAATCGGCTCGGTGCTTCGGCATTGTTTCCGAGCGGTCGGCCATCCGGTAGTGGGACCCGCAAAACAGGGTTCTCCTATAGTCGCTGCTCGCGGCGAAAGTGAAGCCAGGTGAGCTCAAGTTTGGCTCCACTGGCGCGGGCACCGGCACACACTTGGGCATCGTGAAATTCAATCTCGAAGCTGGCATAAAGGTGGTGGACGTGCCTCCCCAGCCGACGGATGCAATCGTCGACGTTCTCGCCGCCACTATCGAAGGGCGTACTGCGTACATGATGGCGCCCATCTCTATCACCCTAACGCCAATCCGCGACGGCAACCTGTTCGCACTAGGTGTAACCACGGCGCGACGCTCGGCTTTGCTTCCGGAGGTGCCGACGATCGCTGAAGCGGGTGTCCCTGGATTCGACTTCTCGATTTGGTATGGGATATGGGCGCCGGCGGGCACTCCGACCGGCGTCGTTAACACGCTTGCGAAGGATATCGCGCGCGTGCTCGCTGGGCCCGAAGTGCGCGATTGGATCGCGAAGCACGGGGGCGAGTCAATGAGAATGACTCAGCCCGAGTTCGCGCGCTTCGTGCAGAGCGAGAGTGAAAGCGCAGCGCGACTCATCAAAGCCGTTGGGATCAAACCCTAGGAGCAGGTCGAGATCCGGCGCTCGAATGACCCCTTTCGGCGCAGCGCGAGTGTCCCGCTTTAGGAGCAAATTAAGACCACGCCCGGCGTGACGGTACTGCATGCGTGCTGCTGGCAGTAGGGAATGGTCGAGACGGACAACTCTTGCTGCGCCTTTCATTGCTTGCCAGTTGTGCATCCCGGGCCATCAGTGAAGAACTGACGTCGGCCATATCCAATGCCCATCGACAAACATCACGCTTAGCCCGTGTAAACTTTGCCTAATTCCCGACTGTCCACAGTTGCGATTGGACTAAACCGCTACGCGGTATGCAGTAAGACTACATTGCAAAGCGAACTAACCGTCGAAAGCGCGGAAAGTTAGTTAGATCGAAGTGCACTCATTTCCGACGTCAAGGCCGTTGCGAGCGCGTGGAAAAGCTGTTTGCAGCAAAGCCCACCAAGGCAAAGGAACTTTCCATGACATCGCTTCGACGACGCATGACCGAGGACATGCAGGTGAGGAATCTCTCACCACATACCCAAGACTCATACGTGCAACAGGTCTGTCTATTTGCGCGCCATTTCAGTAAATCACCAGAAGTACTGGGCCCTGAGGAGATTCGCTCTTACCAGGTCTATCTAACCAACGAAAAGAAACTGGCTCCCAGTTCAATCCTCATCGCCATAGACGCTCTTCGTTTCCTCTAGAAAGTCACGCTTCATAAGGATTGGAGCCTGGAAGAAATTATCCCGGCGCCAAAGAAGCCTCAGAAGTTGCCTATTGTCTTGAGTCCCGAAGAGGTTCTTCAGTTCTTGGGCTGCGTGCAGAGCTTCAAGCATCGCACCATCCTGGCCATCTGTTACGGTGCCGGGCTGCGCATCTCCGAGGCTATCCGCCTGAAAGTCGCCGATATCGACAGCGAGCGAATGGTCATTCGAGTCGAACAAGGCAAAGGGCAGAAAGATCGCTATGTCATGCTTTCCCCAAAGCTGCTGCAAATCCTGCGTAGCTGGTGGCCAGTGAACAAGCCCAAGCAGTGGCTCTTCCCGGGCGATCGAATCGGCGGCCACATTACCAGGGCGGCGGTCGATAGGACGCGTGCCAGAAGGCGCATCGAATTTGCCGGATTCCCAAACCGATCACACCTCATTTGCTTCGGCACGCATTCGCAGTTCATCTTCTGGAATCCGGCACCGACGTACGCACCATTCAACTGCTACTTGGTCATCGCAGCCTGGCTACCACGGCCCGCTATCTGCGCATCGCCACTACCAAGGTGTGTTCCACCACCAGCCCACTCGATCTGCTCCCGCAGCCGGTTACCGCTGAGCCCAAGCCCGCTCCACCACTGTACTTCTAGCTCCGGGACATGGGTCGCCCAAAGCTTGAGGTGGCGGATGTGTTTCGCCGCTACGGCGAAGCCTATCGTCATGAGCATGGCGCTTCGCTCTCCACGGCGCAGCGCCGCGCCATGACCGCGATCGAGGTCTGCCGGACTGCTGTTCTCGGCGGCCATC
>JBAUZZ010000543.1:0-6330 GCA_049585495.1 Chthoniobacterales bacterium | reverse complement strand
AACGTTGGCCGGATGCCGACCCGGTCTCGATTATCGGCACACTGCCTCCCTCGGCCAATGTGAAGATCCAGGAAGACGGACGCGCGAGTCGCCGGAACTCCGAGGGCGCTTCCGAGAGCTTGACCCTGGCTACCGACTCAATCGCGGACACGCGCCAGATCCAGAGCCTGGAGCTACAATTTAAAATTCTGCGTGCCGTCGGAGTACGGGCAGCGACGCCTTATCTCGATCTGATCGCGCGCTTCGAACATTTGACGCGCGCGCAGTCGGCGCAGCCGCCCAGGGTGATTTCTGCGGCAAACGTTCCCGCCAGGCGAAACAGCGTCCTGGCTGGCCGACAGGTAGCGCAGGCACGGCTGGGAAGTAGACAGTAGAAAGTGGCCAGTAGACAGTAATCAATCAGCATTACATACGATGGAGCAGAAGTATTTTGCGCGGCGGTTCAGTGACTTGATCGTTTACCAGAGGGCGTGCGAGATCAGCTCTAACCTATTCAAATTGTCGAGGAGATTCCCGCGTGAAGAAATGTTTGCGCTGACCGATCAGATCCGGCGCTCGTCAAGGTCCATCGGAGCTCAGATCTCCGAGGCCTGGGCCAAGCGAAAGTACAAAAAGGCTTTTCTAAGTAAGCTTACCGATGCAGATGGCGAACAACTTGAGACTCAGCATTGGGTCGGGGTCGCAGCCGACTGCGGATACCTCACCTCCGAAGAAACGAATTCGCTCATCACAAGTCTGGAAGAAGTCGGGGGGATGCTGCGTGGGGTGATGGAAAAAGTTGAGTTGTTTCTCATCCGCGACAATCACCGAATCCAAGAAAAGGCCGACGCCTCAGAGGAAGACTGACTGTCTACTGTCCACTTTCTACTTTCTACTCTCCACTGTCCACTTTCCCGACGCCGATGGCGAACAACTTGAGACTCAGCATTGGGTCGGGGTCGCGGTCGATTGCGGATACTGACTTCCGAAGAAACGAACTCGCTCGTCGCAAGTCTGGAAGAAGTCGGGAGGATGCTGCGTGGAATGATTGAAAAGGTTGAGCTCTTTCTCGTCGGCGACAATCACCGAATCCAAGAAAAGGCCGGCGCCTCAGAGAGGAAAGTGGGCAGTAGAAAGTGGAAAGTAGACAGTAAATAGTTGGCTCTACTAACCTCCGAAGAAACGAAGACAATCGTCCCGAATCTGGAAGAAGTTGGAAAGACGTTGCGCGGGATGATTGACAAGGTGGCGCTCCTTCTCTATGAGGACAATCATCGAGTCCCAGAAGTGACGACTTCTCAGAGGAGGATTGACTGTCTACTGTCTACTTTCTACTTTCCTCACGGCAACGAGTGCACAAAGGCCGCAACAGGTGTATCGTGTCGCCAACAGCTAGTATGAAAATCAACCAATTTTATCGCTGGCTCCCGCTCCTTCTCCTGAGCTTCGGCGCCGGCAACGCGCTCGCAGCCAACAACGTCCGTATCGAATTCGTTCATCCTGAACGATTTTCCGATTTTCGGATCCAAGATCGCCAAGAGATTGCCTCCGCCGCAATTTTTCGGGACGAGGTCTCAAGTTACCTCTCGCCTAAGGTGTCCAGACGCTTTCCCGGTGCGACACTGACCTTGAAATTCACCGATATCGATCTGGCCGGGCGATTGGAGCCGTGGCGCATTAGCAGGTTCCCCCACAACATTGGTGTACGATTCGATCGCAACATGTGGTTGCCGCTGCGCCTTTATTTTGACTACACCCTGACCGACCCGAAGGGTCATGTCCTAGCCAGCGGTCCGGCGGCCCTGGTCGATGTTGATTACCTCCATCGGTATTTCTATGTTTCCAATGAACAGAAGTCCGATATCTTATTCTACGAGAAAGCCACCCTCGACCGCTGGCTCAACTCGCTGACTCCTCCTGCCAGGGTGGCCGAAAAGTGATCAAAATTGTCTTCCTTTTGAAGACATGACCTGTTAAACAACTTGGTGGTTTTTTTGCCGATTCGCTAGTTGCACTCCATAGAAGGGGGTTAAATCTGTCGATATGAGCCGGACCACTCGTTGCTGTGTGTTGGCTGGATTAGCGGTACTTCTGGTCGCGCCTTTGTGCTTGGCTGGCGGTAATTCAACTCAAGGGAGCCCGTCGCGTGCTCACAATGAGGTTATGGCGGTTCGAGTGCGCCCTGTCGTCATTGTTTCCAAACCGATTGGCGCCAGGGTGCAGATCAATGGGCAATATGTCGGGAACACTCCGCTGGTGGTCGACTTTGCCGTTGACGAGCTCGGCCACACTATCCGCGATATTGAAGTCAGAGCAATCGCGCAGGCAACAGGAGCGGTTGACGACGTGAGGTGGTTCCCGGCAGCGGATGGGAATGCGAGTGTCATCCCGGACCTGCTTGACTTCGATCTCAATATTGTTCCGGTCTATTTCCGCCGCTGAGAGCCACGGAACGACACCGGTTTGCCCGGAGCCATCACAACTAACCGTTTCTTGGCTCGTTTCGAGCCCGACAGCCCTTCGTTAACTTGTTACCTTGTGCACGATGCGGAAGCACGTCCCTGCAGTTTGGCCGTCTTTCGCGAAGCGTGCCGGTCCGCTCGGCTTGCCTCGCCGCTGGCGGGAGAGCTGACCCTACCCCACAGCTTGTGGCTTCCGGATTTGGTAGGTTCGTTTCTCCGAAACGACCGCTGGAAGCTTGGATTTAAGGACAGGCCGGCTAACATGAAAAAACAAGAAGCGAGAGAGCCTTGCGACTGCCTCGCTTCAAGCGATATGGCCGCGAAGGTTAGACTAGAAATGCTTGTCTATTTCGAAATAGAAGAAGCGCTGGACTGAATTGTCGTTGAAATAATCGCGGCCGAGGTAGTTGCTATCAACGGAGAGCGGAGGGTGCGTATCAAAGATGTTATTGATTCCAAAAATAAACTTGGTGTTGTTGAGCAACTGTCTCCAGCCCCATCGGGACCCCTCCGGTTTAGGCGAGATTGCCTTCTCGCCAACCAGTCTGTTGCCTTCCTTGTCGTAGCCGGGTTTAGCTGTTCCCGGTGTGATCTCCTCTGCCTTGCCGAATTCATAGCTGACCTGGTAGTCCACCGTAGTGTAGCTGCCAATGAGATGCACGTAACCGGGCGCATCCAGACCAGGGTTCGCCAGGGGATTTGAGCCCTTGGCGTTGTTGTTAAAATCGGCCTCCGAATCGCGATAATTCAGAGTGAGACCGGTGCTGAACGTATCAATGCCGCAGATAGTTTTAGAATAAAACAAACTGGTAATCAATTTGAAGTCCGGTCCACCGCCGATAGCGAATGAACCCGGTGAGCCGGCTTGGTCGTCGAGTGTTATTACTTGGAAGGTCGGCTTGCCGTTAACGGGCGGGTAAGGAATCTTCGTAGAGTAGCCGTACACATAGGTGGCGTTGAGTTCGAAATCGAGCTTACCCCAATCATATTCTTTGGTAATATAGCTACCACCAAAATCGAACCCGCGGGTATTCAGGGTCCCAATATTGATAAATGGGTTATTTATTCGCGTGATCAACCCGGTAGCCGGATTTCTGACTATGCTATTGCCAGGAAACCCAGTTGGCGCATCCACGACGAACTGCGGGTTAATCGTGCCGATCTGGTTTCGCAACTCGATCTGCCACCAGTCAACGTAAGCCGTCAAGCCATGTAACCAATGGAACCATCCATTGGGATCATTCAGGGAGTCTGGCGTCCAGACACCCTCCAGGTAATAAGAATAAGCGCTCTGGGGCTGCAAGTTCGGGTTGGATCCCTGGACCAAGAGTGTGCTGTAGGAGTGATTCGGATTTCCGGCCGGAAAGTTGGGGTCAGTGACCTGCTGCTGCAATTCGAGCGGCGTACCGAAAAGTTGCGACAAGGAAGGGACAATGAAGCCCTCCGAATAAGTTGCCCGAACGGTCAAATCGTTGAAGGGTTTGTAGCGCAGTGCAAACTTTGGTTTAACGGCCTGACCGAACTGGGTGTAATCGTCGAGCCTCTGCGAGTAGGTGAAGTCGAGCGCCCGTAACCCGGGCCAGGACCATTTGTCACCGGCCAGCGGAACGTCAACCTCCCAATAGGCGCTCTTGATGTAGCGCCGACCGTCGACTTGCTTGCCCAGGAAGTCGCCGTTCCCAATTAAGCGCAGCTCGCTGAGGGTATCGTTTGCCTGGATCAAGGATTCGCTGCGATACTCTAATCCCGCGGCCACATTGAGCGGACCGCTGCACAGATCGAGCACCGTGCCACCGGCTTTCAACACCCACTGCGCGACATCGGTGCGGCTATCCAAGGTTTGGTTAACGAGAATCTCGGGCAGGAGCGCTTTATTGAAGCCCTGGACAGCCCGCCAATCCAGAAACGGATTGTAGAATTGCCCGATATGACCCGGGATCGTGCCATTAAAAGCCTGCTGCAATGCTAACAGATTAACGGCATTATCGAGCGACTCGGTCCCGTCCGACTCGCCGTAGGTGAAGCTCCCATTGATCACCCAATTGTGGGGCAACTGCGCCAGAGCTCCCACCGTATTCCATATGGTGCGGATCCAGGTCTCTTGAGTCCATTGCGGAAAGTCCCCTCCCCAACCGCCCTGCGGGATGAGCGGCTCGCCGGTCGTATTGAAAGGATTGGTGGTTGGAATGACAATGGGCTGACCAAAGATCTTGTCGGCCCCGCCGAAATCGTATCCCTGATTGAGGGTCGAAGCCTTTTCGTAATTGTCCTGGATAACAAAGGTATCGTAGAGCTTGAACCAATCGGTCGGCGAATAATTGAATTTCACCAGCCCGCCCCAGCGCTCTTCTCTGGCTGCCAGTTGAGCGTTTATTGGAATAAGAATCGGTTCCGTCGGACCATTGATCAGCAGAGTCGTCGGCCCGGTGCTGGTGCCGGGAGGTACCGTATAGATGTTTCCGGTATTTTGGCCAAGAAACGAACCAAGGAAGGGGACAAATGTGGTCGGGCGGTCCGGATATTTCGGGCTGAGTTCGCTATAATTGCCAGTCGTGAAGGGGCGATCCAAGGCATCAATCGGAGTGCTCACTTCATAGTTGAAGGCAGTTACGAGGCTGAGTTTCCCCCACTTGCCCAGGTCATCGGCGATACCGGCAACAAGTTGGGAATGGTAGGTGACGTCGTCCCCCCGCTGACTGAAACCCAAATAGTTGTTAAACTGGACGCCGTTGTAAGTATCCCTGAGGATAATGTTAATCACACCGGCAACCGCGTCGTCACCGTAGGTGGCGGTACCGTTGTCCTTCAGGATTTCAATCCGGTCGATCGCGGCGATTGGAATGGAGTTCAGGTCGACAAAGGTCTGGACAAAATTCAGGGGTAACGGGAACAAAGGGAAGCGCAGCCCATCAACCAGAACCAGGGTGCCGTTCACCCCGACGTTACGAATATTGACCGCGTCGCCGGCGGGCGAAGTATTATTTCCCGGGGAAAAGCTCTGGTTGAAATTGCCATTGGCAAAAGGAAGGGTTTCCAATACCGAAGCGACGTTTTGCTGTCCGCGCCTCTGCCACCAGTCCCTGTCGATATTGAAAACAGGCTGCGTGCCTTCGCCCAGACGTGGGATGATATAGCCGGTCACCGTGATCCGTTGCAGCTCGCCGCCTCCGGCAGGTCCGGCCGCGGGTTGGTCGGTTGCTGCCGGAGCCTGCGCCAAGGTGATCCGTTGCAGCTCTGGACCTCCAGCAGGCGCGGTCGCCACGGGTTGGTCCGCGGGTGTGGAAGCCGCGGGTGCGGGCGCCTGTGCCAGGGCAAATCCCGCTAACGTTAGAAGGCCGATGGCACCGGCCAATATTTTCTGTGTCATGCTTGGTTCTACTCCTTGGTTTATTCTCAAAAGGACGCCAACACCCGAGTTTGGAGGCTGAGCACCCCGGGCAATTCGCAATACTGGCTCGCGGTTCTGGTTAAGGAGGGCCGGTCGATGGGGTTTCGGCGAAGGGAGGGCAGCAAATGTGCCAACGCTCTCTCTAAGTTTTCACATAACTGATGGTTACTCATCAGAGGCGATTGCGCCGGTTTTCTAAGAAATTTAAAACTCACTGTCAAGTATTTGCAAAAATTTTTGAACAATTTTGCGGCGATCGTGTCACCGCGGAATATCATTTTCAAGACGCGAAATTGTGACCCACTCGATTCTCGTCGCGTATTGAAATCGAGATAAAATTTGAACGAAACTTCGCGCGGGTTGTCAACGCAAAAATTTTTAGAGAACAGCGCGTTTCGCTGAACAATTTTTGGCTTTTCTACGAAAAAGATAGAAATCGTCGCCAGATCGGGCCAGGAAGCCACAAGCTGGGTAGGGTCGGCTCTCCGAGCGGACCCGCAC
>JBAUZZ010000542.1:0-5961 GCA_049585495.1 Chthoniobacterales bacterium | reverse complement strand
ATCGATTTGCGCTCCACGTTCGCGAAAAAACGCCTTCAGCTCCGGCGTACAATACACATTGCCGGGTTCCGGGTTCATGCCCAAAAAAATCTCTCCAGGTGGCTTCAGAAAACGCCTTTTCAGGTCATTTAACAAAAACTCCCATTCTTTCGAAGTCCACAATCCCTTTGTCTTGTGTCCGTTGAAGCAAATCGAAAAAGCCGTCACCAGATCAAATCGTTCGTTCAGCTCCGGAAGCGGCTCAAAAGCTTCAATTCTCCAGACAACCCGTTCCAAGCCGAACACTTCAAACATGTCTTCGTACATCGGCGGATCGTCAATATCCAGGCCTAGCCCGGAGTGGCCGAGGTATCGAGCAACGATCAGGAAATATCCCCCGCCGCTGCCGAGATCTAAGATCCGGAGGGGAAAGCGCCGGATATTTAATCGTAAATCTTGCGCTCGTCTGATGTTTAATCGAAGCCAGCGCCTGGCATCGACATATTTGGGCCAGTGAGTCAGTTCGCCAAGAACACCATACTTCGTTTTGATTCTTTCAAGGCCATCTGTGTCGATTCCTTTCATCACTTCATCGACGGCGATCGGATGCAGCGCCCGGTGAAAGGCTTCTCCGGCACTCTTCATGGCTTCGCCTGAAAATAACTTGTTGATCTTATGCGCAAGCTGCATGGGAGAGATAAGTTCAACGAACGCCAAAGGGAAGCAAGTGACGAGCCGGCTTGAGCGGTGAGTGGTTTGTAGGGCGGCTGGTTCAGCCGCCAAGCAATCTCCTCAATCTGTCCGGCGCCTGAGCCAGGCGCCCTACAATCCGTCTCGTCGTTGACAACGGCAAAGCCATTGATAGTGTTCATAGGAACACTATCATGCTTTCCGACAAAATCATCGAGTTGCGCAAGATCTTAGCCGAGCGGTTCCCCCAGGAAGCGTGCCCTCCGCAAACACTCATCCAAACGGGACTGGCTTGTTTTGACCAAAAACTTGGAGGCGGCTTACTGCGGGGCACTCTAACCCAGGTGGTTACCCCCAACTTCAGCAGCGGTAGCACCCTGCTATTACAAGAAATCATTAGAGCCATGCATTCCCAATTCGTGGCCCTGGTTGACGGTACAGACTGTTTTGAGCCCTCAACTAACACCGATCTTTTGCTCTGGATCCGTTGTCAGAGCGCCGATCAGGCTGTTAAAGCTACCGACCTGCTTCTTCGCGATGGCAACGTAGCGCTGACCATTCTCGATTTGAAACAGAATGACGACACGGAACTCCGCAAAATTCCGGCTACCACCTGGTATCGTCTTCAGCGCGTTGCGGAAGCGGCACGGACAACGTTGTTATTAATGACACGTCATCGGCTTGTCGCTAGCGCTTCTCCCACTCTGCAAAACAATCATCAACTCGAATTTTCCGATTTATCGCGTCTTTATTCTCAAATCCTTCTTTCCATTGCCCCAGAAATAATCCCTCGCAAATCCTTCCCGGAATATCAATATGCGCAAGCATAAAAGTCGCTTATTCGCAGTAAGTTATATTCCTTCTTACCAGCTGCAATGCGCCTGGCAAAAAACTTCGTTCCAAGCTCGCTTTCTTGATGACTTATCATCTGCACATCCTTCTATCGATGAAAAGGAGCGCTGTCAGGCTGCTGCTAATGGTTCTATTGATGCTGTGTACTGCAATTCACCGATCGCACTGCTGGATCCAGACGGCATGCATGTCATCGAAGTCAATCCCCCGGCAAAGGCGGCTGGAGTTCAAATCGGGATGACGACCAGTCTGGCCATTGCACGTGCGCCGCAGCTCCGTTTGCTTGCCAGAACTCCTGCCGTAGAAGAACAACTCCAAAATACACTTTTACAGCTTTCTTATCGTTACTCTCCTTATATCGAAAACAGCGCACCTGGTATTTGCACACTCGATTTCAGAGGAAACAGAGCACCAGAAATCCGGCTACGCGAGCTAGTTGGTCAGTTGCAAGCGGTCGGGTTAAAAGCGCAGGTAGGGATCGGTCCTAATCCGGAAATCGCTCTTCAAGCTGCCAAAATCGCCGACCCGATTCTTGAAGTCACCCCCAACAGTACTTTGTTGCAATCTCTTCCCTTAGAATCTCTCAGCCCCTCCCCTTATCTGCTCGATATTTTCCATAGCTGGGGTGTTCGCACGCTAGGGTCTCTCACCCGGTTACCGCGAGAAGAAATTGGTCAACGGCTCGGTCTGGAAGGTCTATCACTTTGGGATCGCGCAGCCGGTCGATCCACGAACACGCTACGGTATGTTCAGCCCCCTGAGATTTTTGCAGAATCTATCGATTTTGAACATCCTCTCGAAACACTAGAACCACTGTTGTTCATTTTGAAACGATTCCTGGAAAGGCTGTCGCTTCGAATTGAAGCAGTCTACCGATTGATTGCCGAAATAAGTCTGACTTTGATCCTGGACGATGACAAAAAAATTGTTCGTACTCTGCAAATCCCAGCTCCGACTTGTGAGGTTGAGACATTGTTCCGGATTGCTGCTCAATACTTAGAAACCGTCCAAACCTCCGCTCCTGTTGCCGGGCTTCGCCTTGAGGTATTTCCCAGTAACCCAAGCAACAACCAATTCGACCTTTTCCAGGGTGGGCTAAAAGATCCGAACCGATTCTTTCAGACTCTGGCGCGTCTTGCCGCGTTGGTCGGCAACGATCGGGTTGGTATCCCAGAAAAAATCAATACGCACCAGCCCGATCGTATTCGCTTGCGGGCACCAGGCTTTAATTGGTCTCAGGCAGCGACCCAGAGGTCATGGAGTCTTAAAATCGGCCCCGCATTTCGTCGTTACAGACCGGGAATTATCGCCAAAGTCGAACTCGGCAGCGGCAAACCGATCATGGTCCAGAGCGACTTGGTTGCCGGCAAAATCGGAGAGGCACGCGGCCCCTGGAAACTATCGGGTAACTGGTGGGATCAATCGTATTGGAAAGTGGAAGAATGGGATATCCAACTTGATAACGGTAACCTCTATCGTTTGGCTCAGAGGGCCGATCGTTGGGAGGTAGTGGGGGTCTATGATTAGTGTGAGTGCGAGTGTGAGGTGCGAGAATATGCGGATCACCGGCGCGGCCTGGGAGATCCGAGTGATTTAATCAGCTTCGGAACGGAAATGGCTGAATAAGCTTCGCCTGCCCATACAGAATTTTTCGCCTGTTCTACAGATGCGGAATCTCGCACTCGCACTCGCACTCACACTCAATGTACGTCGAACTTCATGCTCGCAGTGCTTTTAGCTTCCTGCGCGGCAGCTCTTCGCCGGAGCATTTGGCGTTTACTGCAGCGGAGCTTGGACTTCCGGCACTTGCGCTCTGTGATCGAGATGGGGTGTTTGGTGCGCCGCGATTTTACACTGCAGCCAAAGAAGCTGGGATCCGGCCATTGGTCGGCAGTGAGCTTACGATGGAGGATGGCGTGATCTTGCCTGTGCTGGTGCAATCTCGCCACGGGTACCAAAATCTTTGCCGGCTTATCTCGCGCGCTAAACTCCGTTCACCTAAGAACGAAAGCGCGGTTCTCTGGAGCGAGTTACCGGAGTTTAGTGAAGGGTTGATTTGTCTGACTGGCGATGAGGATGGTCCACTCCTGCGAGCTTTGGTTGCGGGAGATTTTTTAAAGGCAGAGCAGCGGTTGACCGAATTGCAAACCATCTTTGCGCATCTGTTTATTGAGATTCAACGGCATTCTATCCGTGATGAACAATGGTGTAATCAGCAACTCGTCGCGCTCGCGGAGCGTCACCGGATCAAATTGCTCGCTACCAACGGGGTGCTTTATGGGAGGCCGGAACATCGAACTGCCTTAGATGTATTTACCTGTGCGCGGAATCACACGCATTTGGACGCTGCCGGGCGCCTCTTGGAGCCAAATGCCGAGCGACATCTGAAATCGGCCGCTGAGATGTACAGGCTTTTTGCCGATCTCCCGTACGCCGTTGCCAACACGGTCGCGCTAGTGCAGGAGATCGAGTTCACTCTCGAAAATCTCGGTTACCAGTTTCCCAATTATTCGGTTCCGGCGGGTGAGACCATGGATAGTTACCTCGAAAAGATAACTTGGCAGGGCGCGGCTGAGCGCTACAGCAAAATCACTCCTGCCGTCCATTTTCAGATCGAGCGTGAATTAGCTCTGATCCACAGGTTAGGTTTCCCGGGCTATTTCCTGATCGTCTGGGATCTTGTGCAGTTCTGTCGGAGTTCGAACATCATGGTTCAGGGTCGCGGCAGCGCGGCGAACAGCGCTGTCTGCTACAGCCTGGGAATCACTGCGGTCGATCCGGTTGGCGCAAATCTGTTGTTTGAGCGGTTTCTCAGCGAAGGCAGAAAAGGCTGGCCAGATATCGATCTGGATCTGCCGAGCGGCGACCGGCGCGAGCAAGTCATTCAGGAAGTTTACCGTCGTTATGGGCGACTCGGCGCCGCGATGACCGCAAACGTTATCACGTTTCGCGGCCGCAGCGCCATGCGAGAGACCGGTAAAGCTCTTAATCTGCCCGAGGACGTGATGGATCGCTTTTCGCGATTGCATGGGCACGGCGACTTTCCGCACACGCTGGCAGCGCGCGACCAGCTTCGCCAGGCGGGGCTACCGGCTGAACATCCACGGATTAGTGCGTTTTTGTCCGTTTATCAACTCCTTCAAGGGTTGCCTCGCCATCTTGGCCAACATTCGGGAGGGATGGTGATCTGCGAAGGACAACTGGACTCGGTCGTACCTTTGGAGAACGCCACGATGCCTGGCCGCACGGTGATCCAATGGGACAAAGAAGACTGCGCAGATCTCGGGATCGTGAAAGTCGATCTGCTTGGGCTGGGGATGATGGCTGCACTCCAGGATGCCATCGGAATCTGCAATCAGCGAAACCGGCCGGTGGATCTGGCAAAACTCCCAAAGAACGATCCGGCGACCTTCGAGATGTTATGCCAGGCAGACACGATCGGAGTCTTTCAGGTTGAAAGCCGGGCGCAGATGGCAACTCTGCCGCGAATGAAGCCGCGTGAGTTTTACGACCTGGTAATCGAAGTCGCAATTATCCGCCCAGGGCCGATCCAGGGACACTTGATGCATCCTTACCTGGCAAGACGCGAAGGTCTGGAAGCTATTACGTATCTCGATCCTCGCTTGATGCCGGTGCTGGAACGCACTTTGGGCGTCCCGCTTTTTCAGGAACAGATGCTGAAAATTGCCATGGTCATGGCTAATTTTTCCGGTGATGAAGCTGAAGAATTACGGCGCGCCCTTAGTTATCATCGGTCGCAGGAACGAATGGAACGAGTCGAAAAAAAATTGCGGACCGCGTTGATCGCAAACCAAGTCACGAATGACATAGCCGAGCAAATTCTATCAGCCATTACTTCATTTGCTCTCTATGGATTTCCCGAATCGCACGCCATTAGTTTCGCTCTCATAGCGTACGCGAGTTCCTGGCTGAAAGTGCATCGCCCAGCGGAGTTCTATGTCGGCTTGCTGAACAACCAACCCATGGGATTCTACACCCCGGCAACCCTGATCAAGGATGCGCAGCGACACCATCTTCACGTTCGGCCAGTTTCGGTGATGGATTCAGAATGGTTTTGCACGATCGAATCTGACGATGCGATTCGGCTCGGCTTTTGTCTGACCCAGGGTATCAATCGCGATCATATCGAACAGATGATCGCCGAACGTCGGCAAAAATCGTTCGTCGACGTTCCCGATCTTCTGAATCGTGCGCCTTTTGAACAGGATGAACTGCGGATTCTCGCCAAGGCCGGCGCCTTGAATCCTCTAGCAGGACATCGTCGCGATGCGCTTTGGCTCGTAGAAGGCAAATTTTATCAAGGCGAACTCTTTTCTGAACAAAAATCAGAAACTCCCTCTCCTCTTGCGCCCATGGAACCGTTGGAAAGACTTGAAGCAGATTTCGAAACGATGCGGCTCACCACCGGTCCTCATCCGA
>JBAUZZ010000541.1:0-1598 GCA_049585495.1 Chthoniobacterales bacterium | reverse complement strand
CCAAACGGAAACCGAGACGCTGGGCTGGACGTGTCTCCGGCGGTCCGCGACTATCTGGGCCTCGACAACATCGATTTTTGTGACTGGAAATTTGTGGACTTCAATCATGTGCTATCCGGTCCCTGGGCGATTTACGGAGACAACAACATTTTCAGCCGGCTTCACCGCAGCGAATCGAGTCTACAACGCTAAACTACTGGCCTACGGGAAAACCTACCCGTATTGGTGGCTTACTGGCGAGCGAGGAACGGCGAGAAGCAGAGTGGCGCTTTCCCTCGCTGGCACAGAACTGGTCAGATGCTTGATTCAGGAGCTACTCAGGTCGCATCACACGCAGTTGAGTTGTGATCCAATTCGAACGTGAAGACAAAGCGCCTAAGTTGCCATCATGCCACCTGATCCCGTCCACCAGCTCAACCGTTCAGCGCGTCAGGCCGATTTCACCTACACGATGGTCCTGGATGTCCTCAAAATTCAAGACACAGGCAAGGGCGAGAAATCTGTCGCCGACGACCTGGCAGCGGTTTTGCGAAAGATCGAGGATTGGCACCAAGGATCGATCGCGGGTTATTGGATCAGTTTTAGAGAGGCACAAGATGCTTTGTACCAGGTCAACTGGGAAGGCAAAGAAGCGAGAGTTTGTCGTGCCTAACAATTCGCCGCTACTGATCGGGCGGGAGATAGTTTCCACTCACATAGCCACGGAGGCCCTGCCATTCGATCGGGTACCACCAAGTATCGCCATCCCAGACTGCGTCCTTGTCAAACACCAAAATACCGGTCGCATCGGCTGGTATTGCTGCCACGACATTAAACCTACTTCCCGGTCTTGTCCGTAATTTGAGGGCGTAATTTGGCGGAGCGTTAACTACGCCAGTTAAAACAAAATGCGTCGGATGAAGAAGAATTGTTCCGTCAGACCACGCGACTGCCGACCGGTGCCCCATCTCCGGGATATAGGACACATACGGATATGGAATAGGTTGCCGAGTATCGGCGCACGCCGACAAGGCAACATCGACCTTGCCTGCTGGCGGAGTAAGCGAAATCTGCTTCGCCTTTTGGGTCGCAGGCTTGCAAGGATCCAGTGGCGAGTCAAGCCGCGCTGTGGCAGCCTTCTGCGCTTCCACGGCGGTCAAAGTCGTCGGGCGAGCCGTAGGACTATCTTGGAGTTTCCGCCCACCGTGGCCATCGTCGTATATGGTGCTGCACGCCGATAACGCCAGGAGGGCGAGGATTCCGATAGGGTTCATTTTCCGGTTCTCCCGTTTTTCCACTTTCCAAGCTTTACGCCCATTCCGGCCCGCTCCAGCCCGTCGATTGAGAAATTCTTCGCCGTCAAATATGTGGAGATCGAGGTGAAAGCCGGTGCGGTGATTGCCATTCCCGGCTCTTCGCGGTTAGACTAAAAAGTGGCAGCCCTGACAAATTTCCAAGCTGATTTCTTTGGTCCCACCCATTCGATTGCCAGCTAACCTGACTTGCGCGTTTTGGGATTTTGCCGAGCGCTTTTTGAGGAGGTAATCGCCTGCGAAGCCTCTATTTTACAGCATCGTTATCCGAAAAATGCCAATTATAGTCACTAATTTATGTGATTA
>JBAUZZ010000540.1:0-2770 GCA_049585495.1 Chthoniobacterales bacterium | reverse complement strand
CCATAGCCAAGTGTGTAACCTAGGTACGCATACTTCAACCACACGAGGACTCTGGGGAATTTATCCTACCCCGTCGAGAGGCAGTAAATCAATAAAACTTGTAAATCACCAACGACTCCGCAATCAGCACCCGAGGGGAGAGGATGTGCTTGATAATTTGTGATTTTGCGAGTTTCTGCGAGGCCAAACAGATTCGGATGGCCTTTTTCTTGTCCCCTGAAGGTTTCTCGCCTTTGCTTCCGGCCCCATGGCGAGGTCTCCCAAGACACCACTGATCTATGAAGGAATCGTTCGAGAGAATAACGGTGTAGCCGACCAATGTGAATGTCAGGGTGGCGCTGCCGTTCGGGACAAGCGAGGGACGGCATGAATTTCCGCCGCGATCAGATGGACCCAGAACGTCATCGTTCGGCCGCGGCGCAGCTGGGGCTTGAGGTTGAGGGCAAAGAAAGCATGGAAAATGTTGTAGGCCAGAAAAGCCAGTAACAGAAAGGACGCCACCGCCCGGGACTGGTGACGATAGACATGGTCCGCGTGCCAGCCGTTGACCAGTTCATTGAATCCATGGTTTTCAATGTCCCAGCGCAGGTGCGCTAAGCGTACGATCTGCTCCGTGCGCGCTTGCGCTACCGACAAGGTGGTCAGCCATACCCAGCTGGTGGTCTGTAAGCTCACTTCTTTGGTCAGCTGCGCTTTCACGGTCCAAGATTCCTCCGAGCGCACCACCCGCGTGGCCCCTTTCAGTTCCGGCCAGGAAAGTAGATCGGGAGTATCCCACCACAGGCAGCTGCGCGAATCGTAGTTCCCTTGCTGCGGCGGCAACTGTGCCCACAGGCCGGCAGCATCCTGGTACGCAGCGCGCCGCTCATCTTTGAGAACCACCAGCGCGTCCTTTCCCTGCAGCAGGAGAAAGTTCAGAAAGGGGGCAACGCCGTAGTAGGCATCAGCCAAAACCACATCAAAGGCTCGCGGATAGGCGGCCAGTACGCGCTCAAGCAGTCGCAATGCGGTGGCCAGTTCCGCCTCCCCGGCCCGCTGCGGCTCGAGATCCAAGAGCAGGCGGACGGCCGGCCGGTCCGGCGGAGATCCGCAGAGCAACATCAGCGTCACATTCCGATGGTAGAACTGCGTTTCTCCACTGGCGGTGGTGCGCTTGAGACATCCCTCACAACAGCGACGATAACTGGCGCTGGTCTCGTGGCCATCGAGCACCGCCACGCCTAGACCGTGGAGATCCGGCAGAGCCTTGTTTCGTTTCAAGCGATCGTAAACGTGATGAATGCCCTGCCGCAGGGTATCGGCATCCACGCAAGCGACAATGCGTCCCAGGCTGTCGGCGCTGCACAGCGGTCGACCCAACCAGGCCTTCCAGAACTTGGCTGCCCGGGTCATCTCCAGAGCGTGCAGGCTCCCGAGCCGGGACCAATACACGGCGAGAATCGCTTTTACCACCAGGGAGGTGGAAATCCTGGGGAGAGAGCGGTGATCCGTCACGTCATCGATCACCTCGCTGGAGAGGTGGAAGATTTTTTCCGCGTAACGGATCAAGCGTCGGAGAACGGCCTTACTCCTTTCGCTCCTTCAAGCGCTTCCATTCCAAATCAGAAAGTTCTTCGATCAACTGTTCCATCTCTTGGTGGTTCTTAACTGCTTCCCGGATGCGCCCTTCCCATTGCCGAGGCACAAACAGTTGGCGCAACTTTCCCCCTTGTCGTCGAACCAAGTAGAGGCAGGCATGGAGCTCTCCCCGAGCGCAGTGACAACCGGGTTTGCCGCACTGGACGTTTCGCAGGGAGAGGGTGCCGCGGAGAAAACGAGCCTCGTGAATGATCTGCGCCAAGCGAGAGCGACGTCGCCGCTCGCGATCGGAGAGTTGCGTGCGCTGCACGGGGCCTCCTCTTTTCTTATACACTATAGTATATAAGAAGAACTCGGTGTCAAGAGCCAAAACAAGAATGCGAATTTGCCCCTGGGATTCTAAGAAAGGTAATTCTAAGCGGAAGCGGAACTTACCTTATAGAAAAATCACGGATGCGGAATCGCTGGTAAATCACTATGTCGGGAGTCCGACCTAACGCCGGGGGAAAACGCGCCATGGCGAGGTATCTCGGCTGATTTGCGTGTTGGTTACTGGCGCCGGGTTTCCTCGAGTGTGAGCCGGATGGCGTCTATATCCAGGAAGGTGATTACGGCGCCTTCGATCTTGTTGTTCCAGGTTTTGTAGGGGCGCACGCGCATGAGATAGCGGTCGTGATCGGTCTGGACTTCCAGTTCGTTAGGCGTCGCGGTTTCGATGGTGTTGCGGACGATCGTGTCAAGGTCAACGCCCACCAGATTTGGGCGTATTTCGGCGAGGCGCCTGCCGATGTCCGAGGAGCAATAATTCATGAGCTTTTCGGCGAGGGGTGTGAAACGCCGGATGCGCAAATCGTCGCCAACCATCACGACGGGTAGGCTCACGTTGCTGAGCAGATTGACCATGTCGTTGTTGCTCATGCTCAGTTCGGCGTTGCGGTTCTGCAGTTCTTCGTTGAGAGTGGTGAGCTCTTCGTTGGTAGATTGCAATTCTTCCTTAGCAGTTTCCAGTTCTTCGTTGGTGCTTTGCAGCTCTTCGTTCGTCGATAGAACTTCCTCATTGGTAGATTTGTATTCTTCCAGCGTCGTTTCGTGATCTTCAATCAGCGCCTGGAGTTGTTCTCGGAGATGCTTGATTTCGCGCTCGGCACGCTCGCGTTCGGAGGGGAGCCTTAGTTTTTCGGCGCGCTTCTTC
>JBAUZZ010000539.1:0-3977 GCA_049585495.1 Chthoniobacterales bacterium | reverse complement strand
CAAAAACAGTAATACTTTAATATTCTTGGCACTACATTTTGATGTCGGTGGCCAAAAATCGCCCGCGAAGCCGCTCCAGGACTTGATCGCCCTAAAAGAGAATGCCGCTAACTGTAGAAGACCGGCTTTATTGGCAATCATTGGAAGTGATAATTCGATTCTTCTGGCACCGTGAGGATGGCTGATCAACCACGGCCACCGCCTAAGTGGAAGATTATGCCGATCTTTGTTTTCCTAGTACTATGGCAGCAATGTCATGGGTTGAAGATATTCTCCGAACGTAGCGCTGCTTGAAAATCTCCTGGTCGTTTACAACAGCTCTGCTTTTTTTCGATGCGGTTAACTATTTGATGTGGCAGCGTTATTCCCAATCCTCCGGCGGGTTGATGGCTATCCGCCTCTGCCGGCCTCGTGTGCCGCTGCCTGGAGGCGAGCCACTCCTGCCTTTACATCTCGCGACGGCAAAACGGTAATCACGACACGATTTCGGCTGGGGCTGTGCTCCCGGGATCGCCGTTTCCTGTGATAAAATTCGATGATGAATCTGAAAGCTTTATAGACTCTGATGTCAGCCTTATAGCTGGCTATGGGTCGCCTCATTCACGCTGTAGACAAGTCTCTGCTGAGTCCAACCGGCGTGACCTTGGTAGGTTCAATCCCTGTCGATAGAATGTCTGAGGCCTTTTCTGTGAGGTTTCCTTTGGAATTGATCGAAAGCCGGCCCGCCAAAAGCAGGCTCGCCAGGAGCAGAACCGCGGTTCCAAGCAAGGTATAACTTGCTCCTGCTATTACGGCAACCGAACCCCAGATCACTCCCCCGAGCGCCATTCCCCCCTGCGAGATCATGATGACTGTGGCGTTCAGCCGGCCTCGCGCCCAGCTGGGCATCGCGCGTTGCGCGGCCACCCAAAGTTCCGAAGCAGACAGTGTCCATCCCACGCCAGCAAGCGCCGCAACAACAAAGAATACCTCTATCTGGTGAACCAGCGCCATTAACGCGTAAACCAAGACAAGCAGTAAACTCGCCGAAAGGGTAACGGAATCGGGCGAAAAGCGAGCCCTCAACCAGGGAATGATGAACACCGCTCCGACAACCGAGCCAGCTCCCATGCTCGTGAACAGCAGACCAAGACTAGGCGAACTGAGGTGTAACACTTTCAAGCCCATGACCGGCATCAACGCCGGAATCGCCGAAATGAACAGAGCAAACAGGAAATTTCGTGCCAACACGAGCTGGAACCTGGGCGCAGAGCGAACGTAGCAGAGAACCTTCCAGGAAGAACTAAAACAGCTCTCCGACGGAACCTTTGCCGGCACGATTGGTTGTTTCCAGTGTCGGGTCGCCAGAACCACCACGAGGAAGCAGGCAGCATTGACAGCAAAGACAAACTTCGCCCCAGCCAACGGAACCAACAAACCACCTAACGCAGGACCGATAATTCCCGAGAGGTTGAGTTGCAAACCGCTCAACGTCGCGGCGGAGGGGAGCTCGGCGTCCGAGACGACCTGGGGCACGATTGACGTCCAGGCCGGTGCGTTAAAAGCAAAACCAACTCCCAGGAAAAACACGCAACCCAGGATGAGGTAAGGATTGAGAAGGTGCAACCAACCAAGCACCGCTAAACCAAGGGCCGTGGCCGCCAATCCAAGATTGATTGTGCATATTAACTTCTGACGGTCCACCTTATCGGCGAGAACTCCGGCGGGCAATGTGAACAGAAAGAAAGATAGCGACGCCACCGTCGACATCAGCGAAATCAAAAATGGTGAGCCTGTGAGCTTATTCATCATCCAGGTCGCCGCGCCGTCATGGGCGGCCATGCAGGTTCCGGAGATCAGACTCGCAATCCAGAGTTGTCTGAAAACCGGGTTTCTCAGGGCCGTCCAAGTGGAGCACTTAGTCATGATTGAGACTCACGCTCGGATGCGCAGCATCCGGAAGAAAGCCGAAAGTGTGTCACTTTCTGCCGAAATATTTACACTTGTACTCTGCGCGAGGCTTTGGGCGGAACACGCGCCAAGGCAAATCTATCCACTCGTTAGAGGGGGTGAGAACCACCCATCGAGGGCGTAGAGAAGGCAGGTTGGTAGGCCTAAGCTATTGTACATGAAGACGATGAAACCTAGCCTTTGGGTCGAGAAATCCCACTAGGCATGAACTGTTGGCAGATCTTGGCGGGATGAAAGGTTCTACCTCCGAATCCTTTAGAAGCCTATCCATCGAGCTAACAAAAGACTTCGACCAAGTCTCACAGTCGACGGAATCGGCAAGGGCCGCGGGCCGAGAAATCAATCCTTTCAATGAAACCTACGCATAAAGTCATTCGCTTCCATCGAACCGGAGGTCCGGAAGTTCTGCAAATTGACGAAATTGGACTGGCAGCGCTGAAAGATAGTGAGGTCATGATCAAGGTAGAGGCACTCGCATTGTGTCGAGCCGATATTCTTTGGCGAGAGGGAAGCTACGTTGAAGATCCGGTTCTGCCGGCACAAATCGGTTATGATGCCGCCGGCGTCGTGCAATCGGTAGGCCCTAAAGTGAAAACCGTGAAGCCGGGTGATCGAGTGTCAACCGTTCCGGCCTGCTCGCTAGTCGACTATGGCGCCCACGGTGAGGAAATAGTCTATCCGGAGCGTGCGCTTTTCGTTTACCCGCCCGACCTAAGCCCGGAGGAAGCAAGTTCGGTAAATACGGGGCTGTTTCTGGCGTACTTTGCGCTAGTGGAACTCGCCGGGCTTAAAAGATGCCAGCATGTCGTTGTCACGGCCGCAACGGCATCAACAGGAATTGCTGCGCTCCAGCTAACTAAGATGCTCGGCGCCAAAAGCATTGCCGTAACGCGATCGGGATCAAAGAGAGGTGAACTCATCGCCGCCGGTGCGGACTACGTCATCGTCGTCGGCGAGGAAGATGTTCGAGATATCATTTTTGACATCACTAAGGGACTCGGGGCAGATCTTATCTATGATGCAGTCGGTGGACCAGGACTCGAGGAACTCGCCTGGGCCACAAAACGTCTTGGCCGAATCATTACCTATGGCGCGCTCGGGGCTGGCGATGAGGAGACAAGGCTTCCTCTTGGGGCCTGCTTCTTTCGCGGAGTGAAAATGTACGCTGGAATAACGATTTTCGACTACACCGGTAACCGCAGACTAGGGCTTGTTCCGAAGCAAAGTGCGATTAAGCGAGCAAAAGAATTCATCACCAAAGGTCTGGCCGCAAGAAACTTTACGCCTAGGATAGATCGGGTGTTCAACGGTTTGGGAGAATATCAGCTAGCTCATCAGTACATGGCAACGAACGGACGGACTGGCAAGGTTATTATCTCGCTGCACTGATAGCGGTAGCCGACCACGCCCCAAGCCTGGATCGCTCACAAATCTTTCCGCCGTGGCGGATGATCGATCCAGGCTCAGGCAGCAGAATCCTCCGGCTACGCCGGGCTATTCTGCTGCTTTTTACAGAGAAGAGTTTGAAACAGTCTGTTTGGGTTCAATTATTTTAAAACAGGCTCTTAAACAGACGCGGGAGCGTCTATTTAAGAGCTTTCTAGCCCGCAATGCGCTCGTCGATTCTCCCAGCGCGTGATTTTTGCGGGCTAGCCCCTTGAGACTCATTTGTCCCGCTTCGCAACGCTTCGCGCGACGAATTCGCCCTTGTACCGCTTTTAACCCAAATTCCGAAATTAGCTTGTAGGGCGGCTGGGTCAGCCGCCGGAACTTCGGAATTTAGGTTTGGGTTCCATTCAGATCCCGAGCGCGACGCGAATAGTGTCGAAGATTGTGGCCGTTCCGTGTTTTTCGTCCCATTCACGTCTCATTACATATTCCTGGTACCGGCGAAGCTCTCGGACATAGTGCCTTCGCTGTCCCAGATACTTTTTCCAGGCTTTGAGGCGGTTTTTCTTATCACCCGAAGCCACTGCGATTCTCCGGTCGATTGCTGAGATCTGGCGCTCAATCGCACCCTCTTTTCC
>JBAUZZ010000538.1:0-11741 GCA_049585495.1 Chthoniobacterales bacterium | reverse complement strand
TGCAGGCGATTGGCGTCCTCAGGTGTATCCGGCGGTCCGGCCACAATCAGCTTCGCGCCGGTCTTCGTCGCTGCCATCGCCTCGACAAGCAGGTGCTGGCGTTTACCAGGATTGATCCTTCCGCCGGCAAACAGGTAGCCGCTATCGCCACAATTAGCGAACAATTCTGGGTGATTTATCGGCTGCGGCAGTATTGCTGCGGCAACGCCGTTATAGCGTTTCAGCCGGTCCTGAGTGACTTCGGAGAGCGTAAAGATACTCCGGCACGTGGAAAAAACCTCGGCGTCCGCGCGGCGAACCATTTCACAAATCTTTTCTCCGGCAGGGGTTTCAGGAATGTTCGATTCACCACGTTCGCGCAGATCGTAAGCCTGCCGAAACTGGTGCAGTACCCACAAGACCTTGGTGTGGTGCGGAACAAGGTAGGCTGGAAACTTCAAACCGATCACCCTGTCGACATTGGAGAGATGCAGCGTGCGGTTGAGAAATATCTCTTCCGCCAGCCGCTCGAACGGTTCCCAAGAAAAGGGTACGCGCAAGACTTCAGCTGCTACGCCGGCGGTCGAATTCAAGTGCGCACACAAATGGCTCGCTAATTCTTCGGCTCCGCCTCGCACGAAGGGGGCCATATTATTCAGAATCAAGACGTTCAAGCGAGAAGACGATCGATCACATTATCCCAGTTAATGTGCAACTTTTCCACGGTCTCAGCGGCTTCGCTGCCAAGCGCATTGACCAGTTCCCGGTCGCTATAAAGCCGGTCAAGCGTTTCAGCAATTGCTTCTGGATCCGGATCGCAAACCAGTCCGTTGTGCTCATGGGTAACGAATTCGAGAACGCCACCAGAGTCCGTGGTGGTAATTATGGGCTTGTGGCTATGAGCGGCTTCCAGCGAGGGATAGCCGTACGAGTCCTCGTCCAGGGGAAAATACGCCACGGCAAGCGACCGCCCGATAACGTCGCGCTTTTCCTCATCAGCTATCCATCGATTCTCTATGGATACACGGTCGGCGACGCCAAGCTTTGACGCCAAACGCACCAGTTTTTCACTATAGACCCCGCCGGGTTCGTTGCCGCAAATGCGGACCTTGACTGCCGTCTTTACCTGCGCCATGGCCTCCACCAAAAGATGCTGGCGCTTGTAGGGACCTAAGCGAGAGATGTAGACGACCTCATCGCCGTATCCCCGGTTACGGTAAGCCGTCGGATCGAGCAGAGGCGGATAGAGGACGGAGCTGTCAACGTCGTTGAAGTCTTTCAGCCGCTGTTGAACGACGCAGGAATTTGTGAAAATAGCGCACGCCTCATTCAAGGCGACCCCGTCGGCGTGAAAGATGGCGCGTCGCAGCGCCTTGTAATAACGGGTATGCAGCGGAGCACCGTCGGTGTTCCAGAGATCGTAGAAGCCGCGGAAATGGTGGATGAACCAGAGAACCTTGCTCGGATGCTTGAGCAGATGGGCCGGGGGACGGAAACAGATGACCCGATCGGCGCGATCGATCTTGACCGACCGGAAAGCAGTCATCTGCCAGAGCAGATCTTTGGGAGCGTCTAAGAAAGGGAGGTAGATGCGCTCGACCTGATGGCCGTGATCTTGCAGTTTCTGCTCGAGCCATTCGACAATAAATCGTCCACCCCCATCGACGAACGGGATATATGAAGAAAACAGCGCTAGCCGCATACGCTCAGGCGAACACTCCGGATGGCTGAATCGAGCTGCTCACTGATGTACGCGACGTCTGCCTCGGTGAGAAGCTCGTGAGTTGGCAGACTCAGTCCGCGGGCCGAGCTTTGTGTCGCTTTAGGGTACTCTGCCGGGTCTTCCTCGTAGGGCGGAAGCAGATGCATCGGATAAAACACCGGGCGGGTCTCCACGCCACGGCTCTCAAGAATTTCGCGGATCACATCGCGCGTTTCAGCGCTACATTCGGGTAAGAGAACCGTATACATCCAGTAGGCGTGTTCGGCGTAGTCTTTCTGCAGGGGCAGCACTAAGCCAGAGACTTGCGATAGCCAGCTTGAGTACCAGGAAGCCAGCCGCTTGCGATGCGCCAATGCTTCGTTAACCCGTTCGAGCTGGGCACATCCAATGGCGGCGGCGATATTCGTCATTCGGTAGTTGTAGCCGATGACCGGATGCCAATAGCGACGGTTCGGGTCCATTCCCTGCCCGCGGTAGAGCCGGAGCTTTGCCGCAAGTTCGTCATCGTCAGTGGTGACCATGCCGCCCTCGCCGGTCGTTACGATTTTGTTTCCATAAAAACTGAAAGTTGCACATGTTCCGATCGAGCCAACCCTCCTGCCCCGATATTTCGCTCCGTGCGCCTCCGCGGCGTCTTCTATGACATAAAGGTTATGCTTCTTCGCCAGCTCAAGGATAGGATCCATGTCTGCCGGATGGCCATACAGGTGGACCGGCATGATCGCGCGCGTTCGCGCCGTTATCTTGCTCTCGATTGCTTGAACATCGATGTTCAGGGTTTCCTCGTCGCAATCAACAAGAACAGGCGTCGCACCGCAATAACGAACGGCGTTCGCAGTTGCGACAAACGTCAGCGTCGGGACAATCACCTCGTCACCCGGACCGATGCCCAAAGCAACCAACGCAACGTGGATCGCTGTTGTGCCGTTATTGGTGGTGACCGCATGCTTCACCCCGCAAAACTCGGCGAAGGCTTCCTCAAAGCGGGATAGATACTTACCGATCGAAGAGATCCAGCTGGTTTCCATACAGTCGGCCACGTAGCGCTTCTCGGTCTCTCCGATCACCGGGAAGGCGACACTGATCTTTCGGATCGGTCCCTTTTTCTTGTGCATGAGGTGGTTGTAAAGTCCTTTCTCGTTACCGCTGCAAATGCTCCAGGCAGCGCTCGCCTCTTTTTCCGCCGGGAGGCTGACCACCCCGGGTGTGCCGGGCGCAACCCTCGAGACCCTTAACCGCTTGCCCCTCTTCTTGCAAGTCGTCACTTTAAGCGGAAAAATGCGATCCTACCAAACGGATCCGAGGACAGGGCACATGCGGTAGGGGCCGATCGCCGAGCTGCCCTCGGAAAAGAGGAGAGAAAAAAGTGCTTTTACTTTATCCAAACATTCGGGATAGCGGTACTATGGATCTTCAGCTTCGTCGGGGCATGCGCTCACTGATCTCCTATTGTTTGCGCCTCTGCGGTTACGGTCCGCTGATCGATCAACTGAACGAGACTCTCCCCAGGCTCCAGAAGCTCGACCGTGATCTCTCGAGCATTGTCACAAAGGAGATCGATCGACTTGATAGTTACCTGGTCTACCATGCCAACAGCCTGAGCCGCCAGATAGCCGAATTGAATCGAATATCTTACGTGCACGCTAACCTGGATGCGTTGCTCATGACAGGCGAGTTTGACCTCGTGATTCCAACGGCCGAGGCAGCCCTCCTGAGCTATGTCACGCGTCACGGTGTCGAAGCAATCGAACCCGGAGTCCGGGCGGTTTTGCAGGCTCGCCTGCGTTCCGGGGCGACAGCGGTGGACGTCGGCGCCAACATCGGGGTGCATGCGCTGACGATGGCTAAGATCGTCGGGCCGAGTGGCCGAGTGGTCTGTGTAGAGCCACTGCCGAATATTGCCTCGGCCCTGGAACGTACACTACGGCTCAATGGCTTTGGCGAGTGGAGTCAGGTGATTTGTTGCGCTGCCGCGGATTCTGCCGGCGAAGCGATCCTGCATCGGGCGCAGGACAGTCCGATGAGTTCCCTTTTTCCGATTGCGGAGGAATGCACTACTCTGACTGTGAGAACCATTGTGCTCGATGACCATTTCGCGCCCGGCGAGCGGGTTGACCTGGTCAAGATAGACGTCGAGGGGGCAGAGCCGCTTGTCTACAAGGGAATGTCACGCATCCTTCGCGAGAGTCCCGAAATTGAATTGATCCTGGAATGGTCGACATCCCATTTCGCTCGGTCCAAACAATCCGCCGACTCGTTCTGGGACTTAATTCGCAGCGATGGATTCAAGCCTCTACGCATAGACAATGAGCAACCGGGTCGGCTGGTGGCGCTTCAGGGCATCGCAACGGTTCCCGATACGGCAAACATACTCCTCACGCGCAAGTAGCTGGGGCGCAGATCCGGTAGGGGCAGGTCCGGTAGGGGCAGATCTCCGAGCTGCCCCCGGGCCGACCGCGGTCGCCTCGGAGATGCGACCCTACCAACGCTGCCCCGGGGCGGACCCGGTCGCCTCGGCCCTGCCTCGCCTCCGGCGGGAGATGCGACCCTACCAATCCATCCCCCGGGGAAATGGTCGCCTCGGAGATGCGACCCTACCAACGCTGCCCCAGGGCGGACACGGTCGCCTCGGAGATGCGCCGCCTCGGGGCGGAACATACGACCCTACCGGAATTTGGCGGGCTCGTACACGTATGGCCACGCCTCAGGGTCATGGATGAGCCCCGCTCGAACGGGATTCATCTTGATGTACCTCCACTTCTCGTCATGGCTCTCATCCTTCCGGAGACGATGGTCAAAAAACTCGCGTTGAAAGTTGATCCCAACATGGTTAGTCACAAAGCGCTTCCAATCCCCGACAATGTGACCCATATCGCCCCAGAAGGGGAAATCGCCTAAGGCGTGGAGGTGATCCGGCATTAGCAGCATGATGGAAACAGACCATTTACCGAGAGATTCGTAGACCTCGGCGCTCTTAAAGATCGCGGCGGCGCGCTGGGCCGTACAGAGGGTGTTTATGCGGCGTGGAAGACAGCAGATGGTCAGAAAATAGCTTGCCTCCCATTCGGCAAATGCCGGGATGGCATGGCTAAGACGTTTACGATCGGGGCGAGACATAAAGAATTGGCAACATAAAATATATACGTTGTAAAGCTGATTCCGATAGGGGAACCTACCAACGGGCTCCGGGGACCCAGATCGGGATTTCGGTCAAACTCCGCCGAACAAAGCCGCCGCCCACTGACGTCTCACCACCTCGGGCGCGAACGTTTCCACCACACGCCCCTGACTAGATCGGATCGCTTCCGCGAGCACGCGATCTCCTCCAATTAGACTCCGCGCTTTCGTTTTCATCTCTGCAACATTGGCACAGGCGCCCGGGAGCTTAGCGCCTGCCAGGCGGTCGATGAGTCCTCCATTGAGGTAAAGGACGGGCGCTCCAACCATCATAGCCTCTAACGGAGAGTAATGGAGATGGCGGGGCTCGGGAGAAGAATAGACAAAGACCGGAGCCGATCTGTAAAGATCAGCCAGCGCATCGTCTGCCAGATAGGGAAGAACCGCCGGATCACTGACCGGTCCGATTTGACTCCCGAAGATCACGTGGGGGAGATCATGAAAATCACGCTTTATGGCCAGGTAAATGCCTTTGTAGTAGCCATTGTCTCCGATTGACGGACATAAAAACACTGCGTTGCTCCCGGTACCCGTCCAGGTGTTCGCATGCTTGAAGATAAATTTTGGAAGAGGGACGGTGATCGTGTGAGCTCTACTGCGGAGGGGGAGCTCCTCAATTTCCGCCAGATTATCGTAAGCTTGTCCAAAAATGAATCTTCGTCCGAGCGAACGAATGTCCTCGAGCAAGGACGGATGAGGGACTACCTCGCGGAATTCACCGTACGTTAGAGGGTGCTCCCGACCGAATGCGCGTGCGACCAGGAGCCCCTGGAATTTCAATGCTGCCTCCCGAAGCGGGGTAGTATAATACGTAAAGTGACAGACTATAACATCAAAGTATTTGTTTATAATTTGGGTGACCGTCGGCGCCCAGCATCGCTCGAAGAAGTTTTCCTGATTCAGCACCGACACTGCGGCGGGAGGCAGGTCGAGCGCGGCGTCATAATCATAAGTCACCCCACTGCTGCGAAAAGCGGGGTCGTGACTCGGCAAAACCTTGGGGACTAGCACTTCAAAGCCGAGTGAGCGCAGGAGGGGCACTTCTCCAGAGATCAAAGTCTTGTGGTTCACGATCCATAGAATCCGAAGCAAAGCGTCGCGCTGGCGCGCTGGCCTTGATAGCATCGAAATCGGCAGGATTTCCGTTTGGACAGACATTCTTGTGCCCTTGTTAGGTGGACACCATCGGTTTTGGACTCGATCTCACCGTTTCGCGCGCGTCAACGCGGCGATGACGGAGCATCGCCCTCCAGTGCTTTAGTCGTTCGGGCTTTCGTTTTTCAACGTTTGCTTTCGGCGCGATCGAGTTCCTTCAGACACTCATCGACCAGCAGTTTCGCGACCTCGGGCATCTTCGTCCTAGCTTGCCAATTCAGGATTTTCGCCGCTTTCGAGGGATCACCGCGGCCCACCTCGATCTCGGTCGGCCGAAACAAAGCCTTGTCGACCTTTACGTGGCGATGCGATTCGAGGCCAGCATGCTTAAAAGCCACCTCAACAAACTCTTGCAAACTGCAGCTCAGGCCGGTCGCGATCACAAAGTCTTCCGGCTCGCTCAGCTGGAGCATCGCGTGCATGGCCTCCACGTACTCGGGCGCCCAACCCCAGTCCCGCGACACTGCTGTGTCGCCGAGCACTAATTCTTTCTGGAGCCCTCGCGCAATCCGCGCCGCGCCCATGGCGATCTTTTTGGTAACAAAACGTTCGGGCCTTAAAGGCGATTCGTGGTTGAACAGGATGCCGGAACAGGCGTACAGGCCGTAGGCTTCACGGTAGTTCGCTACCTGCCAATAGGCGGTTGACTTGGCCACCGCATACGGGCTGCGTGGCCGGAATGGCGTTAACTCATTAGCCGGCGCTCCTTCCAAATCCCCAAAGCATTCGCTGGAACCGGCGTTATAAAACCGAATGGGTTGAGCGAAAAATCGGATACATTCCAGGAAATTGAGGGTACTGACCGAAATGCTCTCCAACGTTTCAACCGGCTGCTGAAAAGAGAGCGAGACCGAAGTCTGGCCCCCGAGATTATAAACCTCGTCCGGCCGGGTCTTCGCCAGAACCTGCAGAACGCTGCGAAAATCATTTACCGCCAGGCTCTCCAGGCGAACCTGGTCTTTGATCCCCAGCCGCTGAAGATTATGGAACGGCACCACCTGGGCGTCCCTGGAAGTTCCGCAAACCTCGTAACCCAGACTCAAGAGGTATTTGGCAAGATAGGCACCGTCCTGGCCTGAAATTCCGCTGATCAACGCCCGCTTCATGCTGGTTTTCTATTACAGCTCGACTCGTCCTTGGTTGAGTGACCCCGTCGAGTTCGGTCCTCCGGCGCCTCGATTGGATCCAAAAAATCGTCCGGTTCTCGATAACGCCGGTTTGAAGAATGTCAACACGCTCTCACCATACAAGCTGGCAGCCTATGCTACACTGCGACCTCCGAGACCGATTCCGTGCCGCCTTCAGCAAACTGGTAAATAGCGACAATCCGCGCTTCGGGGATCGATGATCCAGAGTCCGCTTTGCCTGGTTCGTGAAACATGTTAGACTGATTGGACATGAAAAGAATTTCGGTTCGTGACCTTCGTCAGAAATGGCCGGAAGCCGAACGCGCTCTGAAAATTGAATCGGAACTTGTTATTACCCGGGATGGTAAACCGGTGGCAAGATTGACTCGCTACGAGGATCGGGCGAAAAAACGCCGCCGTTTCGATCCCGTAAACCACGGCCATTGGCAGCGCCGCCAGGCAACGGGGAAGACCGTAACCTGGGTGGACGAGTTCTTAATCAAGGAACGTTTCTCGGACCGAAGGGGTTAGCTTTTGCTCTATATCGATACCAGCAGCCTGTTGAAGTTGCTTTGGCTAGAGGCGGAGAGCGAGTGGACCCGTCAGAGAATCGCCGCAGAACAAAAAGTCGTTCTCAGCTCCCTGGCCGAGTTAGAGGCCAATGTCCAACTTGCCGGAGCCTGCCTCGCTGGAAGATATTCGCGGGCAAAATTGAATGCCTATCGGCGCGCTTTGAACGCTTTTTCTGAAATCGACCCGTTCGAGCGCGCGGATCTGTCCGCCCAGCTCTTTCAGGTCGCGTTGCGGCAGCAAAGAAAGGTAGACCAACCCCACTGCGGAACCCTTGACCGTTTGCACCTCGCTACAATGGAATCGCTGGGGATTTCGCGTCTCCTAACGCACGATCACCGCCAAGCGCAGGCCGCGCGAGCGCTAGGCTTTGAGGTGGTCACGATGGGCTTCTCATGACCGCGCTTTCGCCAAAGATGTCCAGGTCGAGGATGGGTCCGAAGTCGAAATCAGTGTTGCCCAGGGAAAGCTCATTGTTACGCCTCTGATAAAGCGGTATTCGCTCGACCAGCTGCTATCGGCAGTTTCGAGGAAGAATTTGTATTCCGAAATCGATACGGGTAAGCCGACCGGTAAAGAGATCTGGTAAATGGCCAGTTACGTCCCGGAGCGGGGAGACATCATTTGGCTGGAATTCAATCCGCAGGCCGGACATGAACAAGCAGGACGCCGCCCCGGGCTGGTAGTATCTCCAAAAGCTTACAATTAAAGAGTCGGCTTAGCGCTTGTCTGCCTGGCAATACCGAAAAATTGCTTGTGTACTCTGCCAGGCCGGATTTAAGGTTTGTGCCGGCACGACGGAAGAGCATCGCACCAAATACCGGATTCGAGGTCAGTGTTCCGGGGCGTCAGGTGTTGCTTTATATAGCAAGTATCCCGCCTGGCGGGAGCGCCTACCTCTTTATGCCTCCGTCGTGTCCTGTTCCGTTCTTCCACTCTTTCATTTAAGTAACAGTCGATTTGGCCGATAAGCCAACCATATGAACCAGTTCATTGATCCGGAAAAGAACACCCAAATGATTTGGGAAAGGCCGACTTTCCAGACAATCCCGATTTCTTTCGAGGCGTCCTCCTACGCCTTCACTGAGGACGACGAACCGATCTATCGTTAAGATTGGTGTTCGTCCGGTTGTTAGGTTCAGCGGCCGGTGGCGGGGTTCCTCAATGGAACTGTGGATGCCGCCAGTGCGCTGCTGCCCGCGCCGGGCTGATTGAAAAGCGAACGCAGTGTAGCGTCGCGGTCAGTGCCGATGGTCGACGTTGGTTCTTGATCAACGCCTCCCCCGATCTCCGTTTTCAGCTGCTTTGTTTTAAACCGAACTCCGAAGCTGCGGCGACGACGGAGCGGCGCCCTCCAAGTATTTCGGAACGCAATGCCCAAACTCCTGGTCGCGGGCGGGAAACGCCTTTCGAGGCAGTCCTGCTCACCGATGCCGATCTGGACCACACGCTCGGGCTCTTTCTCTTGCGCGAGAGCGATTCGGTAATATCGATCCACAGCTCGAAAGCAGTGAGAACAGCATTGGATGAAGGCCTTCGGACAACGCAGATTCTGGGACGGTATTGCGGCATCCGATGGCTCGAACCGCCTCCTGTCTTCGCCCCGGTCCTTTGTCGCGATGGAACCGAGAGCGGCTTGGAATATAAGGCCGTGGAAATTGAGGGACCAGGCCCCAGGTATTGGAGAGGGAAGGATCACGGATCCTGTCGACTGTTCTACACGCTGCGTCAGTCGGCTACCGGTAAATCCATCCTGATTGCTCCAGCGGTAGCAAACCTGGAACCGCGGCTCTTGGCAGAGTTGAGTCAAGCCGATGCTATCCTGTTCGATGGGACGTTCTGGGCCGGCGACGATTTCGACAAATCGGGTGTCGCACATCTTTCAGTCGCGGAACTCCTCGAGAGCCATCTACCGGTCCTCAACGGCAGCCTGGAGACGCTCGCAGCGCTTCCTGCAAAACGAAAAGTTTACATTCATATCAATAACACTAACCCTGTGTTATGGGATCAGGGTCCGGAGCGTAGGCGACTGGACGAATTTGGCATTCAGCTGGCAGTGGATGGAATGGAATTTGAAGTATGATGACGGAGGCCTGGAGCAGAGCAGAGTTCCTCGAGCGCCTGCAAGATGTAGGGAGCCACGCGTATCACCATCTCCATCCGTTTCATGTGCGGATGAACGCCGGAAGCCTGGATCGGGACTCCATACGGCTTTGGGTAGCTAACCGATTCTATTACCAGCGCAGCATCCCGATTAAAGATGCAGCGATCCTCTCGAATTGTCCGCTCCGCGAAGTGAGGCGTGAGTGGGTGAAACGGATCGTTGACCACGACGGAAGCGAAGGGGAAGAAGGCGGCATAGAAAAGTGGATCCGGCTCGCACTCGCCTGTGGCCTCACCCGTGAAGAGACGATTGACGAGCGCCAAGTCGTGCCCGGAGTCCGTTTTGCAGTAGACGCTTACGTGAACTTTGCCAGGAGCGAACCGTGGCCGATTGCTATTGCGTCATCCCTGACCGAGCTTTTCGCACCGGATCTCATGGGTAAGCGGCTGGACGCCTTTCAGAAGTACTATACCTGGATCGCGCCCGACGGGCTGGATTACTTCCGAGCACGCCTCACCCAGGCCCGAAAAGATTCAGAGTTCGCGCTGAGCGCCACATTGAAATATTGCGCCGATCGAAATATGCAGGAAGCCGCCGTGAAAGCCCTTCGATTTAAGTGCGACGTTTTGTGGTCAATGCTGGACGCGCTAATGATGACTGGACCGCCGGGGGAAACACAGTCAGGTGGCAACCGCAATTTGCGTAACGGATTCTAACGGACTTTGCTTATCCCATATCCCAAAGACTGAAACAGATTTAACCACAGATTACGCAGATTACACAGATACAAGAGGTTACGGACATCAAAATTCGAATTGCTCGCCACGAAAAGACCGTCGCATGCAGTCACCCAACCGACGACGGATGTGCGCCCAAAATTCGATGCGTTTAACCATGCCGCATTTGAACGACGATTTGCCGCACGAGACTCGCCGTCCCAGGCTGGCGAAGCGGGTGCGTCTACAGATCGATCCGGTAAGTGCGAAGCCGGTTTTGCTGAATCAGGAAGGTATCATTTTTCTGAACAGGACCGGACATGAAATCCTGCTGCGGTGTGATGGCACTCGATCTCTGGCAGAGATTATTGAGGAGCTGGGAAATCAATACCCAGTCGCCAAAGCGACGTTGGCGCAGGAGGTATTACAATACGCCGAGAGTCTTCACCGGGAGGGGTTGTTGGAATGGATTTAGCCTATCGTCCCTACGGCCTGCTCGCGGAGCTCACCTACCGCTGTCCTCTGCACTGCCCCTACTGCTCCAACCCCGTCAAGACAGCCGCGGCAGGCGAACTCGACACCGAGGAATGGAAACGGGTGGTTCGGGAAGCAGCGGCATTGGGCGTGCTGCAAATCGGCTTTTCCGGTGGCGAACCCTTACAGCGAAAAGATCTCGAGATGCTGGTGGAGGTCGCACGCGAAGCCGGATTGTACACGAACCTCATCACGAGCGGTCTCGGTCTCACCGAGAGCCGTGCAGCCCGATTTCTAGACGCCGGACTGGACAACGTCCAGGTGAGTTTTCAAGCGGCAGAGGAAGAACTGGCCGATCGCATCGCCGGTGTTCGAAACGGCCACAGACAGAAGCTTCGGGCGGTGGAGATCATCAAAGAGACCGGCATCGCCCTCAGTTTGAACGTCGTGCTGCATCGCCTGAACATTGGTCGTCTCGAACAGATCATCGCATTCGCGGAAAAGCTGGGCGCCACCCGGCTGGAACTGGCGAATACCCAATACTACGGATGGGCCTATCGCAACCGGTCAATCCTGATCCCAACGCCAGCTCAGGTGGAAGCGGCCGCCGCGATCGCGCTGGCAGCGCGCAAACGCCTGACCGGAATCATGGAGATCTTGTACGTGTTGCCCGATTATTTCACCGATCGACCGAAACCTTGTATGAACGGTTGGGG
>JBAUZZ010000537.1:0-7938 GCA_049585495.1 Chthoniobacterales bacterium | reverse complement strand
TTGGCCTGCGAAAAGCAAACCTGGGCCTTCGGTCGCCAGAACCAACCGGATTTGCACCATTTTCTAGGAATTTGCCCGGCCGAACGGGAAGTTCGTCGCGTCGCATTCGGAACTCGCTTATTTTGGGGCTAGTCGTCCCAGCATTGCTACTAGCTGGCCGCCCGCAGACTCACCAATCACACCTATCCGATTGGAATCATAGCCATATTGTGAGGCGTGGGTTTTAAGCCAGCGAATTGCGGCCTTGCAGTCCTCGATCTGAGCCGGCCATAGCGCTCCCGGGGTTAACCGATAGTTGATTGATGCCATGGCATAACCATCCCAGAGCAGTTGAAGTTCATCGGGATTTAGACTATCGCCAAATTTATCGCCATGGCCATAGCCACCCCGTGAACATAGACGATTAACGGCATATTCTTCCGGTTCGTAGGGACGAACAGATCTAACTGTTGTTGTACTCCAGCTCCTGAGATATAGGGAACATTAGTAATCCAGGCTACACTGTTGGCTTCAGTCGGGTAGGGGCGTTGCGTCACGGTCCGAATCTGTGCGTAACCGCAAACGAGCGTCATTTGAATGAAACATAAAAGGAGCACAAAATGTCTCTGTAGCGTCGTTTTCATTTGAATAAAGCTTAGGCTGCTAGTTGAAAGTTGGAAAATGGTACTGTGACTCGAGCCGATTAAGAAAACATTCGGCTTTTTCTCTACTTTAGGTGGGTGGCGAAGAAAGCCTTCACCATCGGCTCTACCACTGAATCGGCGTAGAGTCCGTAGCCACCATCCGCCCCGACCGCGCCCTGACCTAGCCGCCCCGGAGCCATGCGTGTCGTGCTCAGTTACCGAGAAACTCCCTGACCTTCGGAGCAGCCACGGCTTTGTCGCAGCCCGGCTCAAGGTGGCCGCAGTCGCCCGTGAGTTCTACCACCGTAGCCTGGAGAATCCGAGCAAAATCCATGGCCGGTGTGGGATTCACCATGTGGTCCTGCGTTGCCGCAACCACCATCACCTTGGCCTTGAACTGTTTGGCGGCGGCCTCAAAGGAATCGCCGAAAGGTGCCGCGATATCGTGGGTCATCATCGCTTTGAGCTGACGCAGCCAATCGTTGGCGTCCATCCGGCCGAGGCCGTCTTTATCGATGCCATCAAGGAACTCCGGAAACTTGGTCGCTACAGTTTCGCGAACGCGATAAGAAGGCGTGGTCAGAGCCAGGTTGTGGATCTCGGCAACGGTGTCGAGATGCGGCTGGGTGGTGTAATTGCCGCCGTTCCAGTCCTTGTCCTCTTCGATCGCGCTCTGCTCGCTGCGCCAAAGCAGCAGATCGTAGGCGGTGAGCCGTGGTGAGCCGACAATTGGGACGGCTTTGTCCATAAATTCGGGGTAAGAAACAATCCACTGGAAAGCCTGCATGCCTCCCATCGAGATCCCCATAACAGCGCGAATATGATTGATGCCGAGGTTCTCCGTAAGTAGGCGGTGCTGCGAGTTGACCATGTCGCGGATCGTGAAGACGGGGAACTCCATGCGGGGCTGGACGGAGCTGTTGGACGGGGACGAAGAGACCCCATTGCCGAGAGCGTCAACGAGGATTACGAAGCAGCGCGAAGGATCGACATACCCGTCGGGGCCCACGAGATCAATAAGCTGCTTCGAGCTGCCGGTGAACCACGTTGGCCACAGTACTACGTTGGACTTATCGTCATTTAACTTCCCCAACGTGTGGTAGCCGATGCGACAGTTCCGTATGACTGCGCCGCTTTCGAGCTTGAAGTCCCCAAGATCTCCAAATTTGAGCTCCGGAGCGGGCGCAGACTCGCCTTGCGCCATTGCGCAGGCGACCGTGGAGAGGAAAACGAGTGCGGGGAATTTCATGAAAAATCCGTCCTGCCACTCAAGCTGTTTGTCAAGTCTTGGCGCGGCTATGAGCGATTCCAGTTCTTCGAGCGTGTGCGACTGGTCCTGCCACTCGCTCTTAAGGCGGGCGCTGCAGGAGCCCGATCCGCCGGTTCTGGAGTCACATTTTGCCTGCTGCCTTGGTCGGACAAGGCCAATACGTGGTTCTAACAAAGGAGTAGGACTTGCTAAAGGAACTGGTCTATCAATATGATCTGCACTCCCCTAACGCATCCAAACCCTGAAGCACCTATGAATCTCCGATCAACTACGGATAGGGCCAACGGGCAATTCTTCGCTACTCCCACATCAACATTTGGCAGGATTAGTATTTTGCGGAAACAGCCGAAGCGGAGCATACCGCTTAGGCATGCTTCGGTAATCGGACAGCAAAGTTCGGGCGGCTGAACCAGCCGCCGTACAAGTCGAATCCGGCATTTGAGTTTAGTGAAGCAACGTCTGCTGCCAAGCTAGCGGATCCAGAAGCTCCGGTAATCACATTAACTGCGGACATTTTGGTGATACGAAAGAACATGGAAAAGATTTGCTCTTCGAAGCTTTTGGTAAGGACAAGGAAGGTAGCACTCAAGCGATAGAGCGGAAAAACGATGCGCGCCGAACCCACAATTACCGGTTTCTGAATCCGAAGCTGGAACCCTGAACGCCGGTTATTTCTTGGGGGTAGAACCGAGGGGTCATTCTTCAGCCAACATTGTTGTCGTTTGTTGTAAAGATCATTCCAAAATGGCCGATTTCGGCGCTTTTGTCCACGATTGGGGGTACCTGAAAGGGATTGGTTTCAGATGCTGTAGATCCTTTATTGAAGCGGCTTACCTGGGAAAATTGGGGTTGGCGACCCTAACGGGATTCGAACCCGTGTTCCCGCCGTGAAAGGGCGGAAATTGGAATGCATAAGCTGTACTTTCTGAAGTATTTGTGATTCGCAGAGCCCGTTGTAACCAAAATCGTAGCCATCCTCAGATCCGCTTAAACTGCTCAGGTTGTCGCGCCTTTTCTGGCGTCAATCGGCTACCGTATTATCGTCCGATATCTGGGTCCTTAGCGGTGGCTCAGCGAGAATGCAATTTATGGCGACCCGGCGTTGCTTGGTGTGGGGAGGTCTTAGCAAGTTTTGAAATACCAGACAGCCCCTTCGGACACGGTTCCTTCAGCGCAGAGATTCTCGAAGAGTACGTTTCCAACTATCGCGATCCGGCTCGCGTTCACGGAATCTGCGAGGAGTATCGAGGCGCGGCAACGATCCATGTCGAACATGATCGTGCGGACAAGGAAGCGTCCAAGCGAATCGAATGTCCGATTGCCTCTTCCGATAGGCCTTCTTAACGGCGGCAGTCTCGGCCGCGTCTGCGGCATAGTAGCCGAGCACTCTCTCCAGGATCTTTTCTCGGCTCTTGAGGTAGTGGGTTGTCGCGCGAAACCTTGAAATTGCTCAAGGCCACGCTGTCGGAGCCAGAGAGAAAACTTAAGGAGCCGCTTCCGCAATTACGCCGTCTCGGCAACGGCCGAGTAACATGGTGGCTGGGCTGGTAGCTGCAGCAATTGATTTTGCTCGTCTTGTAATCGTCTAATACAGCGATTCGAGCCGGGCTACCAGACCCAAAGCAAAGTTAAGGCAAACCCCTAAGCTGGAAAACGCGCCGGCATGCGGCGCGTTTTCATCGTGCTATCTCTCAGAGTGCAATTGCAGCATCATTCAATCTGAATCCGGACCTCCTGCGGTCTGAATCCGGACCTCCTGCGTGCCACCGGAGTTTGTTTGCACGTGGATCTCTTCGCCTCGGTTCGTATTGACAATCTGAAACGCCGCGGGCGAATGATTCAACCGCACCGACTTGACCTGAGTATTGGCCGGCAAGGTGTATCCGATGGTTAAGCTCCAGCCGGCCGGAGCCGAAACCGTTGTGATATGGTTTATTCCTGCACGCCGCACCGAGACCGCGATCTGATCAGAGCCGACGTGCAGATTGTCAATCGAAAGCTCTCGCCAGGAACCGGGGAGGTCTGGTACCACCGTCAAAGTTTTTGCGGGAGCATCGGGCTTGATCCCAAGGTACAACTCCACCAGCGGCCAGTGAATGCCATAGGAAGACCAGGCTTGCATGACCATAGCCCCGCCAAATGGGTTGCCTCCGCTAAAGTACTTGTAATCTGGACTGTCGAATAATTCCGGTAATGCGCCGGGCTGTTCGACGTCCAGTTCATCGGCTACAAATTCGACGTATCTTAGCGATTGATCCATTCGCCCGTAATTGGCCTCGGCGATGGCCATCACACCGGTGTTCACCGCGGAGGCTTGAAAACCGCCTTTTTGGCCTTGTTGAAAGAAACCAGTCGTTCCGGTAAAGGTAGAAGACTCGAGTTGGGGGAAGGCCATCGCGGCGTCCCCCGCCAAAGCGAAACTTGTCTCCATCGGGGTAGCATTTATCCAGTAGAGCTGTTCCAACTGGGTGATGCCAGGTGGGGGGCCAAGCGCTGCCGGAGGATCTGTCGGCACCATTTGACTCAGGGCCAGCGAATCGGCGAAAAGGCCCTTGCTCGGGATCCACCAGTCTTGCCGGAACTTGTTAGTCAGCGCGGCGGCTTTCATAGCGGCCCAGTCACGCGTGGTACTATCTCCTTTGCTATCTGCCATTTCGACAAGATCATTGAGCGCGCGAATTGTGTACACTGCCACATCGAGTTTCAGCGCGCCCATGCCTGTAGCTTCGACCATACCGGCGCCTTCAGGCCAGCCATCAGGGTTTAAACTGGTGGTAACCAATTTAGTGGTGATGTAGGTAAGTCCAGCTTTGATGAAATCGTAGTTGTCGTCCCGAACGGAATTATCACCAGACCAGCGCCAGAGGGTGGCAGCCGCTGTGGCGAACTCCGCTGTTTCGTTTACATCACCGTTTTGTGCGTTGGTACCAAAGTAGATCGAGCCGTCAGTGACGATCTCGTGCAATACTTTGCCGGTGGTGCCATTCACAAGCTGTGAAACCTGCCGGATAGTAGCTAAATGATTCTTTGCTTCTTGCCACTGCCCAACCGCGGACAATGAAAAGGTGCTATAGGCGCTATCGGTGCCGAAAAACCAAGGATAATCCGGATATCCAGCCCCGAAGCCGGAAAGAACGGGAAATGTCGGCGTGAGGGGGGACGGGTACACTGTTCCTTCCATGGTATCGCGAACCATCACATCGCGAACCGTTCTTTGCATATCAGCCAGGTTCAGTTTACCCCAATCAAAAGCAGCCTGTATGTCGGCGTCCGGGACCTCGATTTGTGCCTGGGAGAGCACTTTCTGGCGCCCGGAGATTTTTCCGCGGAGCAGTTCATCCGGATTTTTGAGCCCAAGTGTCAGAGCCCCGGAAGCTTCCGCCTTATCTACATTCGAGCCGGCAATGGCGAACCAGACAGTTGCACTGGATTTCCCTTTGAGATTGACTTGGAAACTCAGCATTCCGGTAGCGCCGTTGTGCTTAGATGCATTCGGTGGAAAGCTAGCGCCAAGTGATTGGAAACCTGTCTCGTGATCCTGCGGGTCCAGGGCCGCACCGACGAGCGCATACCATGCCAGGCGGCTAAGCATAGGTTGTGCAGGTTGAAAGAACTGAAGCGCTCCCAGCGTCGAATCAAAAGAGACTTGATCCGGTAGATGGAGTGATTCGGAGGTAGGCTTGGTACCACTCCATGGATAAGCTGGAATTAATTCGCTTTCAGCTTGGATGGCCAGTGTGAAGCTGGCGACACTTGGATTCGAGTTGCGCAAATGCACTCCGACCAGAACGACCGGCAATCCGTCCGGGGCAAATTGGGTCTCGCTGATCTCAAGGCCGTCGGTCGAGAGTAACTCCAACCGGACATAGCCTTCGCCACTCACGAACTTCGTAGCTGCAGGCAATAGGTTGCCATTTAGAAAGAATTGAAACTGATTGAGGAGTTTAATCGGGTGCGCCCATACGCCGCCCATTTGTCCGGTAATGTGCCAACCTATTCCATTCGGATTCAGGCTGACAGCCGGAACCTGGCTCCCGTCCTGGACGCCGACGACGTAGGCGCGATCACCCGCCGCCACGTAACGCTTCATATTTAGGTTTTGGTCGTTTTGCCTTTCGAGGGGCTCATTCTTTAATGGAATCTGTCCGGCCGGGGTGGTCGGCGCGGACAACAAAGAACCAGCTATCAGCATGGTCCATCTGCTTAATCGCAGTTTCATTTTTTATTTCCTTTGTTCTTTAAGTTTTCACCTGAGCATCTTGCCAAGGTGAAGGAGGGGAGAAAGGATTTGTCTTAGTTACGAGTTCGGTTGTCCCGTACGAGGTGCCGCGGCTGGAACGGGATCGGTTCTTTATCGTTAAAGGCAAGAGGAAGGTCCGATCGTCCATGATGCGCTTTGTCCAATTTACCACCGCTTGCTTGTTCGGGGACGGGCTACCGAGTCTCGCTTGATCAACTCGACAGAAAGGAGCCTTAATTCTGCAGTGTACGGTAAGTCTCCGGTGAGGATCGAGGCCGCCACCTGCCCCTTCGTCTTCGACGGTTGGCGAATTGTGGTCAGCGAAGGAATGCATCCAGCGGCTTGCGGTATATCATCAAATCCGATGATGGAAACATCTCGTGGCACCTGCAGACCAAGTTGGGCGGCCGCGTGTAGCGCGCCGAACGCCATTCGGTCACTCATAGAAAATATCGCAGTTGGTCGGCCGCGTTTCCCTTTTAGGAAACTTTTGGTCCAATAAGACGCCTCGGCGTCGTCATTAGTTCGAATCTCGTAAATTGGGATCGTTGCCGGATCGATCCCAGTATTCATTAAGGCATCGACATATCCCAGAAGGCGTTGTTGCGTCACGGCTGCGCGACACTTCTTGACTCGATCATCGTTGACCAGCCCGGAGAATCCATCGGGCATCATCTCCAAGGACAGAACAGCTATCCGGCGATGACCGAGTTGCAAAACGTGCTGAGCGATCTTCCTCGCTGCGGCCCGGTCGTCGATGCCGACAGCGGCGATCCCGGGAAGTTTACTCATATCTACGGTCACGGTAGGCAGTTGTCGGCCCAGGGCCCGTTTGACGATCGAGCTATGGTCGGGGATGGCGTAGAGGATGAAGCCGTCGACGGCCACTTTGTCTATAGCGGTTGGTCGGGAGTCATCCTGCACCGGAGGCAAGACGGTTAATCCGTACTGATGCTTCTCGCAGACCTCGGAGATTCCAGCCATGAAAGCAGAGGCGTTGGAGTCTTCGAAGAGGTGTGGAATAGGGTCGGGATTGAATAGAGCAATGGCACCAGCCCGTCCGGTTCTGAGCATTCTGCCGGAGGGGCGGGGCCCATGGTAGCCAACGGTTGCGGCGGTAGCGAGAATACGTTGCCGAAGATTGGGTGACAATTCGTCAGGCCGGTTAAAGGCGTTCGATACGGTCATGGCCGAGACGCCGAGGTGCTTGGCTAAAGACTTCAGGTTCACCCCATCTCGCAGAGGTGCACTCGGTTTAGCTCGGGCGGTTCGGCGCACTAGACGACTCCGTCTTCGTAACTGTGACGTTAGGCAACAAGATTTTACTATGCCCTTTAACGTTAAAGTCAAGGTCTTTCTGGCTCGGCTTCCTGCTTGTGATGATGCGGCGAAGGACCAAAAGCCGCGATTTCACGAGGATCTGGCCGACATCCGAGTACAGTGTCCGGTTCGTCTCTTTAACCGGTTTCTGAATCCGAAGCTGGAACCCTGAACGCCGGTTATTTGTAGGGGAGTAGAACCGAGGGGTCGTTTTTTAGCCAACCGTGTTACCATTTGTTACAAAAAACATTCCAAAATGGCCGATTTGCACCCTTTTGTCCACGATTGGGGGGTACCTGAAAGGGAGTGGTTTGGGATGCTGTAGATCCTTTATTGAAGCCGTCTTCGTGGGGAATTGGGCTTGGCGACCCTAACGGGATTCGAACCCGTGTTACCGCCGTGAAAGGGCGGTGTCCTAGGCCACTGGACGATAGGGTCGCGGAAGAAGGCAGGAACATTGGCGCGAACGAGGGGGTCCGCAAGCG
>JBAUZZ010000536.1:0-31382 GCA_049585495.1 Chthoniobacterales bacterium | reverse complement strand
GCGGCTGACCCAACCCCCGCCCTACAGGCCAATTTTGGAATTTGGGTTTACCGGAAGCCTTTCTCGATCAGGGGAGCGATTGCCTCGACGTTGGCAGGCGTGACCAGGCCGACCCCCGTGTCATTGTGCAAACCGGGGATGAGGTACATCTTGGTCAACCAGATCTGCTGGACCGGGTACCAGCCCTGGAGATACAGAACCTGGTCAAAGCTAGCCACAATGTAACCAGCCCTGATTCCGGCGATGACGTCCGGGCCGAGGTCGATACCGCCGACCACGACGTCACCGGGCTTCTTGCCAGCGTCCTTGAGGATCTTGGGCAAGATGGCGGTGATTTGACCGTGCTGCGTTCCGATGGCCTTTAGGTCAGGATGGGCCGCCAGATAGGCCGTCATGATCGGGATACCCTTGGTCGGATCAGAGTCGACATCCTGGGTTACGTCGAGCTTTTCAACGTTGCCCTTGCCGAGGGTTTTCTCCAGCGCATCAAAGACACCCTGAGAACTCCTACTGCGGCCTTCCTGATGAAAGATATCCCACACGAGGGCCTTGTCGCCAGCCTTGAGCTTCCCGCTGTCAACCATCGCCTGCCCGGTCAGGTAGCCACCCGCATACAGGTCAGCACCGGCATAGCCGAAGCCCTTGGCCTTGTATTTTTTTTCGAGGTTGGGCAGCGGATTGTTGCCGCTGGTGACAATGATCCCAGCGGCAAAAGCCTGGTCCACGAGTGGCGCCATAGCGTCCTCACCGGGGTGGCCCATGATTTCGATACCGTCAGGCTTGGCCGCAATCGCCTCCTTGAACTGGTCGATCATTTTTTTAGTGTCCCAGCTTGCGTACTGCTCATGCAGTTCGATACCGAGGGCCTTGGCTGCGGCTTCTGCACCGGTGGTGCGGGCCAACACGGAGGCAGTGCCCTTATCGCCGCCCATTTGCATATAGATGACGATGGGCTTGCCTTCGGCGCCACGGGATTTAGACGGGGCTACTGTTAGGGCGCAAACGGATACTAATCCCAGCGCCTTGATGATAGAGATAGGTTTCATTGACGGTCTCGTTATTTGAATGAATCAGATTCTTTGGTTCAGCGATGTTGCTGACAAAGGGGGGCTCGTTGAGATTAAATAGGTTTTTGCTCTTTAGGAAAGTCTAAACAGATCGACAAAGAGCTGACGATCAGTTTGGCGCCGTGTCGTTCTTCTGCAACAGTTCCTGGGCGGAACTGGCTGCAACTGGCGCCCTCCAATGACGGAATCGACTGGCTAACGCAGCCAGGTTGGCTTTGCCGGTCGCGGCGTTGAGCACAATGACCGCAGCCATGACGAGGCCTTCCACCACCTGGACCCAATAGCCGCTGATCGTCGTCGCCACCACACCAGCTGCCAGCGAACCGATTACATAAGACCCGAAAAATGTCCCGAATATGGAACCCGCGCCCCCGGCAATTGAGGTTCCGCCGACAAACACTGACGCCATGGCCGGCAGGAGAAAGTTGCCCTGGTCGGGGTAGAACACGCCAATATCAAGGGTGACGATAATTCCTGAGAAGGCCGCGATCATGCCGTGCAAAGCGAAGAGCCTGATGCGGGTCGCTTCGACGTTGACACCCATCACCCGCGCTACGTTGGCATTGTCACCAATAAACATGATGCCCTCCCCGAACTTGTGCCGGTTCAGGATGAACCAGAGCAGCACAGCCAGCCCCAACGCCCAGAACGCCTGAAGAGGCACGGTTCCAAACAGCCGGCCCACCAAAAGCTCGTGGACAAAATTCTCCTGGCTTCCTTTGAGTGTTACCTGCAGTCCGCCCGCGAGCAGGATCGAGATGCCGTACCAGAAAAAATTCGCAGCGAGGGTTGCCATAATCGACGGAACGCCGATGCGTGCGACCATCACGCCGTTGATATACCCCACCAGAGCGCCCGCAGCGAGCGCCAGCGCGAGGCCGATCCAAGCTCCGTAAGCTGGGTCAAAGGTTTTCCAACCCCAGGAGAGGGCAAAGCCCGACAACGAGACGACGGCTGGGAAACTCAAGTCGATCTCACCCGCGGTAATGACGAGCGTCAACCCTAACGCAGCAATGAGGGTAGGCGGGACCGTTTCCAGGAAGGATATATAGATAAGCGGACGCGTGAAGACGCTGGGCGCCGCAATGATCAACGCAATGTACAGGACCAACAGCACTATCGCTATTGCGAACCCTTCCAGGCGAAAAAGAAGCTTAAAGACCGCCTTGATGGAGCTCATGATAATTCCTTATCTTTCCGGCCGTGCGCGTAATCGAGCAGAAAAGCATCCAAGCCCTTCAAACTAATTTCCTTCTTTGGAAAGCTTGCGCCAATCTCGCCACGATCCAGAACAATAAAGCGGTCGGAGACCTCATACACGTCCGGAATACTGTGGGAAATGTAAATGCTCGCTTTGCCGCCCTCTTTGATCTTGTGTACAAAGTCGATGACCTTTGCCACCTCCTTGAGAGACAAAGCAACCGTTGGCTCGTCGAGAATGATGAGATCTGCCTCGAAGTGCATCGCCCGTCCAATGGCGATCCCTTGACGCTCACCACCTGAAAGCTGGCTCACATTGGAGTCGACCGTGATACCCTTGCCGCGGAAGCCAATGGTGTTGACCATGATCTCGTTGGCAATGGCTTTTTCCTTTTTCACATCGATGAAGCCAAAGCGGTTCACGATCTGCCGTCCGATAAAGAAGTTCCGCCACAGGACCTGTTTTTCACCGAGTGATTTATCCTGGTACACGGTTTCGATGCCGTGCGCGTGGGCGCTTTGAACGTTGTAGCGGCGAAAATCGACTTTGCGGCCCGCAATGAACAATTCGCCCTTGGTTGGCGGAAACACGCCCGTCAGGATTTTCACGATCGTAGACTTACCGGCTCCGTTGTCACCGATCAGCCCCACGATCTCATTGCGACCAACTTCCAGGTTGATGTTGGTCAGCGCGCGCACCAGGCCAAAATACTTTTCGATGTTGACCATCCGCAGCGCGTGTTGTTCGACAGGCTCTTGAACCGGGTTGTTTAGCACAGAGCGCCTCCCTATAGGTTATTGGGTATGAAAGAGGATAGTTGATCAAGGACACAGGCCAAAGTGGATTCGTTCTACAAAAAGTTTCACTAATTTGGCCAGGTAGATTAAACGACCTCGTGCGTAGAAGACGTCTGCTTGTTGGTTTCGCCAGCAGTACACATCCAATAAGATCGATGAATGTGAATCGGGTTGAACTAAACCAAAATGCGATGACCTTCAGCTATGGCTCACGACGTCTTCATCAGCCATGCAGACAAGGATAAGAGAGTCGCCGAGGCAATCTGCGAAAAGCTTGAATCTGCTCAGTTGAGATGCTGGATTGCCCCACGGGACATTTTGCCGGACGAAGATTGGACAGAAGCCGTTCGGAATGCGATCGGGTCCAGTCGCGTAATGCTCCTTGTGTTCTCCGAAAATGCCAATGCAGCCCCTCATATTGAAAGAGAAATCGCACATGCTTTCTACACTGGGCGCACGATCGTCCCGCTCCGACTGACGAACACCCCTCCACGACGCAACTTTCTTTTTTATCTTGGCGAAGTCCGCTGGCTCGATGCCTTTAGTCCGCGTCCAGAGCAGCAACTGGAAGCGTTAACGGCTCGCATCATGGATCTGATGCCTGGCCCTACCGTGACTTGCACCGAAATGCTAGCTCCTGCCGCCACGAAGACAGTGGCGAGGTTAGATTTTTCGAATTCCCGGAGAGACGCATTACTAACTTACACTTCTAATCGCCAAACCCCAAAAGTCTTGAAACGCGTAGCGATCGCCGCATCGGCTTTTGCGGCTCTTTGTCTGCTGTGGTTCGCACTGCCGCAAACGAAACACGGGGTGTCACCGGCAGGGAATAACCTCGAAGGGACCTCCTCTGGTCCCGGCACTTCTCCGGATTCACCCTCCCAACAGAATAAGGGAGATACATCGGTGCCGAAGCCAGAGTACACCTTAGGGCGTCTCGGCTTGTGGGTGCGGGTAAATCCTAGCCCAACGCCATTGGTTCGCCAGGGACCTCAGGATCCGCCTTCTTTTGCGCCGGGAAACCAGTCGGCGAGCGTGACGCCTCCGCCGCCATCGGACCTTGGCCAGAGACCAGGCGGAGAGTCGGAGAGGCTCGCAGCCCGCGCAAATGCGAGCGTTAAGTCCGTGGACGAAGGCCGTACTCGAATAGTTAACCGGCGAGAAGGGCATCGGGAAAAACTGCGGCCTAGGAGTCACAACAAAAGATCCAGCGCACCCGAGGGGTCGAGATTCGCGGGTATCAAAAACTGGCTGACCGCGCTCTGGCATCAAAGTCTGGCGCCAAGCAAAGCGACCTCGCAGCGGTCACGAGACTGAATTCCTACAGCAGAATCAGCCACTGTGCCGGCTCACCGATCAATCCGGCCTTAAGCCATCCGACTTGATAGCCTTGGCAATACCTAACTATGGACAACCTTAATCCCAGCTTCAGTAAGATAAGACGACCGTTCGGGGATCCGACCGCGGGCCCGAAGGACAAGACGTACTATATCGAGCCGCCTGCGAAGAACCGGCAATACCTCACTCTGCCGCTACACGCGATCTTGCCAGATATTGACTCGCAGGTAACTAACTTCGGGAAACTGGTTTTTCATTCAATCGGTGATACGGGCGGAGTCAACGGAACGGCCACCCAGGAAGCGGTCGCTGAGGCTATGGAAGCCCAAACTAAGAATGCTACCGAGGCCGACAAAGCTAGCTTTTTTTATCATCTCGGCGACGTCGTTTACTACAACGGTCTTAGCTATCGCTACAAAGACCAGTTCTTCGAGCCTTATAAATTCTACGCTGGACCGATCTTCGCTGTTCCTGGCAATCACGACGGTGATACGCGCACGCGAAGGGGTGACGAACCGGACGCTGAGACGAGCCTGTACGGTTTCATGATGCACTTCTGCAGCCCCACTCCGGAACAGCTGTATCCATACCGAAAGCTGATGACTCAGCCCTATGTTTATTGGACTTTGCAGGCTCCCCTCCTTACCATCATTGGTCTCTACTCAAACGTAGAGGGTTCGCTTGATGCTGCGGGTACCTTCGAACAGCAGCATTGGCTGCACGATCAATTGGCAAGTGCTCCATTAGAACAGGCGCTCCTTATCGCTGTCCATCATCCCCCCTATTCGCTGGACTCGAGTCACGGTGGAAGTCCAGACATCCTCAAAGCGCTGGATCTGGCGATGCAGAACACGGGCCGCAAGCCTCACGCGGTTTTATCCGGCCACGTGCACAATTACCAGCGATTTACTCGCCACCTCGATGGCGTTCAAATTCCCTATCTAGTCGCCGGGGCTGGCGGTTATGCTAACGACGCGCGATCCATGCACCAGTTGCAAATACCACCGGCCGGCAAAGATCCGTTTGCCCCTGGATTTCAAACCTCGAATTCACAGGTTGTTCTCGAGGCATTTGAGACACAGGCTCCCGGATTCCTAAAGCTGGAAGTTAGCAAAGATACGCTCGCAGTTCAGTATTTTACTGTACCGTTCGCCGGGACTCCAGGCCAGAAGCCCGTCGATGCTTTCCGGTTGGATCTAAGCACCAGGGCTCTCAAATGATCGGCCGGTCTGCACCAAACGTCTCCACGGCGTCCGGCAGTCACCCATGCGCGTCAACGTATTTTAGGCGCCGTGGGACAGGTCTCAGCGCCGAAGGCGCGACATATTGATAGTCCAGGGCGCCAGCCCTATAAGCGCTAACTTAACTTAGGGGCTCGGTCTTTGCCCCAACGGGCGCCAAGGCTCAGCCCTGATATTCACTCAGGGGTACCAAGATCACCAGTGGCGCGATTTCGGCCCCGAAGGGGCTGCAGAACTTAGCCCGGGGTTTCAACCCCGAGACCCACCCCAAACAAAGCGCCGCGCCCTTTCAGGGCGCATCGCAATGGGGGAAAGATTCCCGGGGTTGAAACCTAAGTCCTGTAGCCCTTCGGGGCAAAAACCATCTCAAAAAAAACCGAGCCACTATAGGCTCCCCACTTAAGTTTACGCTTATGGGCTGGCGCCCTGGGCTATCAATATGTCGCGCCTCCGGCGCTAACCAAAGGGCTGGATTCTGCCGCCTGAGGCTTAAGTTGACACGCATGGGCGACTGCCAGACGATGGGGCGAACGGGCCGGGGCGCTAGCCTCGAAGAAACAATCCCACCGCCGGCTTGCTTCTGGCCCCGTTTTCGGCAGCCTCCACCGGCTCTTTGTATTTTTCCGGTCTCTGGGTAATCTAGTCTCAGCCCAGATTCGGGAATTCGGCGGCGACGGAGCGCCGCCCTCCAAGGTAATTTCGGAATTTGGTTTCAGCACATTCATGTCGCCTAAATCATTTCCGCCAATTTACAGGCGGCCTGCATGTAGGATGACGCGGAAGGCACGGACGACAGGCTGGAAGCCTATCCTACTCTAGCAGCAATGATTTCACTTCAGATTCTTGTCCCCCTGATCGTCGCGTGCGCTCTGTTCATGGAAAATCTTGATGGCACGGTGATTTCCACCGCCCTGCCAGCCATTGCCCACGACCTTCACCAGAGCCCAATCCAGCTGAAACTGGCCCTCACGGCATATCTGCTTACCCTCGCCATTTTTATTCCCGCTTCCGGCTGGTTCGCCGATCGGTTCGGCGGTCGGACGGTGTTTCGGCTGGCTATCCTAATCTTCGCGTTTGGATCGGTTCTCTGTGGCTTCGCCGGCTCGATCGAAAGCCTTGTGGCGGCTCGTGCCTTGCAAGGGGTTGGTGGCGCAATGATGGTTCCGGTCGGGCGTCTGGTGATCCTGCGTACGGTCCCAAGATCTGAACTCGTCGATGCGCTAGCCTGGCTGACGATTCCCGCGCTCATCGGACCGGTGCTGGGTCCGCCGGTTGGGGGATTCATCACAACGTACTTTTCCTGGCGTTGGATTTTTTGGATCAACCTACCAGTTGCCGCGGTCGGCATCGTAATGGCGAGCCTATTTATCCCCAACATCCGCGGTGAAACATCGACCCCGTTTGACTATCTCGGCTTTATTCTCTCCGGGGTCGGCCTTGCTGCGCTCGTTTCAGGATCCGCTGCTGCTGATGTCGGCGGTGTGTCGCTCCTGGTAATTTTCGGGCTTCTCGCGGTGGGTCTTCTGTCGTTGATACTGTACGTTTTTCACGCACGTCGGGCAGGGGCGCCAATCCTCGATTTGAGACTTCTGAGATTCCCAACCTTCCGAGCTGGCGTCGTCGGCGGTTCATTCTTTAGGATCGGAGTCGGCGCTATGCCGTTCTTGTTACCGTTGTTACTCCAACTCGGTTTTGGCATGAGCCCGCTCCAATCCGGCTTGTTGACCTTCGTTGCCGCGATTGGTGCAATGGGGATGAAAGTAGCTGCCGGGAAAATTCTGAAGTGGTTTGGCTTTCACAAGGTCCTGGTAGCAAATGCGGTGATCAGCGCCGTCTTCATCGCCGCGCCTGCTTTTTTCACTGTGAGTACACCGATCAGTGTAGTGCTCCTGGTTCTCTTTATCGGTGGTTTTTTCCGCTCGCTGCAGTTCACCTGCATCAACGCGATCAGCTACGCCGAGATCGACCAGCCAGAGATGAGTCAGGCCACGAGTTTTGCCAGTGCATTTCAGCAACTTGCCCTCAGTCTCGGAGTCACAGTCGGTGCCGCCATCCTCCAGCTTTCTCTGGCGTTCCGTGGCAGAACGAACTTAACAGCAGAGGATTTCTTGCCAGCATTTCTGGTGGTGGCCCTGATCTCGCTGATGTCGGCCATTAGCTTCGCTAGCCTTCCCCGGGATGCAGGCGAAGAAATGGCCAGGCGCAAACGGGTTGGTTCAGCCGCCGTCGCGGTCGCTAATAGCCGGAGCTAAACCAAGATGCGGTAGGGCCAAGTTTCCCACCCGCAACGCTTCCGCCTTAGGCGGATGCGGGCGGGCACCTTGGCCTGGTGTTTGCCAAATGCGGCTGGATTCAGGGCGCGGCGAAGCGCGTCCCTGGAGTTTGGCCATTTTTCGCTAAAGCGTGCCGGTCCGCTCGGCTTGCCTCGCCGCAGGCGGGAGAGCTGACCCCACCCAGCTTGTGGCCTCCGTATTTGGTAGGGTCCTTTCTCCCAAACGACGCGTAGAAGCGCCGTTCCTGACGCTGTTCAGATCTTGATCACTTTATTCTCGATCAACCAGTGGAGCGATTCGTTTACAGCTTCCAGTGAGCTGTAGCGAGGATGGTAGCCAAGCAGCTTACGGGCTTTGGCAATGCTGCGGTTCGGGCTGTGAGCGATATGATCCCATGTCGCTGCAGCTTCTTCCTTCGAAACAGTCGTGCGCCATTCCTCCCACGGCAAAAATCGCAAACGCGCTGTCTTGCCAAACCAGCCGGCCACCGATTCGGCATATCCGCGAAGCGTCAAACTCGCAGGAGACACCACGTGAAAGCTTTCTCCGATCGCGACGCTGCGGTTCGCCAGCGTTTGCATAAAAACCTGGGCAACGTCATCCGCGTGGACATGATGCACGGTTTCCATGCCCAGGTTCGGCAGCTCTAATTCTTCGCCGCGGGCCAGCCGCGCGAAGACCTCTGGGTTGAAGTGTCCCGCAGGATTCAACGGTTCCCAGCCGGGTCCGACGATATGCCCCGGATGCAGAATCGTAGCCGGAAACCGCCCAGCCTGGCTTCGCGCAATAAGTATTCTTCGATCGCAGCCTTTCGCACTCCATAATCACCGAATGCTCGGCGCGGCTCGTCTTCGGTTGTCGGAACCTCCCTGCTTGGACCGTGGACCCAGATCGTTCCGCAATGAAGAAAATGCTGGATTTTCCCGCGCAGCGAATCGACTAACTGGCGTGCGCTCTCCAATGTAAAGCAAATCAAATCCATCACCGCGTCAGGCTGTAGATCGCTGATTCGCTTACCAAAGGTCCCGGCGCGCTCTTCTGCCACCCGATCGGCTTGCACTCGTGTCACCCGTTGCCAGACCGCACTTTGGTGATAGGGTTCGCGCCGGTTGCGGCTGACGGCGGCGACTTGGTGTCCGGCAGCAACCAAGCGCGGCACGAGATAAGTTCCGATATGTCCAGTGCTCCCGATGACGACGACCCGCATTGTATATTCCTTTTTCGTTCGATTGGGACAATGTTCAGGCTACGGCTTTCAGGAATCAAGGTTGATCACGGGCAAGAGATTACTGCTGTGGTCTGGCCATTTTGAAAGGGCGTGGACGTGATCAGTTGTGTTGCAATCAACTACCTTTCTCGCCCTACCGATCATGGGCATTGGCCCATCAGGGTGTCCTCCATCGCCGGGTTGCCGTGCCCGGAAATTCTTGGGGGTAGCTCCTGACGCTGGCATTGTTACTGATCAACGTTCAGGGCTAGAGCGCTTTGAAACAAAGCGTGACGTTGTGCCCGCCGAACCCGAAGGCATTGTTCAGTACAACGCGAGTGTTCCTTTTCCGAGCGACATGCGGAACATAGTCGAGGTCACAGTTGGGATCGGGATGGTCAAGATTGATGGTTGGAGGCACCACTCCGTGCTGGATCGCCAGGATACAGGCGGCACTTTCAACCCCGCCGGCACCTCCGAGCAGGTGTCCCATCATCGACTTGGTCGAGCTGACGAGCAGACCATGCTTGGCATGATGTCCAGCCAATAATTTGATCGCGTTCGTCTCGTGAACATCACCGATCGGGGTTGATGCCGCGTGAGCATTGATGTAATCGACATCACTAATGTTGACCTCGGCCCGTTGAAGAGCAATTCTCATGGCGCGCGCGGCAGCCGCTCCGTCGGGACGGGGCGACGTCATGTGGTAAGCATCCGAGACCAGACCATAGCCGGCCAGCTCGCAATAAATACGCGCACCGCGTGCTCGCGCGTGCTGGTATTCCTCCACCACCAAAACTCCACCGCCTTCGCCGATAACAAAACCGTCCCGGTCTCGATCGAACGGCCTAGACGCCTCTTGCGGTTCAGCGTTGCGCGTGCTCAAAGCCCTCAGGGCGCAGAAACCTCCGAGGCCCATTGGGCTCACCGGTGCTTCACATCCGCCAGCCAGAAAGATCTCCCCTTCCTCAAGCCGAATCAATCGCCACGCTTCGCCGATGCAGTTGCAGCCGGTTGCGCAGGCGGAGGCAATGGTAAAATTCGGCCCCTCAAGGCCATGCTCGATCGAAATCAGTGCGCTAGGCGTATTCAGCAGGCCCATAGCGGCGATGAAAGGCGAAACGTGAGAGGCGCCCTTGTTCAGAAGAACGGTGTGCGCATCCTCGAGCGTTTTTGGCGCGCCCATGCCACTGCCGACGATCACTCCGAAGCGTGTGCGGTCGGTTCTGTCGAGGTCGACGCCACTATCCGCCAGCGCCATCTTGGCGCTGGCCACGGCGAACTGGGCGCAACGATCTGCCCGTCGGGCCTCCTGCGGATTCTCGAAGTAACCCTCGGGAATGAAGCCCGACACCTCGCCGGCAATTTGTGTTTCAAAACTCGTCGCGTCGAAGTGTGTGATTCGGCGAATGCCACCGTTCCCGCCGACAAGCCTGTCCCAGAAGGTTGTCAAATCATTCCCGAGAGGAGTTACAACTCCAATTCCGGTTATCACGACGCGGCGCAGACCCATCAGGGTTCAGCTTAGAATCTTTTTTGGCTGCTGGAAAATCCGAAACAAGCGTCGTTTCTCCAATACAAAGATCCTTGAAGACGACTGAATGAGGAACGAAAATTGAGATTCGTGATTGAGATCGATCACCATCCAGCGCCTCCCGGAACGTTCGTCGAATTCATCGGACACTACTTCACCAAAGAAAATGTACTGGTAGACTCGGATCGGACGTTTCTCTACAGCCGCCTGATCGAGATCGCGAACGATCGGCTAAAGGCCGAAGCAGATGACACTGAGCAGGTCGCTCTGACCATCGTTTTTGAGACGACTATCGTATCTATTCAGTGCACTCTCCACGAGGCCGCAACTGTCATTTACTCTTTGCAGGAAGCATCAGCTAGACGGATCCTAGCCGATCACCGGGAAGCGATAAAGTTTGCTGAGCGCAAGTCATAGCGAGTACGAAGCCCCTCGAGAAAGTCTCCTATGTCAATCAAAAGGCGAATTTCTGCCGAGAAAGCAGATATAACAAAACTCCATGTTGACGCCATCGTGAACGCCGCCAACACTTCGCTTCTTGGCGGGGGCGGCGTGGATGGTGCTATTCATCGCGCGGCGGGCCCGGAACTGCTTGAGGAGTGCCGAGAGCTGGGCGGATGCAAGACGGGTGAGGCGAAGATCACCAGGGGCTATCGCCTGCCGGCGAAATGGGTCATTCATGCCGTTGGACCGGTCTGGCACGGGGGAACAAAAAAGGAGCCAGAGCTTTTAGCAAACTGTTACAAGTCCTGTTTCAAACTAGCCGAGCAGAGTCATTTGCAAAGTTTAGCTTTTCCTGCGATCAGCTGCGGCGTTTACGGCTATCCGATCGACCGAGCGGTAGAGATCGCTTGTCGAGAAACGGTTGCCGGGTTGAAGGCGAACGAGTCCATCGAAAAGGTGATCTTCGCCTGTTTCGGAGAAGACGTGTACGCTGCTTACGTTGCGCAGCTGAAACACCTCGCAGACTAATCTATGCGAGACGGTACGCCAAAATGGGAAGCCCGGCCGTGATGAGCAAAGGGCGAAAGAAATACCTTTTTGCGGGCGACGTGATGATCGGCCGTATGGTCAACGAAGTGCTCCAGCGGGAACCGCCGGGATATCCATGGGGAAATACCCTGGCCCTATTTCGCGAGGCAGCCTGGCGTTTTTGCAATCTTGAATGCGTCCTGGCCGATTCCTGGAACCCAGCGTCGATACCGAGTAAAGCTTTCCATTTTCGATCTGATTCGAAGAACGTCGCAGTGCTGCAGACGGCGGGTGTTAACGCAGTTTCGCTGGCCAATAATCACACGCTCGACTTTGGCCAGGAAGCTCTAACCGAGACTCTTGGCGCTCTGAATCGGGCGGGCATCAGTCACAGCGGTGCGGGAAGAGATGTCGGCGCAGCCTCGTCGGCGGCGATTTGTCAGGTCGACGACGTGAAGGTCGCTGTTATTTCATTCACCGACAACGAGCCGGATTGGGAAGCCGGGCTGACGCAACCGGGTATTTTTTACGTGCCAATCAATCCCGACGATTCGCGCACGGAGCGACTCCTGCAAATCGTCCACGCGACAAGGGCAGACGCGGATCTCGTTTTTGTCTCTGCGCACTGGGGCCCGAATTGGGGGCACTCGCCGCCGAAGAACCACAGTCCCTTCAGCCGAGCCCTCATTGACGCTGGCGCCGACCTGGTGATCGGTCATTCGCCGCATATCTTTCAAGGAATCGAATTTTACCGCGACCGTCCGATCATCTATTCGGCCGGCGATTTTATCGACGACTATGCCGTAGATCCCAAGGAGCGAAACGATGAATCGTTTCTTTTCGTACTTGAAACTGACGGCGAGGGAATTCGAAGCCTCAAACTTTATCCGACTCTGATTCGAGGCTGTCAGGCTCAACTTGCCATGGGTGGCGATGCGCTCAGGCTCGCAAACAAGATGACACAGCGGTGCGTGGAGTTCGAGACGTCAACTCTTTGGCACGATGACGAGCGTTGTCTGGAGATTAGCGGCGGAGACTAGCTAGCCCGCAAATTCCGCTGCCTGAGCCTGCATCGCTCACAAATCTCTAGGGATTTGTGAGCGACGCAGGCTAGCGGTGTTCGTTCGGCACGAATTCACCGGCCTGTTGAATTGCCGCTAAAAGGCTGCGCTCATCGGCCTTACCGGTGCCGGCGATATCAAACGCTGTGCCGTGATCGACCGAAGTGCGGATGACCGGCAGACCAACAGTGATGTTCACCCCGGCATCGATGCCGAGCACTTTTACGGGGCCGTGCCCCTGGTCGTGATACATCGCGACGACAATATCGAAATCGCCCCGCCCGGCGCGAAAAAAGAGAGTGTCCGCCGGCAATGGTCCTTGCACATCCCAGCCGCGCACCCGGCAGACGCGCACGGCCGGCTCGATTTTCGACTCCTCTTCACCGCAGCCGAAGAGCCCGTGTTCGCCCGCGTGCGGATTGATGCCACAGACACCGATGCGGGGACGCTCCAACCCAGTCACGACCAACGTTTCATGAGCGCGGGCGATCGTGCGCTCAACCAATCCCGGCTCGATTTTCGCGATGGCTTCGATTAAGCCGACATGCGCGGTGACGTGGATGACCTTGAGATTCGGCGTCGAGAGCAGCATGGAGACCTCTGGCGTACCGGTTAGATGCGCGAGCATCTCGGTGTGGCCGGGAAAACTGTGACCTCCCGCGCGCAGCGCTTCCTTATTCAGCGGGGCGGTGCAGATCGCATCGATCTCGCCGGCCTTTGCCAGTTCGACGGCCCGAGCGACATATCGGTAGGCGGCGTCGCCGCAAATCGGCGAGAGCTGACCCCAAGGCAATCCGTCGGGAATGAGCTTCAGGTCGATGCAATTTACAACCCCGGGCAGAAACTGGGCGTCTGCCGGGCGGTCGATGGTGCTTACCTTGAGCACGGAACCGACGATTCGTCCAGCCTCCCGTAGTCGGCTCGCATCCCCGATAACCAGGGGCCGGCAGCGATCGTAAAGCTCGGCGCGAGCCAGGCTTTTCATGACGATTTCCGGCCCTATGCCGGCTGCATCCCCCATCGTTATGCCGATCCTGGGCCGCGAACGATCTGGACCAAAGCTGGCTTTCATGAAAGGAACCTACTACTATCTCGCGCCTTCCGCCTTTCGCTCGGTAATGAGCGGACTTTAGCGGACACGCGGTCGCCAGATGCCCCGCGCTCGGTCGTTATTGGCTAGGACCGGCGCTGATGGCGTCGCTGGTTGTGAGATTTGTGTTGCGGATTGGACTTTCCCGGATGGCGCGACTTTGCTTGATGGTGTGATTTTGGATGGTGCGTACTCTTCGGTTGATTACGCCGCTCGGAACCGTGCTGAGACCGACTCGAATGGTGCTCCGATTCCGGCTGAGTTGGCTTCGCCAAAAGCTCTTGCGAACGGTGCGACACGGCCGGTGGCGGGCCTGACGGAGGCAGTGGGCCAGGAACGTAGGGAGGTTCCTCGGCGCGGCCAAGAGGAGCCGCACTCACCAACAGGAACACCAAGCCTCCGCAGATAAATCTGGTGCTCATCTAAGGTTCAAAAAATCGCTTATCAGTGCCACTATCGAATCTCTTCGAAAAGGTCAACGCAACGAAAAATCTCGGTGCCAGCGCGCAGGGCGCGTTCCGAGAGTGGTTCAGACGATATGCAAGCGCACCGACTAGCAACGGCGATTTTAATGGCTCACTGGCTGGGTACGAATGGACTCGGCGCAACGGCCGATTCGCCGTCGCGAGCACCGCTTGAGCTGCATTCTTCAATTCCAGAGATCCGGAACTCCCGCCAACTTATTACTGTGACTACAAGTTCGTGGAGCGACAAATCTGCAACGATCCAGCTCTTCCAGCGTGCGCCAGGCAAACCCTGGTCCTGGCAAGAAATGGAGAAACCGTTTTCTGGCGTGATCGGTAGGCGAGGATTCGGCTGGGGTATTGGTCTGCACGGAACCGGCGAAACCGGGGCCCCGCGGAAGAGAGAAGGCGACCAACGATCCCCGGCGGGCGTTTTCAAAATATTCTCCGTCTTCGGTTTGGCTAAACCAGCGCGAATGCCCTTCCTCCGACTACCGTATCAGCAGGTAACCGCGAGGACAGAAGCGATCGATGACCCGCGGTCCAAGTACTACAATCGTATCGTTGACCGGTCGACAATTGCTCGTCCGGACTGGTCCAGTTCGGAATCGATGCTACGCGTCGGCGGGCGCTACCGGTACGGGCTGATGATCCAACACAACTGGAAAGCAGTGCCGGGATTTGGTTCCTGCATCTTTTTCCACGTTTGGGATGACCATCAGGCTGGAACGGCGGGCTGCACCGCGACAAGTTCAGCTCATTTGGAGCGCCTTCTCCGCTGGCTGGATTCTAAAAAAAATCCGCTGATTGTTCAGCTACCGCAGCCAGAGTACCTCCGCCTCAGGGAATCCTGGGAACTACCGTGAGGTCCGCAAGGAAGCTTTCCAACCGAAGGGAAACCGGGGGGAGAATATGATACGCCCGGTCTCGGATACGCACCATTTAGGAAGGTCACAGTGAAAGCACCTTCCACCAAACAAGCTACGGAGGAAGGCGCCTCTGAAAAAGGGCTCTTTGCAGCGCGGGCATCTCCAGTTCGCGAGCCAAAGGGCCAGAAAAAAATAGACTACGAAGGTCAAAGCAAATGCCACGGCGGGGACAATGAACAAGCAACGCAGCTCCACCATGGCGCCGAAGAATAGCGAGAACACAAAAAGCCGTAATCGACGATAAAAGGCCCACGCGCGCACATATTCGGGATTCGCTCCGGCAACATTAAGTTGGGAAGAATATTTCACCGGTACCCCACCTCTCGACCGCTAACTGGAATGTAAGGGCGGGGAAAGCGGAATTTTCAGCGAAGTGTCGACCGAGCGAAGGTAGTGTCCGACTGCGCCGGTCGAGGCAACAACCGATGTGACAAAGTTTATTTGCTGGCCCGCGCTTTCAGGCCGAGCTTAAGAAACCATAACTAAGGAGGTTTGCCCTATGGCGACAACCAAAGAAATTAACAAATTCGATTACGTGAAAGAGGGCGTGCGCTACACCATTCACGTCGAGGGTGCTGATAGTGGTGTGATGTGGGGTACGTGGAATTGCCACGATTGCAATGTTGGCGGTTCAAGCAAAAAGAGCGCAGCTAGCATCACAGACGCCGCCGAAGCGGCCAAGAGCGACCTGGAGCAGCATCATATCGCGAACCACAAAGTGTGATTCGCCGAGGCGCATAAACACTAAGCCGCCGGCGGGTCGACGTCCGGGAAGCCCGAAGGTCCGTACTCCGTTTAACGCTGGCTCCGAAGTTCCGGCGGCTGACCCAGCCACCCTACAAGCCAATTTCGGAATTTAGACTAATAATAGTACCACCGATGACGGCGCCAGTACCTGTGGCGCCAGTACGGGCGTCGATAATAGATGTACCCGGATGGTCCCCAATAATATCCCGGGGCATAATAGCCCGGGCCATACCAGTATCCGGGCGCATACCCTGGTCCATAATACACCGGAACGCCGATGCCGATTCCAACGTGAACGCCAGCGTGCGCCGAATTGGCCGTGCCAAAGCTCAATCCAAGAATCGCAGCTGAAAGCAAAATAAGTTTGCGCATAAGTTTTGATCTAATCTGCTTAGACGCCGGCGCGTCCGCTTCATTCAACCCGCGGCAAAGCGTGCTACCGAACTTAATTGGGTGAGAGCTGAGAGGCGATTGGTCTGTCAACGCGCCGACAACCCCTCTCACCATTCACTCCTCACTTATCGCTCGGTGTGTTGGCGGGGTGTGAGATTGACCGGTTGCTGTGCGCGGGCGGATTCATAGGCCGCCAAAGCCACCCGCAGGGCCTCGTAGCCGTCTTTCCAGGTAACGCAGGGCTCTCGTTGGTCGCGTATGCTGGCAACAAACTCCTCAATCATCGCCTGGTTCGGATCCGCGCCAAAGGCCATCCAGCTTGGATTGCGGGGAGCACCCTGCGAATAGAGCGTAATGTATTCGGCAAAACTGTCGTTCACCGCGGTGCCCTTTTCTCCCACGACCTCCATCTTCAGGTGGCCCCAGCGTGGGTAAACGGCCGGGCGGCTCCAACTGCAGTCAAGGCTGGCTTGCACACCATTAGAGAGCGTCAGGAGCATGAGTCCCGCGACGTCTATCTCCGGGTTGCCCGAATCAAAACCGACCTCCGCATAAACCTGCGCTACTTCCGTAGCAAAATACCAGCGGAGCAGGTCAACCAAATGCACGGTGTGATCCATCACGGCCCCGCCCCCGGCCAACTTCTTGTCGATAAACCAGGCGCGATGGCGCTTTGGAACTTCGCTGTGATTGATCCCATTTATCCCGAGCACGCCCCCAAGCTCGCCTCTCTGAATCATTGCCCGCACAGCGCGGGTGGAGGAAGCAAACCGCATGGGGAATGCGGTCATAAACCTTACCCCGTGCTCGTCACAGGCTTCCTTCATTGCCTCGGCATCGGAAAGATTGGTTTCGATCGGCTTCTCACACAAAATCTGGCACTTCGCGTCAGCCGCGATCTCCGCGAGTTCGCGGTGATTGGCGTTTTCCGCACAAATCAGCACGCCATCGAGACCTTCCGATAAGAGGTCCTGAGGCGTAGGAAACCAGCGTAGCCCGTACAATTGGGCGAAGTGGCGTCCTTCGGCCGCGGATTCATGAGAAAACCCTATCAACTCAACCCCAGGGATGGCCCTGAGATTAGCCTGATAGCCTTCCGCATGAAGGTGAGCAAAGCTCAGAATTCCGATTCGCATGTATACTCCGTCACTAAAGGTATACCGGGTTACCGGTGGCCAAGGATTCTCGGGCAGCCAGCGCGATCCGGAGAGACTCCAGGGCATCCTCGGGTGTCACTTCGAAACGCGAACCGGACGTGATGGCGTTCCAAGCGTGGCGAATCTCGGCCGCGTACGGGTCCTCGGAAAGCCCTGCTAAGGGCAACCCTACAGAGGCGCCTTCGCCTGGCTTAGCGGAAGAAAAGGTATGAACGGGGGCTGGTTGATCCGAGCTCCATTCGATTAAACCATCGGTTCCCGATAGATCAATCGCTGTTCGGAATACGCCCGGGGGATAGGCCCACCCACCCTCCACGAGAGCCATGGCTCCATTGGTGAAGCGTAGAACTGCCTGCACATATTCCTCCGGTCCTCGGCTCGCCCGGTTTCTCTTCGCATAGACGCGCTCCACCTCACCCGCGAGCCAGCGCGCATAGTCAAAGTCATGGATCATCAGGTCCACCACCATACCGCCCGAACGCATCTCATCGAGATACCAATTGCTAGGGGACTTTTGCGGCATGTAGGCCACCCGCTTCAGCCTGAGAACGCTTAGTTCTCCAATCTGGCGCTTGGCAACCAGTTCCTTCGCAAGACGATACTGGGGGAAAAATCGCAGCACCATTCCTACAAAAAAACGAACCCCGGCTTCGGCGCAGGCCTGGATCATGGTCTGCGCGTCCTCGACCGTCAGGGCGATCGGCTTCTCACAGATCACGTGCTTGCCCGCCTTGGCCGCTTGCAACACCATGGCTTTGTGCAGCGGAGTAGGAGTACAGATATCGGCGATTTCAACATTGCCCAGGAGTTCGGCGTAGTCAGAGTAGACCCGTAGGTCGTAGCGCCGGGCCAGCGTTTCTGTCTGATTCGGATGAGCAGCAATGCACCCTGCCAGCTCAGCATTAGTGGCCCGCCACGCCGCAGCGTGTACCTCGCCCATTGTTCCGGCTCCGACAATTCCAACGCGCATTGGTATCTCCGGATCGCCTCTAACCTTGCGGCGAAACCGCAAGCAAGAGCGAGTAAAAAGTAGACAGCAGATAGTAGACAGACGGCGGCCAGCAAAGTAATCGGTGATCACTGGCGTAGTCTGCCCGGCCCAAACCAGCGGCCAGCGAAATACTGATTACTGATGACTCTCTACTGTCTACTGTCTACTGTCTACTGTCTACTTTCTAACGCTATTTGACTGCCCCGGCAGTAATCCCCCGAATGAGTTGCCGCGAAAAAATCAGATACAGAAAAACGGGCGGCAGAATGGCCAGCGTCAGTGCTGCCAGAACCGCATTGTAGTCATTGACGAACTCCCCGAGGAACGCCTGTGCACCCAGTACCAGCGTTTTTGTGGACTCTCCGGGAGCGAGGATCAGGGGAAACCACAGATCGTTCCAAATGGGCAACATCGAAATGGCCAGCACCGACCCAATCGCCGGACGTACCAACGGCAACATAAGCCAGTAAATGCGGTATTCGCTGGCTCCGTCGATGCGCGCCGCGTCGCTGAGGTCTTTGGGCAATTGCCGCATGAAGGCTGTCAAAATGAAGACTGCCAGAGGGATTCCCTGGGCGGTATAGACAAGAATCAAAGACCAAAGGGTGTTGACCAGATGCAAGTCAACGATGAGCCGTAATATACCGACCGTCCCCAATCGAATCGGTACCATGATGCCGATGGCCAAGTATAGTCCGGTCAGGCGATTGAGCCGAAATTTATATTCAGCCAAAGCAAAAGCGGCCATCGAGCTGACCGCCAGGATGAGTGCGAGCGAGCATGCCGTAACCAGGAAGCTGTTGAGAAAAAACAGGTCGAAGCGGGCTTGATCAAAGAGAGTTTTGTACCCGTCCATGGTGAAGGTCTCCAGATTCGGCAACGCGTAGGGCGCACTGAAGATAGTAAGCCGGTCTTTGAAGGAGTTGAGAATAACTAGCAGCACCGGGGCCAGCGCCAGTGCCGAATAGGCCAACAGTGCTCCGTGGATTGCGGCGATTCGGGGAAGCTTCGATTTCGCCATTTCTTCCCTTTAGTAGCGAATTTCTTGCACGCGGCGCTGCCAAAAAAAGAGGTAAATGAGGACTCCCATCAAAATGATGAGTAGCATCACCCCGGCGACGGAAGAACCCATAAAGGGGTCGGCCGGCTGTAGCTGGTAGCCAAAAAAGGTGCGAAAGAAGAACGTCCCCAGGACATCGGAAGCGAAATTTGGCCCGGCCAGCGCGCCCTGGGTAGCGTAAATCAACTCAAAGGCATTGAAGTTTCCAACAAAGGTTAGCACCGCGACGATTCCAACCGTAGGGATGATCAGCGGGAACTGGATTCGCCAGAAAATCTTCCATGCCCCGGCCCCGTCCACTTTGGCAGCCTCCAAAAGCTCGTCGGGAATGCGAATCAGAGCAGCCAGAAACAGCATCATGGGGATCCCGATGTTTTGCCAAACCGAGATTAGCGATAGGGTGACTAGCGCGGTGGACTCGAGGCCCAACCATGGCCTATCCAAGCTGCCGATACCACACGCTTCCAGCAGGCCTCGAGAGATGCCCCAGGCCGGGTTTAAGACCAGCTTCCAGACGAAGCCAACGATGACGACCGACAAAACGGTCGGTGTGAAGATAACGGTTCGATAGATCCAGGTCCCCCTGATACGAGTCGTCAAAAGAGCGGCCAGAAACAGCCCGACCGGGTTTTGCACCAACATGTGAATGATGAAAAACACCACGTTGTTGCGCAGCGCGTTCCACAATGGTTTTGACCAGAGCTCATGGGTAATCAAGGTCTGGTAGTTTTGGTAGCCAACAAATACCTGCCCGCCGGTGCCGGCTTTGTTGTTCAGCGATAGCCAGAGCGAATCAAATAGCGGGTAGATCATGAACACCGTGTAGACAAGCACCGCCGGCGCCAGGAAAACCAGGATGTGGACCGGAATGGAACGGCGAATCCTCATTCGCGGAATCCCCTGAGTGACTAGCCCGCAAATCTCACGCGCCATATGCATCCACACGCTTATTGCGGGCTAGATAGCTCTTAAACCGACACTGGTGCGTCTGTTTAAGAGCCTTGCTGGGGCTTGAACCAGGAGGCGAGATTCTTCTGCACGAAGTCGGCGGCCTGCTCAGGCGTCATGGTCCCATTTAAGACCTGAGCGCATGCGTTCCAGAGATCGTTCTCGTTGTTCGGGTTAGCGTTTCGGGAGAGGATTTGATAGGACGAACGGAAAGTGGTTTCAGAGTCCTTCCGCCAGTTAGCGAATTCCTGGGCTACAGGGTCGCTGAGCGAATAGTTCCCCTTCGCCAGCGGAAAGAACCCAGGCAGGGCGTTGGCGTAAATCTGTGCGAACTCATCGGAAGCGACCCAGGAAAGGAAGGTGCGTGCGGCCTCCTTGTTCTTGCTCGTGGCGTTGAGCCCAAGGGCAATGTCCGGGTGATCATTGATGATCGGCTTGCTCTTGCCTTCGAACGCATAGGGTTTGAAAGCGCCAAAATCCAGCTTGGGGTTCATTTGGTGAAAGATACCAATATCCCACGAGCCAGCTGGATAGATGGCTCCCCTCCCTTGCGCAAAGAGGTTCTGTGAATCTGGGTAGGCCAGGGCTTGGTAACCGGGGGCCAGGTAAGGTCGCCACTTGGCTAGTGCCTCGAAGGCCGCCAGAAAGCCCCCGGTGTTGTACTTGGCTGTACCAGCAATCAAGCCCTTGCGCCCCGTCTCCCCGTCCCACAGGGTGGGTCCAATGTTCTGAAAACCCATGGTCGCTGATTCCCACTGGTCCTTAGTGCCGATTACCAGTGGAATATACTTGCCGCTAGCCTTTACCTTTTCCAGTACCTCCAGAAACTCCTTCTCTGTTGTCGGAACACTGAGGCCCAGTTCTTTGAAGATCGCTTTGTTGTAGAAGAAGCCGTGAATGACGGAGGCCATCGGCACGGCAAAAGTGGTTTTGCCGTCATCGGTGGACCATGCGGCTTTGGCGATGTCGGAAAAGTTGCCCATGCCGGGAAGATCGTTAAGCGCGACCAGCTCCCCGGCGTTGAAGACGTCCAGGGACTTGTCAAAGGGACGACAGGCAATCAGGTCGCCGGCGGTACCGGCCTTGAGTTTCGCGTCCAAAACCGCGTTGTATTCCGTCGGCGCAGTGGGTGAGAACACGACCTGGATGTTCGGATGTTTCTTGGTGAACGCCGGCAAGATGGTATCCCGCCAGATTTTGAGGTCGTCATTGCGCCAGCTCTCGATCGTTAGCTTGACTTTCTCCTGGCCCCACCCCGGCTCAAAACCCGCCAGCAACACCAAACCTAGGACGAATATTTCAAATCTTTTTAACATGGAACCTTTCAGTATATAAAGCCGCCCTCGCTAAGACAATTACCAAATCCCCTGGTCAACCGTGAGCTTTGCCGAAAAACCTGCGGCTACGCGATGCTCAAGGCGCCAGCGGACGGCTTGGGCAAGCACAGTCCGTTCCAGACCGGCAACGCTAGCCACCAGCCCGGCGGGATCGGACCAGGGAGAAGAAGTCTCCACCGGGGACAAGCGAACCTGGCGATTAAATCCTTTTTTCAAAACAAGCGCTGACCGAACTCTCGGCGTACCTCCCAAAGTTGGGAATCCGGTAGTATCCCGCTTTCCCGAACAACGCCATCGATTCCGGCTGTTTGACCCCGGTCTCCAACCGGATTCCCTCATAACCGGAGTTCCGTGCCAGCTCTTCCAGCTTCGCCAGGATCCTTGCCGCGACGCCATGTCCACGCGCGCCCGGCACGACGAACAGGCGCTTGATTTCAGCGGTGTCATCATCCAAGAGACACAAGGCCCCACAACCAACTGGCTTGCCGTCAAGCCGAGCAACGACAAACCCGGTCCGGACAGGCGTGACCTCTTCGGTCCGGAATGCCCATAAGCCATCATCGCTTAAATCCCGGTACCGGTTCACAAGGTCGGAACAAAATTCCTGGAGCAGCTGTACCGCTTCGGGTTGGGACGGACTCTCGATATCGACGGAAATCATAGCTCTGGTTCGAAATCTCGCTTATAGTAGAAGGCCTCGGCCAGCGAAACAATAATGAGTAGCGAAAAAGTACGGAGCCGGGTTGATCAGGCTATGGCACCGGGATCTTCAAGCGAAAATTAGCCCAACGCCGCATTAGGGCTGAGGCCGGGTTTCAATCCTTAAGCAGTAAGATAACGAATGACTCGATCCCGGCCCCGAAGGGGCTGCAGGGCTCAGCCCGGGGTTTCAACCCCGGGAACCGATTCCCCCCAGGCGCCGCGCCCTGAAAGGGCGCAAGAATCAACGCTATAATAACGGATAGATATTATGTAACTAGATCATGCCCCAGTGGCTGCCCCTCGTTTTGGTGTGCACATCATCTTTCCACTAAAAACCGGGAGCCGTTCTAATTTCGCCGCAGCTCCGCTCCAACATGCACGCCTCTCGCACCCGCAACCTGCGCAATTTGGAGTGCGAGCCGGGCGCCCTTTCAGGCCGCGGCGCCTGGGGGGAATCTGTTCCCGGGGTTGAAACCCCGGGCTGAGCCGTGGTGTCCCGTTAGGGCCAACACCGAGCCCTTAAGTTAACGCTTATGGGGTTGCGCTGCGGATTACGATATTTCGCGCCGCCGGCGCTTCTGAAAATCCTTACCCCTTGCCGCTACGCCGCGCCAGGTAAAGAATTTGTCGAGAATACACTCAGCGATAGCGCGGAGCTCGAATTGTTGTAATATTAGCATCTGTCTTATCCGGCGATTGGCCACCGATAAGACGATCCGTCGTTAGTCACGGGAGATAGTTTTTATACAAGGGGCACCGATGGCTCCAAGTCTTCTCGCCATTTATCTGCTTCTGAGTAGTTTGTGGCCACAACTGACTCAGCTCGCACTCGATACGCGACAAGACCAACTCGAGGAAGGCGTTTTGAAAGCCGACCAAGGCTTGGTCATTGAGGCTGCCTCCGCCGGTGCCGATGTTAATCACCCAATATCGATGACATCAGGTCGTCTGCGAGAATTAGGCTATGTTAATCGTAGATTGGCTCACTACTTCACCGGGGAAACGCACGCTTCGCCTCTGATTGTCGCCGCAGCCCTCGGCGAGAATGCGATCTGCGAAACCCTGTTAAGTCATGGGGCAAAACGTTACCTGGTCTCCAGCTGGGGCTGGATGCCAGCCCAATATGCCGCGAAGCTGGGACATCCGGAACTCGCTCAGCAGCTCTTTGATTCAGATCCTCGTGCTGCTCATTACGCCATTCTCATCCGATTGGCCTCCCAAACTGTGATCCTGTATAAGGATGGTCTAACCCTGGTTCGCGGGAGAATCTCCACCGGTCGCCCCGGGTTCGACACTCCGGCCGGGCGATACCTCGTGACCGACAAAGAACGGACCAGATTATCCTCTTTGTACAAAGTTCCGATGCCCTATTTTCTAAGGCTTTCGTTTAGCGAATACGGAATTCATCAGGGTCACAATCCGGGGAGGCCGGCCAGTCACGGCTGTATTCGGGTGGCCGGGGAACAGGTGGCCAGAACAATCTTTGACCGAACGCCGATCGGTACCCTGGTCACGATCGAGTAACCCGATCTAATTTCGCCCTGCTCATCATATCGCAGGCCGAAATATAAATTACTTGTAAATAGAGTTAGCCCCTTGAGGCTCATTCGTCCTACCAGCTTTCGGCGGCAAAAATCCTCGCGGAAATTCACGATTCAGAACTATAGTTCTACAAATCCTTAGAGATTTGTGAGCGGTGCAGGCTCAGCGGGAAGTAAACGTGCAGTTGACGTTCCTGGGATTCCGCGAAACTTTAAACGGCGATCGATAGAGACATCGTTGTGGTAGGGACAGATTTTCGAGCTGACCGGGCACGGTCGCCTCGGAGGTGCGACCCTGCCAAACCGATCGTTAATCAGTCCAAGTGTCCAACGAATGAACCAATTCAAATCTCTTCGTGCATCGTCGCTCTACTGCCCAAAGTGCCGGGTCGCCCAGCCGGTTCGCGAGAAGCTGCTGCTGGTCCTTCCTGACCGAGAGATCTATGACTATCTGTGCACCGGTTGCGCAACGTCCGTGGGTTCCCGGGAGGTTCGCGCTGCCGAGAGAGCCCGTCCGCCTTTGATTATCCACTGAGGCCATAGGCAAAAGCTCTAGCTTTTGCGGCCAATATGAAAAGCCAGAGGCGCTTTCTGGTTGGCTAGAAAAAACTAAGACGGTTCAGTCCTTCTTGGAGCTCAATGTCCACTGGCGCGGCGGGAGCATTGCTCAACAAAAACACAAGTTGTTGAGGCCCCATCGCGGCCGGGACGGCCTTCGGGTGCGGCTTTTCATTGTCGACAATCCACCGGCTTTTATCTGGCAACTCGTACAGGACGAAGACGTGGCTTCCCTCGATGCAGCTATCCCGGATATGCCATCGGTAGAAAATCAGTCGGCCATGGATGCCATGAGCAGCGAGTCTGGAGGAAAGGGCCAAGGCATAGTCCACGCACTCGCCATCCTTGCCTTTGCCTTGAATGCTCGGATCACTTGCCAGCCTGTAGTGAAGCGGTTCAGCCAGAGAAAGCCCGCCAAAAAGAACGACCGAAGCCAGGCAAGCCAGGATTGGGACTAAGACATACTTTCTTAACACTCTCACTTGAACTATGCAGGTTTGGGCCTTCCAAAGCACTTTTAATGCCAACAATTTGATGCACCTGCCCGATTAGGCCTTTCTGTCCTTGGCCGGACAGGTAACCCCAGGGGGCAACGCTCGCATTTTTCTTGAAAAATGCGCCAGCAACGGCGGCCCGAGGCCCAAGAGTGGGACGGGCGTCTCGCCCGTCATCCGGTCGTTTCGGAGAAACGACCTCTGGAGGTGCTACCGCAGGCCCTTGGGTCGGCCAACCGAGTTACCGATCGCAGCTGGAAGCTGCGGCTACTTTACTGCTCGATGTCACGCGATCGGTGACAGTAGACGCACCTTCCAGGTGCGAACCCCAAAAATTGTCCAAACTCCAGGGTCGTTTCTCCGAAACGATCGGATGACGGGCGAGACGCCCGTGCCACTCTCATCCACATAGCGACGGCAGCAGCCCCGATCAAGCAAGCGCCGTCGTTCAAGCATTGCATCGGGGCATCGAAGGGAGGAAGTTATCCTATGCCAAAAATTGTGCGTTTCCATCAAGTGGGTGGTCCCGAAGTCTTACAACTTGACGATTTACCTTCTCCTACCCCTCAAAAAGGTGAGGTAAGAATCAGAGTGGAAGCGATCGGTCTTAACCGAGCCGAGATCATGTTTCGGTCTGGACAATATCTCGATCAGCCGGAATTTCCTGCCGGTCTCGGCTACGAGGCAGCCGGAACCATTGAGGAGATCGGGCCCGGGGTTACCGGCTTTAGCAGCGGTGATCGAGTCAGCTCGATCCCTTCGTTCTCCATGGCGAAATACGGAACCTACGGAGAGGTTGCCGTGCTTCCTGCGTATGCGCTGGCAAAATACCCGGGGCATTTTAGTGCGATCGAAGGCGCGGCAATCTGGATGCAATATCTCACCGCCTACGGTCTGATCCAATTTGGCAAAATGAGGCAAGGCACGCATGTCTTGATTACGGCCGCAGCAAGCAGCGTCGGATTGGCAGCGATTCAATTGGCCAATGCGGTCGGGGCTATCCCAATCGCAACGACACGAAATAAGAATAAAGAGGAGTCACTGAGACAAGCAGGAGCGAAATTCGTGGTTAATACGAGTGAGACGGATTGGGTTGGCCGGGTTCGGGAGACTACCTCCGGAAAAGGGGCCGCCCTCGTGTTCGACCCTGTGGCGGGACCGCAGCTTGCTCAATTGGGGGAGGCTGTGCGCCCCGAAGCAACGATTTTTGTCTACGGAGCCTTATCGCCGGATCCAACTCCGCTTCCCCTGTTCGCCGTTATTGGCAAAAACCTCACGATTCGCGGATACACGTTGTTTACCATCGTTAAGCGCGCCAGGCGACTTGAAAAAGCCAAGCGCTGGGTCCTGGAAAATCTGGAGTCAGGCAAACTCAAACCAGTGATTGCTCGGACGTTCAAGCTTGACGAGATCGTTGAAGCGCATCGATACATGGAGTCAAACGAGCAGATCGGCAAGGTGGTCGTGACCGTACCGTGAGCAAACCGGCGGCCTCAAGTAAGGAGCAGTTTAATGCCCTTGCAGACAACTACGCTGCCAGCCAGGTGCACCGAGCAGGTCCTAGTCTGCCAATTTTGCTGGAACTGGCTGAACCGAGCCGCAACGATCGAGTCCTCGACGTAGCGACCGGCACAGGACATACGGCGCTAATGCTCGCGCCGTTCGTCGAGAAAGTACTGGGCATCGACGTCGCTCCGAAGATGCTGGACCAGGCACGAGCGCTTGCGGCTGAGCGAGGCCAGGCTAATGTTTCCTTCGTTGAGGGTTCAGCGGAAACACTGCCCTTTGCTGAGGCTGAATTCTCATTAGTGACGGCTCGACACGCTCCGCATCATTTCCGCCGGATCGAGCGCTTCTTGGCAGAAGTCCGGCGGGTTTTAATACCGAATGGCAGATTCGTGATGGGCGATCAAATCTGTCCAATCCAGGAAGTTTCCGGCTGGCTAGATTCTTGGGAGCGGCAGCGCGATCCCTCTCATTTCGTACAGCGCAACGTGGATCAGTGGCAAACGGAAGCGGCGAGGGCACGTTTCCGGTGGGCCGCGAGTCGAATTGTTCCCTATCGGTTGGAATTCGACTGGTGGGTAAAAACTTCGGGATGCAGCGCTGCAACAGTTGGCGCACTGGAGAGGATGGCTGCTGAGGCAAGCCCAGCTGTTCGTGACGTCCTGAAGTTGGAGTACGACGAAAGAGGCCGCATCATCGCATTTGAGGAACCGATGCTGGTTGTGAAGTTGGAACCGGTTGGATAGAAATCTAGGACGAGCGCTTGATAGATTGAGGATCAGCACTGCTGTCCAAATTGGCGGGAGAAGACTCAGAGCAGAGATGAACAAGAAAGTCGAATGGGGAATACTGGGTGTTGCTAATATTGCAGTCAAGAAAGTCATTCCTGCGATGCAGCGCGGCGAATGGACCCAAGTTGGAGCGATTGCTTCGAGGGACCTGAAGAAGGCCCAGCGAGCGGCGGAACAACTCGGGATTCGGAAGGCCTACGGATCATACGAGGAACTCTTGAGCGATCCAGATGTCGAAGCAGTCTATAACCCTCTGCCAAATCATCTGCACGTTCCCTGGTCCATCAAGGCTGCAGAAGCGGGAAAACATGTCCTTTGCGAAAAACCAATCAGTCTCACAGCTGAAGAAGCCGTGTCCCTGCTGGATGCCCGCAACCGCACTGGCAGGAACATCGAGGAAGCTTTCATGATTCGCACCCATCCACAATGGCTGGGCGCCCTCGACCTGATTAAGACAGGAAGATTAGGGGCAGTTCGATCCGTGATGGGATACTTCAGCTATGACAACCGAGATTCGGCGAACATCCGGAACATATTTGAATACGGTGGCGGCGGGCTAATGGATATCGGCTGTTATCTTATTTACGCTTCTCGACTAATTTTCGGTGAAGAACCCGCGCGAGTGTTCGGATTAATGGAAGTAGATTCTGAGATCCGAACCGATGTGCTAACCTCGGGGATCCTTCATTTTCCGGCTGGACAAAGCGTCTTCACCTGCAGCACACAGGTTGTACCTTACCAACGCGTTCAGATCTTCGGCACTCGTGCCCGGGTCGAGATTGAGATTCCGTTCAATGCTCCGCCAGACCGGCCGTGCCGGGTATTTGTAGATGACGGGATCGAGCCCTCGGGCCGAAGCGCGGAGATCTTAGAGTTTGCGACCTGCGATCAGTACACCATCCAAGGCGACCTGTTTTCGAAAAGCATCCGTGAGGGTACAGAGTTACCTGTCTCGCTGGAGGGCTCGATCAGAAACATGGCCGTGATCGATGCACTTGTCCGCTCGGCCAAGTCCGGTAGGTGGGAAGCGCCGTCAGTCCAGGGTCTATAAAAGCCACGGATGGTTCCATCGTTTTCCATCGCCCATGAATCTAGCCTATTTCTTTGGTGCGCTCGTCAGCCTCTTGACGATCGTTAACCCACCTATCGCAGTGCCGCTCTTTATCGCTTTGTCAAACCGCTTGACGCCTGCTGAACGCAACCTCCAGATCCTGCGGATCTCAACGAACGTTGCGGCGATCCTGCTGTGCGTCTTGATATTCGGCGGCATCCTCCTGCAAATCTTCGGGATCTCGCTCGGGGCAATCCGTGTCGCCGGCGGACTTATCATCGCTTTTCTCGGGTTCCGGATGCTATTCCCCGCCCAGGCCCATGATCACGATCCAACCGGCAAAGATCTCGACCATGACAGCCAGGACTCCGATTTTTCCTTTGTCCCGCTGGCGATGCCGACGTTGGCCGGCCCTGGCTCCATGGCCGTTGTGCTCGGTTTTTCGACCGTCATCGAAGAGCGCAAATTTATGGTCGACCGTGTCGCCGGTTACCTCACCACGGGGCTTGCTATCTTGATTACCGCCACAATCGTCTGGATCGTTCTCCGGAGCAGCGGATTCATCGCGAAACGGCTCGGCAGCCATGGCCTGACTGCCCTAACCAGAGTTATGGGCTTCCTCATGGTGTGCATCGGAGTCCAGTTTATTCCGTCCGGCGTCCAAGAACTCCTCAAGGGGCTCCGCCTCTAGCACGCAAATCTCACGCGGTGAGAATCGAATACGTCTTCAGAAACTGCCGAACGGGCTGGAAGGCTGGGTCGATCGTAATCTCTGAAGATTTGTGATCGATCCAGGCTAAATGTTTGAGCAGATTAACTGCTCAAGATGATTGTCCCCAGATTTCCGCGTTTCTGCGGACCCCTGACCCTTCTCGTTCTTATGGGAACCGCCAATTCCAGCCAGGCCAGAATTGGGGCTACTCTGGAAGAAGAGATCGCCAGGTATGGAAAGCCTGTGCACAAAGCGGCTGATGAATTCGCGATGTTTAAGCAGGCGCCTTATTATGTCACGGTCCACTTTCATGACGGCAAGACCGATGCGATAACTTATGTAAAGAGCGGGTCTGCCTCCAGCGCCTCCAGGAATACTTTTGCCGATGACGAAATCGATAGACTCCTGCGGATTAATGGGAATGGTCGCAAGTGGGAACAATCGAAGACTAAAGCCGGCTCACCGCAATGGACAACGGAGGATAAAACGCTGCAGGCAGTTTATTCAGAATCGAAATTTTTGGTGATCAAAACCGCCGCCTACGTGATGCGTTTGCAAGCAGCGGAGAAAAAAAAGAAGGGCGGGCCCGAAGAGCATGAGCAGAAACCTGCACCGACGCACCGGGAAAAGGGGAAGACCGGGAAAAAGAGCGTGACTCCCGCATCGAAGAAAAGCGCGACTCCTGCACCGAAGAAGAGTGTGACTCCACCCGAGGAGAGGGGTGACTAGGCTGACAGGATACGAGTTCCGGGTTCGGCGTTCGCATCGGCCCTGCGAACGGTAGGGCGATCCGCCTGGGCGGAGAGCCAACACGACCGAAGCCGGAGTGTCGGTTTTGCGGAGTCTCCGGGCGTCCGTTCCTTATTCGCGCACCGAAGCTGGCAAGGTGGCTTTGCGCCTAGGAGCCAGATCGCCCTACCGATCTGGGTGCTGAGCGCATCCTATCCCATCGATACTCCCGCGGGCGCGACACAAACCCCGAACCCGGAGCGCGGAGCCTGCATCACTCACAAATCTCTGGAGATTTTTGCGTGATGCAGGCTAGTTTCGTTAGATATTTCCTCCAGCAGCATGAGCAAGAGTGGCAGATCAATCTCAGTCCGGGCTGGCCGGTTGGAGTTCGTTAAACTTAATGCCGGCAAATTCGAATGGCGAGATACCTATCATGTCATTCTGAACTTAAGCTGGCCGCGGTTTGCCGCATTTCTTCTAACCCTTTACGTCTTAATCAATCTCGTTTTTGCCGGTTTGTACTTGCTTGACGGCCGGTCCGTCGCCGAGCTGCCGCCAGGTTCGTTTCCCCACGCTTTCTTCTTCAGCGTTGAAACTCTGGCCACGGTCGGTTACGGGCACATGTACCCGGAAAGCCTCTACGGCCACTGCGTCGCTACCGTAGAGATCGTGATTGGGATGTTCGGGATGGCCGTTATCACGGGCCTGATCTTTGTTCGTTTCTCGCGGCCGACCGCCAAGATCTTATTCAGCAAGTCTGCCGTCATTGCGCCTTTCGACGGAGTACCAACCCTGATGCTCCGGGTGGCTAACCTGCGCCACATCCCGATGACTGAGGCCGAATTTCGCGTGATGTTTTTCCGCAATGAACGAATTCAGGAGGACGAGAGCGTTCGCCGGTTTTATCCACTCAAACTTCAGTTTGATCGTTTGATCGCATTCCCGGTGGCGCTGACTCTCCGGCATGAGATCGACGAAAGCAGTCCCCTCTACAGGATGACGCCGGAATCCCTGAGAACGTGCGACGCTCGATTGATGGCATCTATCGTTTGCGTCGATCCAGTAATTCCGGCGCCCGTCCAGAGTGCTACCGATTACTCCTGCGAGGACATCCTCTGGAACCGGCGCTTTGTGGAAATTTACACCGAGACGCCAGATGGTCGGTTTTCCGTGGATTACGGACGGATTCACGAAACGGAAGAGGCGGAGACCGCAGTCGATGTAACCCGGCCAGGAGGTAGTAACCCTTGAATCGATCCGGCGTGTTAGTAGTTAATCTCCTTTCACCCGCATTTTGAGTTCGGAGCGAACCCTTACCGATGAGTTGGCTCTTGATCTTCGTTGTTAGTTATCTCATCGGCTCGATCCCGAGTGGATATCTCGTGGCGCGATCAAAAGGAATTGACATCCGCCGGCGTGGGAGCAGCAACATTGGGGCCGCGAACGTGGTGCGCGTCATGGGCAAAAGGTGGGGCTATCTGGTTTTTT
>JBAUZZ010000535.1:0-8601 GCA_049585495.1 Chthoniobacterales bacterium | reverse complement strand
AACAAAATTTCTAGTCATGGTCACCAAGGGACCGGTCGTCGTCAGTGATTTCTGGAATGATCGTTTCGGCATCGGCTTCCGCATCCGCTTCAGACTTCAGGTGCATCGTCACCGACAGGATGTCCTTACCGTCAGCCTTGACGAGCGTCGCGCAATGATTGGAAAAGTCGTCGTAGAAATCCAGCGCCTTCGGTCCAACCACCATAATCGTTCCCAGTGCCCAATCGATCAGCAGCCGCTGGTCCTTGGCGCAGTAGTGAGTGGCCGTCAGATGATGGAAAGGAAATCCCCAGCATCGCCGTCGTCCGCAGACGGGTTTCGTAAGACTCAACCTGCCTTTCTTCAAGACTGACGCCCCGGGGCGCCGGCGCTTGAAGCTGCCTAGTCTTGAGTTGGTCGATTTTACGATCAATTTTTGCGGCCTGCTCCGGGGTTCGACTGGGATAGCGCCCCGCAAGGCTTTCGAAGCTCTCTTTCGTAGTTTGTCATGGTTGTTTTCCTTGGCTGTTTGGTTTGCGTTCTTCTCGGCTGTCGAGCTTTCGCCAGTGCAACGCCGTGAGCGCGGCGTGCGCCTGCAATGACCCGTTGCAGCGTCGGTCCAAACTCCCTCAATTCATCTGGGCTCAGCTTGGCCAAGAGCTCTTTAGCGGAGCGCAGCTTATCTGCTCGCTTGCCACCTGGTAGTCTGCCGCCGGACCGCTCCAGCAAAATCTTGCCTTCAGCTGCCGAAACTACCTCCCACTTTTCACCGCGCTGGAAATACTGCCGGCTAGGGTCTCGAACCCAATCACCGACCTCACCGTCGGAGCGCAGGGTGAGGGGAGGAAGTCCGGGGGCTTCAAGCCGCTTTAACCCGTTCTTTTGGATGCCGGTGATCATGTACCGGTCTGTTCCAACTAGGGCCGGAGTTCGTTGGTGAAACTCTATTGTTTCCCCGGAATCATTTTGCAGAGGCTGCAAAAAGATTTTGACATTTTACTAGCACGTGTTAAAAAGACGGAATTACGCTGAGCTTAGGTGGTTTGGTTCTCGCCTCTGGTTTCGTTCCCACCCACTTCACTCAGCAGTTCTAATGCCGAATTCCCCCGATTGTGACATGCCCACAACTTCGCCCATTCTATCGGACGCTTCCTCTCCGGCCGTTGGCGGTTTCCGCTCGCACAAACGTCTCACTGAAAGTGAAACATTTTGCGGGTGGTTGTTCATTACCCCGGCTTTGATCGGGTTCACTCTGTTTTATTTGTTGCCCACGATGCGCGCGTTTTATATTGGGCTGACTAACTGGAACTTGTTGCGGGCGCCAAAGTTTCTCGGTTTGGACAACTATGTCCGGTTGTTTGGCGACCAGAAATTTTGGAGCTCTATCTGGGTCACCGTCCTTTACGTTCTCTACAATATTCCATTTCAAACGGTTCTTGGACTTCTGATTGCCGTCCTGCTCAAGCGCCTCACGGGATCGGTCGTGATTCGCTCAATCATGTTAGCTCCTTTCCTGATTTCCAATGTCATTGCCGCAATGATTTGGTTCTGGATGCTCGATCCCGTTCTGGGTTTTTTGAATTTCCTGCTGCAGGGCCTCGGGCTGGGATCGCACGCTTTTTTCAGCGATGAGAATCTGGCGCTGCCCACCATCGCGGCGATCAATATCTGGCGTCATATGGGGTATGCTGCGCTTCTTTTTTACACGGGTCTGCAGTCCATTCCTGAGCACTTGTATGAAGCAGCTCGTATCGAGGGCGCTTCTCAATGGAAAATGTTCACCGCCATAACCCTACCGCTCTTGCGCCCGACGGTCGTCTTCGTGCTGGTAACAAGCGTCATTGGCTCATTCCAGATATTCGACACAATCGCAGTAACGACACAAGGGGGGCCCGGAACAGCAACCCGAACAATCGTCTGGTACATTTATCAGGAAGCGTTCAGCAGTATGCGCATGGGCTACGCTTCTGCGATGTCAACAGTGCTTTTTCTTGGCTTGGTGCTCGTCACGCTTGTTCAGATGCGGGTGCTGCGCTCTGGAGAATCAGACTTGGGATAACCCTCATGAAAACGACGACTTCACCCTTACCTATCGGGCGCTGGCTTGGTTATGCGGCACTCATTGTCTTTGCGCTCATTTCGCTTGGTCCGCTCTGGATAGCGTTCAAAACGGCGTTGACCGGGCCCAACGCATTGTTTGCGAGCGGGGCATCACTCCTTCCGCATGACACGACACTGTTCAACTTTCAACGAGTCCTTGGATTTATAGATCCGTCTGATCCTCGATTGCAGCAGACGGGTCTGGCAAAGATCACTTTTTTCCGAGCGTTGTTGAATAGCGTGATCTTCACCGCGATGGCCGTGATCCCGCAGATTTTTTTCAGCGCGACCGCCGCCTATGCATTCGCTCGTTTACGCTTCCCCGGACGCGACCTGCTTTTCTTCCTCTTTATTGCAGCAACAATGATTCCAGCAGCCGTTTTGTTTATTCCCAATTTTATTCTGATCCACGATCTCGGTTGGCTGAATACTTTTCAGGGGATGGCCGCGCCCTATGCCTTGATGACGCCGTTTGCCGTATTTTTCTTGAGACAAATGTTCATTGCGACACCCAAGGATGTGGAGGAAGCGGCGCGTGTAGACGGTGCATCCTACTTTTCGATCTTCTTTCAAATGATCTTGCCGATCCACGGTCCCTCGCTGGCTACGCTGGCCATCCTGACGACCGTCTCGACATGGAACGAGTTCTTCTGGCCCTTTCTGATCGGGCGGGAGGACTCTGTTCGTGTAATCGCGGTTGCAATCAACGCGTTTCGAACGCAGCAACAGGCTGGTGTTCCGGACTGGACAGGTTTGATGGCCTGCACTGTTCTGGGAGCTATCCCGATGGTTGCGCTTCTCGTCTTCTTCGGCCGCAAAGTGGTCGAGTCTTTCCAATTCAGCGGCATGAAATAACCCCCAAATTGTAGAACCAACTATGTATTGCTTCAGAAACTTACTATTCGCAGGCTTGTCATTGGCAGCCATTTCCGCGCACGCGGCGACGGAAATCAACTATTGGTTATGGGATGCGTTACAGTTGCCTGCTTACCAGGCGGCGGCGGCGGCATTCGAAAAGGCAAACCCCGATATCAAGGTAAAGATAACGCAGACCGCCTGGGGCGATTATTGGACGACCCTGAGTACCGGTTTGGTTTCTGGCACTGCGCCCGACGTTTTTACAAATCACCTCTCGCGCTATCCTGAATTTGTAGAGAACGAACTGTTAGTTGATATCGGACCACTGATCAAGAAGGACAAGGTTCCGACCGATATTTATCTGGGGGGCTTGTACGATCTTTGGGGCAAAGGAGGCAAGCAATACGGTTTGCCAAAAGATTGGGATACGATCGCAATCGTCTACAACAAGGCGATGCTTGAAAAGGCCGGCGTCGATCCGAAAGCTTTGAATGATCTAACCTGGAATCCGAAGGATGGAGGAACATTCGGTCAATTGATCGCGAAGCTATCCGTTGATGAAGCGGGGAACAATGGACTATCACCAAATTTCAATCCGCAAAAGGTTAAACAGTATGGCCTCTTGATTGATGGTGCACCCGACGGTTTTGGACAGGTTGAATGGAGCCATTTTGCGGTATCTGATGGTTTTAAGTTTCATGATGGTCCATGGGCGAAAGGATTTCACTACGACGATCCGAAGTTGGCTGAGACCTTCAAGTGGATTGTTGATATGATGAAGAAGGGGTTTATTGTCCCCGCTAAAGATGCTCGCCAACTCGGAGCAAACGGCTTCTTCGCAGCCGGAAAAGGAGCATTGGCGCTAACTGGTTCGTGGATGATTAATTGGTATACGGATAATGCCAAATTTGACAAAGGCTTTGCTCCATTACCTAAGGGACCGGATGGGCGGAAATCGATGTTCAATGGTCTGGCGGACTCGATCTGGATTGGCAGCAAACATAAAGATGAGGCGTGGAAATGGGTGAAATTTCTGGGCTCAGAAGAAGGGCAGAAAATTATCGCCGGCTACGGCGTTGTTTTTCCGGCAATCAAGAGCGACGCGGAGCTTGCGGAGCAGGTTATGAGCAAAAAGGGCGTAGATGCGTCTGCCTTTCTTGCTGAAGCAACAGATCCGCATGGTACATTTCTTTTTCCGATTGCCGATCACGCCGCGGATGTTCTTCGTATTACGAAGATCGGACTCGACTCCATTCTTTTGAATGGAGCAGATCCAGCTTCAACGTTCAAAAAGGTAAATAGTGAGGTTAACGGCTTGTTCGATTGATTTCAGTTTAAGGGCGGTAAGCTGAAGCGATTTGCGCCCGCGGCTTGCTCTCGGGTAGGGCGCCTGGAATCTAAGAACAGACGAAATCGAAAAACGAATGAGTAGTTCAGCGAGAAAGATCACCTTCATCGGCGCGGGAAGTACCGTATTCGCAAAGAATTTGATCGGCGATATACTCTCTTTTCCGGAGCTCTCAGACTCTGCAATCTGTTTGTTCGACATAGACGAAAACCGCCTAAAGACATCGGAGGTCGTGGCACGGCGTATCGCGCAGGCATTGAACGCTCCGGCTTCCGTCCAGACCACTACTGATCGTATTCGAGCCCTTGATGGGGCTTCCTATGCGATCAATATGATACAGGTCGGAGGCTACAGGCCTTGCACAGTTACCGACTTCGAAATTCCAAAGCGTTACGGTTTGCGGCAGACGATTGCCGACACACTTGGCATTGGAGGAATCATGCGCGCGTTGCGAACGATTCCTGTGCTTATCGACATGTGCCGGGAAATGGAGGGCGTGTGCCCCAACGTTTTACATTTGAACTATGTTAACCCTATGGCCATGAATTGCTGGGCACTCAATCAAGCCACTAAGATACGGACCATAGGGCTTTGTCACAGCGTGCCGCATACCGCGGCAGAGCTGGCGCACGATATTGGAGTACCTGTTGAGGAAATCAACTATGTCGTAGCCGGCATAAACCATGTAGCATTCTACTTGCGGTTTGAGCGGAACGGACAGGATCTCTATCCGGAAATTCGACGGGTCGTAAACGAGGGTCGAGTACCTGAAACAAATAAAGTTCGATACGACGTCTTCAAGCGGCTCGGTTATTTCGTAACCGAATCGAGTGAACACTTTTCCGAGTATGGTCCGTGGTTCATCAAGCGGGGTCGAGAAGACCTCATTAAGAAATTCAATATTCCACTTGATGAATATCCGCGGCGTTGTGAGGAGCAGATGGCAGCATGGGAGCGCCTGCGGAGCGAGTTGGAAAATCCAGACGCGCCTCTCGAAGTCAGGCGAAGCGTGGAATTTGGCTCGTTGATCATTCACAGTCTTGAAACAGGTATCCCGCGAGTCGTTTACGGGAATGTGGCAAACAAGCATTTCATTGAAAATCTGCCCGAAGGTTGTTGCGTAGAGGTGCCCTGCGCGGTTGATAAGAACGGTGTGCAACCAGTTCATATCGGAAAGATACCGACTCAACTAGCGGCTTTGATGCAAACGAATATCAACGTGCAGGCGCTAACCGTGGAAGCGGTTCTCGAGCAGGCTCCGGAACTGATCTATCATGCCGCCATGCTGGATCCGCACACCGCTGCGGAACTTGATCTCGATCAGATCTCGTCGCTTGTAGACGATCTCATCGCGGCTCACGGGGAGTGGATTCCGAAACAGCTGCGCCCGAAATCGCGGGAGATGCATGCTGCTGCGGCTTGAGCGATTCTGATCGTCAAAAATTGTTCCGAAGGGGGAACCGGTTGGTGGGCTCTTGGGCTTCACCCACCGTGAGTTTTCTGAGTTTTCTGCTATGATCCAAGAATTGGCCCCGTCCAGAAACCACAAGGCGTCTGGAGGCGACTGCTTCAGGCAAGTAGGAAATCATGACGCAACGGGTTACGACTTACGATATTGCTCGTGAAGCCGGCGTGTCGCGCACGACTGTGTCGCACATTCTCAACAAGCATCCCCGAGTTACCCTGAGTGAGAAGACCCGGGAACGCGTCCTGGCTGCTGCCCATAAGCTGGGCTACGTGCCGAACTCGGCGGCTCAAATGCTCGTCACCGGGCGAAGTCAAACGATCGGACTGGTCCTGTCACGTCCCGACCTTGTGGCTATCGATGCTTTTGTGCCGACGATGATGTTCGGATTGAACGAGGCATGTCGGGCTCATGGTTACCGACTATTGATGGAAGCAATACGTGATTCGCAGAGTGCAAATGCCTATCTCGACCTCGCAAAAAGTAAACGGATTGATGGTTTGATCGTCATCAATCCACGTAAAGGAGATGTCGCGCTGCGAAAGATTATCGAATCGAAGTTTCCAATTCTCATGTTCGGATCTTCAGGTCATCCAAATGAAAATTCGATTGGGACGCAAGAAATACTGGCAAGTTGCCGAGCGACTGCGCATCTTTTGTCCCTGGGGCATCGGCGCATAGCGCATATCAGTTATGCTCCCTTGGTCCATGTACCTGCGAACAGACGATTCGAGGGATACCGAAAGGCTTTGAGGGCAGTGAACGTTTCGTTCGACAAAAAGCTCTTTGCGGAAGGAGATTTCACCTGCGAAAGCGGCTATCTGGCGATGCGCCAGATTCTTGCAGCGAGCGCTAAGCCTACGGCGGTTTTTGCGGGGAACGACACGCTTGCTCTCGGAGCAATGGTTGCAGTGCGACAAGCAGGGTTTTCTATACCAGAAGAATTTGCTGTTGTAGGATACGACGATATTCCAGCGGCTGCGTTTGCTTGTCCACCACTAACTACAGTTCGATCGCTCGCTTTTGAACAGGGAAAAATTGTCGGCGAGGCTGTGATCGATCTCATCAATGGGAAAGAACTGGGACGGAAGACGTCAATTGTTCCTCTCGAATTGGTCATTCGCGAATCGTGCGGCGCCAGGATGAAAGCAGATAAAAATCCGGCTCAGAAAAACCAAGCCAGGGGTGGCCCTCCACGTCCAGTGCGTGCAGCGTGACAGCTACCTTAGGGAAATGCTGCCGATGTCGTGTGTCACTTTGCGAATTATCTGGCATAGAATTTTGTTCAATATTTGGCACAGACGGTTTCCAATTCATCCCATTTACCAAAGCACTGCCACTGCATAGCGGGCGAATTCGGGATCCTGAGTAACGAGATGAAAGCCTCGCCGATTCGTCTGGGCGATGATAAGGCGATCGAACGGATCGCGGTGAAGTGTGGGAAGCGCCGAAAGAGCCAAAATGTCTTCGAGCGTCACCGGTTCCAGCACCAATCCATTCTGTTGCTGCTGGTCGCGGAGCACATCGGCGAGTGGCACGCGCAGAGATAACTTGCCGAGTTGCATCTTGATTTGCAATTCCCAGACGCTGGCGAGGCTCAAATGCAGGCTATTCGCCGGCGACTGGCACGCCTCCAGAGCTGCCGCAGATAACTTTGACTGGTCGCCGTCCCACCAAATGAATGCGTGCGTGTCGAAGAGAAGCTTCACGCGTCGCAGCCGAGCCAGAATTCATCCGGCAGCGGCGCATCGAAATCCTGCGCCACTTCCCAGGCTCCCGCATGCAGACCCGCGCGCCGCGGCGAAGCTTGATGTTGCGGGCCAATACTCTCTAGGGTCCGTCCGAGCCTGGCAGCGAGGAAAGCAAGGAGCTGCTCCTTCTGCTCATTCGGTAGCGCATCTGCAGCGGCTTCGATTTCGGTCAGTGTGCTCACGCGTTAACTGTAGCATTGCAGCAAAGCGCCGCCAACAAGGGGGCGGCAGCCAATTGCCGCGGCCCTAGTACCCACAAAGTGTTGCTGAGGGATCCGAAAACGCGCGAGAGCGTTTTCACGAGCGGATTGATTCAGCGATGCCAATTCGTCCATGGCACTTTCGAGAACAGCTCAGGATTATGCCAATAGCGCCCAAAGTTCTATGCGCGCAAAGTTCTATGCCAAATAATTCGCAAAGTGACACGCTTTCCCGCCCTCTCCCCGACGGATAGTGATACATAACCCCTTTTATGTAGCACTATTTTTCTGGCCAACTTTAAGCATTTCGGGCAGGCTCGAGCCCGAGAATGCCAGAAGACCCAGATACAAGAGAACAGTCTATCATCCTCCGCCCAGCGGAAGGTTTTCAGGTGCCGGCCATCGTCGCGGACGTCGGGCCGGAAGCGACCAAACGTTTCTTCGAGTTTTTTACGGTTCCGATCCGGAACAAGAACACTCGGATCGCATACTATCACGCGATCGGCTTGTTTCTGGATTGGTGTCAGCGCGCGGGTTTCCGGCACCTTGAGGATATCGAGCCGATCCACGTTGCGGCCTACGTCGAGCAGCATCCGGGGTCAGCGATGACTGTTAAGCAGCACATGGCTGCTATCCGCATGTTTTTTTCCTGGCTGACCGAGAAAGGTGTGCTGGCGATGAACCCGGCCCGCGAGGTCAAGACGCCGAAATTTTCGCGGACAGAGGGTAAGACGCCGGCTTTCTCCGTTGAGGAAGTACACCAGATTCTTGATTCGATTGACGCCTCGGACGCCGTTGGCATGCGCGATCGCGCGCTCTTGGCGACGCTGGCTTACACGTTCGCCCGGATCGGCGCAGTCGTGTCGTTAACCGTCGAAGACTATTTCGAGGCTGGAAAGC
>JBAUZZ010000534.1:0-9526 GCA_049585495.1 Chthoniobacterales bacterium | reverse complement strand
GCCTGAAGCAAATCGCAGCGCCGGCTGGCCTCCCCGGGGTCTCGGTCCGCTTTAATTGTCGGCGAGGACTACACTGGTCGTACTGGTGGGGGTTTTGTGTTTTGCCGCCCTGTAACTGTCGCCGTCAAACTCCAGGATGATCGAGTGATGGACCAGCCGGTCGATGGCCGCCATGGTCGTCATCGGATCCTGGAAGATCTTTTCCCATTGGCTGAAAACCAGGTTGGAACTGATCAACAGACTGCGCCGTTCGTAACGCTCGGCAAAGAAGGTAAACAGGACTTCCATCTCCTGGCGGCTCTGTTGGACGTATCCGAGGTCATCGAGGATGATGGCCTCGAAGGCGTCGAGTTTCTTAAGCAAAGTCTCCAGCTGGAGGTTATTCTTAGCCTCTAACAACCGCTGCACTAGCTTGAAAGTGGGCAAGAACAGCACCCGTTTCTGGTGACGCAGGATCAATTCGTGGCCCAGGGCGGCCAGGAAGTGGGTTTTTCCTCTGCCGGGCAAGCCAAAAGCTAGGACGTTGTGGGCCGACTCGCAGAAGGCTGCGTCGCATAACTGGGTGAACGCTCGGCGATTTTGGGCCGAAAAACGCTTCAGATCCAAATTGGCTGCGGTTTTTCCCTCCGGCAGTTGGGACTCTTTTGAGCAATCTCTTTAGTCGCCGCTGAGTGCGCAGCTGTTCTTCGGCCTCCAACAGCTCACGTAAAAACTGCCGGTAACTCCAGCTGCCGGCCTGTGCGGCAGCTTCCAGTCGCTCCAGGTGCGAGGAGAGGCCGCGCAAGTTGAAGCGCGCGAATAAGAGACCAATCGAATCCTTCTCAAGAACGGCCATGGTTCAGGCCACCTCCTCTCCGAAGCTCCCGGCCGGCTTAAGCAGGGCATCGTAAGGGCTTAAATCCACCTTCAAATCCAGTAGGACAATGTTCGCCCGCGGGCAGAACTGCTGCCGGAGCGCATCCAGGCTCACCCCATCGCCCAATTCTTCGATGGCCGCTTCAAGCGCCTCCAGCCGCTGCTCCAGTCCCAAGGCCAGGATCCCAAGGTATTCCCGTTCGGCCCGCCCCGGCGAATAGCGCCCTTGCAGCCAATCGTAAAGCGCACGCCACTTTGCATTGGGAAACATCGCCGCCCGATGGCGCCAGCCGATCAAAGCGCCAGGCTTGTATTGGAGGGCGCCGATCACGTGACGCCAGTCAACAAACACCCCTTGTTGGCCGCGTTGCTCATTGCGTCGGCGCAGCACCTCGAACAGGAAGGCCTCGTACTCGGCTACCGAACAAAAAGTCCGACTACCCTTTAAGCGCAAGGCCTGGTCAATGGCTTGGCGCAGATGCCGGTGAGCGCTCTCCACATCACCGTTCTCGTGCGGTTGCTTGATTCCGATCACCGCGGGCTTCATGCCGTAGTGGGCCAAAAGGCCCAAATACCGGACGTTGTAATCCCGTCCCGCCTGTCCCCGGCCACGGCAGTGGGTGGCCGTTGAGCTCTGATCCGTCTGGCAGATTAACGGCACCCCACCCAATTCAAAAAGCGCGCTCTGCAAGCCGCGCTTCAAGCTCAAAAACGACTCGCTGTGGCAGACCCGTGCCCATTCCCAGTTGGAGTAGGGCAACACCGCGTGGACCAAGAGATGTTCTAGCTCTTCATCACCGATCCGCACTTCCAACTCACTGGCGTGAAACCAGTCTAGTTGCAGTCGTTCACCGGGCTGATGTTCTTGGCAAAAGAACAACTCCCTTTCCGGGCCGTGTTCCAGCTTCCAGGCTCGAACTCGCCGCTCAAAGCTTCGCCGCTGCCGGCGATCAAACTGGGAACGATGTTCTTCGAGTACCTGTTCAAAGAGCACTTTAGCCTCGAGCTCCGGCTCGCGGCCGAGCTCCTCTTCGACTTGGGGCCAGATCTCGGCAAAGGCATCCGGGCGCGTCCGCCACTGCCTTGCCGACCGTGGCTCATCCGGCCCTGGTGAGCCCTCGATCGCGTACTTCCGGGCTGTCTTGCGATCCACGCCAGCTCGCAGCGCGCTCGTACTTAAGTTCTCGGTCTGTTGGTAGCTTTTCATTAATTTTCGGTGCTGTTGCGAGCTGATCATGGGCGAAGCACCGATCTTCGACGACAGCTCCCGGCCTCGTCGATAAGGGTCGCTTCTCACCCCGCTTCCAACTGGGGAAAAATAATTGTCGCTGTACAGTCATGACTTTCCCCCAAAACCCAGGGCCCAATCTTGCCACCCGCAGACCTAGTTTCGCGAGCATCTGACCAACGCGGCGTGCGCCAGTTGGCGTTGGGCTCGGATGTCGCACCCTTTTTACCATGGATCGGCCGGAGCGATATCCCCGTGGGTCACGAACCGGTCGGCTCATCGACAATGACCAACAGCGATTATTGCAGCAAGGGTAAGCAGACTCGAGGAACGTGGTTCGGCAAAGGGGCGCAAGAAGTGGGCCTGAAGGGTACGTAAGTTGGCCTCCATCGAGGGTTGTTTGCGGAAAAGGAGATAAAGCGCCGCTGCGCCTTCCAGTGAAGTTACGTTTGTGACGAAAGATGAAGTCGTAGGTGCGTCTTTGTGCCAGTTCTTCGCTCAAAGGCTAGCTTGGTGTTGCGACATTCTTGTCCGGGGTGGTCTGTAAGCCCAAGAAGATTAACTTTATGTTTTCAGTTTCTGTTTTGCACATAAAAAGGAAGTTCGACGACGTCGTCTTATGGCTTTCTTAGATTCTTTCCTTCTTGTCTCAGCCAAGACAGCAAATGAAAGTTACCCGGATCCTGGTGACCTTGGCCGAAGGCTATCTATAGAGTAACTCGTTCATTGCAAGCAAGTTATTGCAGCGTATGCAAACGAAAGGTCACCAAAATCCGGGTGATTACTAATCGTTGTTAATTATTATCGTAAAGTCACTCCCCTCCCCGTCTAAGGTCACTAAAGCCCGGGAGAACTGCCGTGTTTGGTCACCAATTTCCGGGCCGATCGCCACCAGATTCCGGGCTGGCACTTGCCGGAGGTCACAAGGATCCGGGTTTTGGGTCACTTTTTTCCGGGTCATCTAACACAAAGGTCACGGATTTCCGGGTACAACTCTTCGAGGAATGAAAATCGCGCCCGCCTTACACCGCTGGACTCGACGACTGGTATATTACTTCCTTAGGGTTCGGCTGGAAAGGTCACAGATTTCCGGGTCCGCGCGAACGATGACCTTAAATAGCCAATATTTTTTGAGGACTCGGACCTAAAAAGCGAAAAAGTCACTCTTTTCCGGGTGGTCTGGCCACTGGCAATAGACCGCTCATGCGATATTGTCGTCACAATCTTTCGCCCCAAAAAGGAGCAAAGTCACTAGATTCCGGGTTCTCCAAAAGAAAGGAGAAGGTCACCTTTATCCGGGTAAAAGTCACCTTTGCTTGACTTAAGTGACCTTTTATGCTGAACTTCGCTGCATGCCCGAAGCAGCAGCTGCCCAGGAACTGATATTTTCAGTTCAACCCCGACGCGAATCGCTCGTATGGCAGCAGAACCAGCTCGCTGAAGCCCGTTATAAGCTCACCCCTCGCGAGCAAAAACTTCTCTTGTACGTCATCGCCATGATTGAGCCAGAGGCTCAAGATTTCGGGAAGTGCAAGGTGGCAGTTCGCGACTTCGCCGAGCTGACTGCGCTCAAGCCCGACGATTTGTACCAGGAGCTGAGGGACACCGCCCTTGCCATCCGCGAGAAAACGCTGGTGGTAGAGAACGTGCTTGAACCCGGAATGAAAAAGCCGGTCAGACGCCACGGTTCCTGGTTTGAATATGTGGATGAAGCTCTTGGCGACGGGCATGTAACCATCAAGCTGAGCTCGTGGCTCAAGCCTTTCCTCATTCAGGTCCGAAGAGAATTTTTCCGGTACCATTTAGGATACGCGCTCGGGCTAAAAAGCGAATACGCGATCCGGTTATACCAATGGCTTAAGAGATGGCAATACGCCGGCCAGAAGACCGCACTCGTGCAGCAGCTCAGGCTCGAGCTTGGAGCAACAGAGGTCAATCAAGAAGGCAAGATCGTTAAGGAAAACCTTGCTGCCTACAAGCATTTCAAAAACAAGGCAATTTCGCCGGCCGTCAAAGAGATCAACCAAAAAACCGACATCAGCGTTATGTTCAAGGAAGAGAAAGTCAAAGGCTCAAAAGCCGTTGCCTCACTCACCTTTCGGATCCGAGAAAATTTGGAAAACCTCGAAACGCTACGGCCCATTACTTTGCCCCAAAAACCTCAGATGGAGCTCTCTTTGGAAGGCCGGGACGGTGTTCCGGAGATCACGGAAGAACAGAAAAGAGTTCTGGCCGACCTGGCCGATGAATTCGGTTTAACGAAGCCGCAGGAGGCGGGCTTGTTTGGATATGTTATCAGGGAAGGTCTCGATTTCGTTCTGCAGAAAGCGGAAAGCGTGCGAAGCGCACCGACGGAAAACGTGGCCCGGGCGTTCTTGGCGGCTCTCAAGGGCACCTGGAAAGCGCCCATTCGCCCTGCTCGCCCGAAGAAAGAGAGTCGGCCCACCCCGGCGGCGATCGAGCCACCGCCGCCTCTGACCGACGAAGAACGAAGCGCGAAACTAGAGATCCTGCGCGAGTTCCGGCAGACGATAGGCGCTGGGCGAAGCTGAACCAAAAGCCCGTACGTTCGGAACCGGTCGCGAGCCCCTGCAGGATCATGCCCAATGCCTCGGAGACCGAGAGTCAGCGCTGGACATGAGTTTAGAGTATCATATCCGACCACCCCCTCCGTTTGTTCTACGACTTGTTCCACATGGAACCGATACATTTGGCCCGACTCGGGAGCCAAAAGTGAGCTTTTAACGATCCGCTAGCAATGGCCGGCAACCCATCACCGAGGTTCGCAGGCTGTTGCATGGAAGTTTCAAAGACCAGCGACCTTCACCTCGCAAGCGGTCATGGTTTAAATATCATTCTGGGCAGCATGGAGCCTTTAACGTGAGAAAAAAGCTCGTGCCGACGGGCAACGTTTCTCACTATTCCGCTGCTATGTTTTCGTTCCTCGATCAGCTCCGTTACGCGGAGCGGCTATCCCCTCTGGTCACGCGCTTGTCGGTGGCGATAATAGCCTTCACAGCGTCGTCCATCTCAGGGCAAGGCTTCCAAGTCTGAATCATCGCTAACACAATCGTGTTGACGGAGACTGGCCGATATCCCTTCCTCAAAAACTCGAAGAGCTGTTCGGTCACAATCCCGATTTGGGACTCATGAAAAACGATTGTCGTTTTCCGCTTTGCAAGGAGTTGTCCTTTGCCGGCGGCGGTTGCCTCCTGCCTCGCCTGTCGCGCTTCCTGGTCACTGCGCGCTGGGACCGGCGGCGCCGCCGCCGGCGAGCCTTGAGGCTGACGATGCTCTGCAGAGGAACTGGCTTCGGGCTGGTTGGGCATCTCCTTCTTAGCAGATCCAATCGCCTTGCGCAGGTTGGCGACATCCAAGGCGGTGTCGAGTGGGTCGGTAGCCTTCTGGGGTTTCATTTAGTGGCGGACAAGGAAGTATGACGAAAATCCGATAATCGGACAATCAGGAACTAGGGGGCGCGTTTATTCCCCTGCCCTTGGGTTGCGCGTGAAGACGAAGAAAATGCTGTGTGATCGCCCAGGCCAGTCGGTCAGCCGCGTTGCAGGCATCCTGGCCATCCCGACCCAAGACTCGCTGCATGATTCGCCTGAGCGGTAAATTGCCATCACCCAGGTCAGTCCATGGGATGGTGTGGATGTTCGGGAAGACTTCCCGAAAAGGAACCACGAAATCAAAAAACACAGCGCCGGGCCCGGCCACCTTATCGGTCGTGTCCCGGGGATCGCGGCTTCCGCTTTTGGTGTTGGCCCGAAACTTATTGTAGAGGATAACCGTTTTCTGGGTGCATGCCAGGCTCGCAAGTCGCTCGTAGGTGTTGCGGGTCTCGATCAACTCCGGGCTGTACATTGTCGTAACCAGCACAACGAGGTCGGCCCTGGCCACGGTTGCGTCCCAGGCGGAGCTGAAGTGCGGTGGCGTGTCGACGATCAGAAAGTCGAGGTCCTGCGGATCCGCGGGATCGACCACGATCGGGCTGCCGTAAAGGGAATTGCCCAGCGTCCCCTGTTCGCTGTCCTGATCATGGGCACCTACTTTTAAGCCCTTCTCATGAAGCCCGAGCGCTGCTAGAATAGCCATGGTGGTCTTGCCAGGGCCACCCTTGCGATTCACAAACGCCACTTCTATCATGAACCGCAGAGATTACCGGGCAATCCGACAGTCGGCAAGCCCGGAATTCGGAGTACCTGAATGCCGGAGACGCTGGGAATCCGTCTAAATGATAGTCCGAATGCCAGGCTCACTGATACTCAGCTAATCTGGAAAACAGCGATACTGAGTAACCGACAGTCGTTATGCCTGAAAAACCGACATACGGATGAACCGAGGTACCGAATGCAGGATAATCATGGAATCGGTATATACGGTAAGCGGATACACAGAAGAGCGGTCTATCGGTCAGTCCGTCATACAGTTACTCTGTTAAAACGAGTATCGGATTAACGGATCGACTGTATATCGGTATTGCAGAAAGCATGACTATCGGGTAACCTTACTATCGGAAACGCCGATTATCAGAGAATCGGCTACAATTCCAATCCGAATGTTATTAGCGACATGCTGGATTGTCTGAAAACCGGATTATCGGGGAAATCTACCAATGGAACAAATTGGCCCTGGCGACGGGTCCTTTCGACACAAGGTTTTTTCCATGCCTCGGCCCAAATATTATGTCAACCAGCTGGACCATAATCGGCGCCATGCCGCTTGCTATGGGGCTTAAGCGGTTCAAGCCTATCGCTCGATTTCTGGGACGATGACCCAGACTAGGAACGCTGTGCGGTCGTCGCTTCGACGGTTTTCGTTTTTGAATAGTTAGATCAATGTCTTGTTTTCCTCTCTACTAAATAGTTGGCGCCTACAGGGTGACGTTAACGGGGGCAAAAGTTACACTTTCGGCGCCCGGAGCAGGGAGAACGTGCTGCCTAGCTTTGCTACATCATCCGAAGACAGCAAATTGCGAGGCGTTTTCCGGCACCCGAACACGTTTATTAGAGGCAATACAGAGTTGTTACCGACATTCGGATTGTCCGAAAACCAGATTATCGGAAAATCTGCCGTGAAGCCTGCGTTCGAACAATTGGCGCCTAGGAACTTGAGGCGCTGGCATATGAATGCCTAGCAGGCCCGCATGCGCGATCTTGGCGCACCATGGTCGGAGTTTGCAAGCTCCGCAATCGCTGTTCAATGACTGCTACAGGACACGACGAGAGCTGCGAACATGAAGAATCCAACACCGATTTCCATGGTCCCGGCTTCGATCCGCTCCGCTGCAGGAATTCCGACTTGTCCACTCGTCGATTTAGGACAGCCCGCCTTTTCGCGGGATGGGGAGGGATTACGTCCGGCTGGCGGTTTAATCCAGGTGCGCCCGCCTCCAAAATTTCCGGCGCGAAAGCTCTTAAACACATGGAGGAGAGGTGTCACAAAGGCCGTTATGACGCCTCATTGCCAACTTGAGTTAAAAGGCGGTTTTTGTCGGCGGGGGATGCGTGCCACGGGGGCGGAATGGGGACATCGAGCTCAGTGCGGATTCATTTGGAGCGATCCCTTCTGGAAATTTGCGAGGCGTCAAGGGATAGACTAAGTTTAGTCTAGTTCAACCGATGAAAACCGTTAACATACACCAAGCGAAGACTCAGCTTTCTCGCATTGTCGAGGAGGTTGCCTCAGGTGAGGAGGTAATCATAGCCAAAGCAGGAAAACCGGTAGCCAAACTTGTTCCGTTGAAGGCCGCCCCGAGAAAAAGGCAGCTCGGCATCCTGCAGGGGAAGATTACGGCCCGGCCGGACTTCGACGCAACTCTGCCGGATACTGTCCTAGAATCCTTCGAGGCAAAATAATGAAGGTTCTGCTAGATACCCACGTTTTAATTTGGCCTCTAGCCGAGCCAGGTAAACTCTCAGAGAATGGCCGTCTGGCTCTTGAGGAACCGCAGAACGAGATTTTATTTAGCGCTGCAAGCATCTGGGAAATCGCTCTCAAGAAACGGATCGGGAGAGCGGAGTTCGCGTTTGCACCAAAGCAAATTGCCAATGCAGCAAAGGAAAGCGGGTTTGCTGAACTCCCCGTATTCGCAAATGCCGCCGCCTTAGTCGAGCAACTGCCGCTACACCACCGCGACCCGTTCGATCATCTACTGATCGCACAGGCGATATCCGAGCCGGCAAGACTATTCACGGTTGATCCGGTCCTCGCTCAATACTCGGAGTTGGTAACGATGCTCTAGCAAAAGCCCGCAGGCACTAAAGCCAGCAATTGCCGCGGTGCGGCCTTTATTGGCAACAGAAGCGTGAAGCGTCGTCTCAACAAAGAAGAGCGTCAGCTGCTTGAGCGATCTTTTTCGGCGCGGCACGGATTTTTGCCCGCGCGACCCGGTACAAAATGGTAGCTATTTCGGTCCGCAAACGGAGTCCAGCCATGACGAAAAGGAGCCGGCTTAACCGGGAGGAGAAGCTCGCCAAATTCCAGGAGTTGACGAAGCACAACAATATTAAAACGGGTCGGGAGTTTGCCGATTCCTTCAACAAAGCGCACCTTTTAATCGACCACCCTCACTCTTACCGGGATTGGGACATAGTCGCGCCGGACGACGTGTCTGGTTTCTATCACCTTGAGTCGCGCTTCCGATTGAATCCCGGTGAAAACCCAGCGCTTTACACGACATTGACGCTTTGTCTTCATGAGAGCGAATTTGAAAGGGTCCGGCATTGAAAATATAAATTCGGAGGGTCACTGTAACGGGTGCTTCACGAAACGCTTCTATAGACGATTTTAGAGCAGCGTTTTTCAGTTCGTGCAATACGAAACGGGCTTCTGGTGTTCATGGATGAGGCGCGATTTAGCATGCAGGCTTTGCGCTGTAGTTGGTCGGCTTCGGATGAGAAGAAATAACGGCGCACTTTGACGCGTTCGATGACATCGGTGGAGTAGGGCGCGTTCACGATTTCCGGATCACAGCAAATTATGACCGTCTCGTTTTTACGATGGAGGCACTTCTGGGAAGTGCGCTTTTTCTCTGAGCGAGCCCTTCTCATGCGAGGAAACCCCCGCCTCCTTGAATGAGAAGTAACCGGGAAGCGCTTTAACCCTTGACGGACTAGCGTGCCATGGTTTTCCCCGAGGACTCCTGACCAAGGCACGAAAAAAGGAGGGCGTTACGGGAACGATGGTTCCCGTACAGGCGGAACCAATCCATGCCCTACTTAGGATCGAAGGCGGGCATGGGACGGTTGGTTACTTTTGCGTTTTGCGCATTGTTCAGGGGTCTTGGGGAGGACCGCAAAAACTTGAGCGGATTAGCCAATGTCGGATAAAGTGCAGAAATGAAACTGCCAGAACGTATTAAAATAGATCCAGAGATTATGATGGGTAAGCCCTGCGTCAAGGGAACTCGGATCCCAGTTTACGTGCTGTTGCAGAAGA
>JBAUZZ010000533.1:0-2982 GCA_049585495.1 Chthoniobacterales bacterium | reverse complement strand
TTCGCAAATAACTTTGCGTCTGACACCAAGCTGCTTTCCCGCCTAACCGGTTGGAAACAGCCGCGCACCTCTCAAAGCTCACCGGAACAACGACGATTACTCAAAGAACAAGTGACGCGATCGGGCCGCGGGTTCTTAGGAACTCAAGTGTCTAGGACGATGCAGGAAGTGCAACGGCCTCTGCTGACGCCAGATGAATGCCAGCGGATGCCAGGTCCGCAGAAGGACGAGCACGATCGCATTACTGCGGCCGGGGACATGGTGATTTATTGTGCCGGTCACCCGGCGATCTATGGACGACAGCCTCTTTACTTCGAGGATAAAACGTTCGTGGCCCGCGCGGCGATCCCGTCGCCAAAGCACGGCGATTCGCTTTCTAGTCTGCCTGTACCAGAGGTTAAAATGGACATCCCAAAACTCCAGCTTCCTGAAAACTGAAGTAATCCTGGCCGGCGATAATGTGATCCAGGAAATTGATTTGAAGAATCTCCGCAGCCGCGGCAACGCGCCGGGTTTCTTTGCCGAACCCGATGGTAAGGATGTCAGCTATAATAACGCCACTTAGCCAAACCCAAAAGACTGTTGCGCGAGACGTTGAGGCGATGCTCCAGCTGAAGAATGGTTCTTCCGACATTCTAGACAAGATTGACTTGCGGCAAGCCGAGGAGTTTTTTCTGCATAACAACTTTCGGGTGTCGAATGCAGACACTAAGACTTTCGTCCTGATGATTTTACAACTCTTGCCGCTCTTTCGGACTTTTTAGGTGGTTGTGCCAGCCCCTGTCGTCTTCTCCATTTTCGCTCTCACTTCATCGCGTTCCCGCGGCATGTTCAGTTTGGTGAATATATCAAGGGCGGCAGCCGGCTTTTCCCGCTCCGTCTTGCGATCACGCTGTTCGCGCGCGAGCAGGCCCCAAGCCCAATAGCAGTAAGCCAGGCTGCTCCGGTTGCCTGCTCTCCGCACTGTCGTCCATTCGCTCAATCGCCGCGAATTCACGCTCGACGCCTAAAATTGTCCAAATTTGCTCCTCTCGAGCCAGACAATTCTGACACCTTCGTGTCGTGACTGCAAAACGGTGAAACTAAAAAGTGACGCTGACCGGCGCGATCGATAAACTCGTTCGTATTAACCGCGAATGGCTCAACCCGCACACCTCACGAACGCCCCACTTGTAGAGTCCGTAATTGATTTACGCGTTCGGATGCCCGCCGAGTTCAACGTTGAAGTATTTGCCGGCCTGCAGGAACGCTTCGGTCCCGGGTACAAAGAGCCTCAACCCTTGACGCAAATGCAGCTGACCTTTCAAGCGGAGCTCGGCGTTCCGCCCAAGAGCAGGATTGTTCACCAGGGGCTCACCGGCTTTCGCTATGATAGCTCCGACGGGAAGCGCATCGCCCAATTTCAGAAGGATGGCTTTACCTTCAGTCATCTGGCTCCGTACACAAACTGGGAGCAGTTTTTTTCAGAGGCGGCTCGCCTTTATCACATTTTCTTTGAGGTTGGCCATCCGGAAGAGGTCACGCGCGTCGGAGTTCGTTACATCAACCGACTCTTATTGCCAGAAGCCGAAGTCGTGGACCTCACCCCCTTCCTCACCGCGCCGCCACCGTATCTGAAGGGAACCGGAGCGGTGTTGACGGGCTTTCTTACACAGATCCAGATATTGGATCCAGGGACCGGAGTGGCAGCTCGCATCACGCAGGCGATACAGCCTCCCGGTGCCACACCTGGACAAATTCCAATTATTCTGGATATTGATGTTTTCGAGGAGACGTCCCGATCGGCAGATCCCGATGCCGCTCTTCAGCGCTTTGGGACCTTGCGGCAACTCAAAGATAAGTATTTTTTTGAAAGCATTACCGAAAAGGTCGTAGAAATGTACAAGTGAGCACGGCAGTAAACTTCCGATATTCCGCTGACAGTTTTGACGCGGGCCCGAGCCGAGCGACCAGTGATGAGGCCACGAGGCTTTCCGAGGCGCTCGAAAAAGTCCTGCAATCCTTTCAGAACGCAGAAGCTCTTCAGGCACATGCCGTCCGTGAGCTGCAAGATGCCTTCCTCGACAGCCGGGAACCGGGCTGGGATGGGTACGGCGCGAACGCCGTTCCTGACGAAGCTTTTCTGAGAGCCAAAACGTTCCTGGACCATGTATTGAAACGTTTTCCGTCGCCTACCGCAGCCGCAACTCCGAATGGATCCTTGGCATTCGAATGGGCGCCCGGCAACGGTCGCAGATTCATCGTCAGCATTGGAGAGGAAGATCTTTTGGCCTTCGCCGGTATATTTGGATCGGAGACAGTTCACGGAACGGCGACGTTTGTTCAAGATTTGCCACGATCGGTCGGGGAAAACTTGAGACGCGTATACGGTTGGTGATCGCACCTTGCGCGAGATTCGTGAATGACCAGGAGGAGCTTGCTCGCTTCGTCTTAACGGACGGCTGGCTTTACAAAGACAATAGGCTTGGCTGCAAGCTCAGGCCAATAGCGCTCATCCCGAGCCCTCACGAAGAGCTTTCGGTGTATCGCATTGACGGATGGATACCAGACGAAGTCAGGACCGTGGGGCAAGGTGTAGCGGATGAAAGAATCACGCGAAACTCCGACGCTCCTTGATCAGTCCGCAGTTCTCTATGCAGACGGCTCCAGAAGTAATTAGTCTCGGCTAGCCTTTAGCCTGTCATAACCCGCGTTTCGAGGCGTTATGACACCGATGCGTCACGATCTTGAGAGGGGAGGGTGGAGCAGGGGAGGGCGTCCAGTGTCTTGTCCAACACATTCATTATCTGCAGGGTGCGTATCCGGAGTACAGGTTATGCAGCGACTGGTTGGGTGGCTGCAGACACGACCCTTCTGTCACGACCGACTCAGCTCTCAGCTCCTCCCAGTAAAGCAAACCATATTACGCTCGAGAACATAATGCCGGCGCCAGTGAATATGCCACCTATCACCGCTCGGCCCCAGGCCTGCGGTCGATATAAC
>JBAUZZ010000532.1:0-4063 GCA_049585495.1 Chthoniobacterales bacterium | reverse complement strand
GGGTTTGAACACTCACCCCTTCCGGAAATTGTAGTGGTAACACACCCATTCCGACCAGGTTCGACCGGTGAATTCTCTCAAAGCTGGCCGCCACCACCGCCCTTACGCCGAGTAGTCGAGTTCCTTTCGCGGCCCAGTCACGGCTTGAACCCGTTCCATATTCATGGCCGGCCAACACCACCAACGGAACATTCTCGCTTTGGTACCGAACTGCGGCATCATAAATCGATAGCTGCTCTCCGCTCGGGTGATGAATCGTCACGCCTCCTTCCGTTCCGGGAACCATCAGATTCTTGATCCGGACATTTGCAAATGTGCCGCGCGTCATCACCTGATCGTTGCCGCGCCGGCTTCCATAGCTGTTAAAGTCAATCGGCTTGACGCCTCGCTCAATCAAGTATTGGCCGGCCGGCGCGGTCTGTTTGATCGCCCCAGCCGGTGAGATGTGGTCGGTTGTAACTGAGTCGCCGAATATTCCCAGTGGCCGCGCATCGATCAGGTCGCTGATACTGCCAATCTCCATCGAGAAATTTTCGAAGAACGGCGGTTCATGAATGTAATCGCTCTCCGCATCCCAGTCATAGACATCACCGCTAGAAGAAGGAATTTCGTTCCACTTTGGATTCTGACTCGCGAAATCCGCGTACAATTCACGAAATACTTCCGGTTTTAGCGCCGACGCCATCGCCTCCCGAATCTCCTCTAAAGAAGGCCAGAGATCTCGGAGATAAACCTCCTGACCGTTTCCGTCTTTGCCAAGTGGCTCGTGCGCCAGGTCGATGTCGACGCGTCCGGCCAGCGCAAAGGCAACCACCAGCGGGGGCGACATCAGGAAGTTGGCCTTGATGTTCTGGTGGATTCGGGCTTCAAAATTTCGGTTCCCAGACAGAACAGCCGCCGCAATCAAATCGTTTTGCGAGATGGCTTCTTCGATCTTTGGATTCAGGGGACCGGAATTGCCGATACAGGTTGTACATCCATACCCGACGATGCCGAACCCGAGCTGGTCCAGGTAGGATTGAAGGCCGGTCTTCGCGAGATAATCCGTTACCACTCGAGAGCCCGGGGCCATGGAGGTTTTGACCGTGGAATTGACTTTCAGGCCGTGTTCGACGGCCTTCTTGGCCAGCAAACCGGCGCCGAGCATGACGCTCGGATTGCTCGTGTTTGTACAACTGGTGATCGCCGCAATCAGCACGCTGCCATGGCCAATCTCACCCGACTTCCTCCCGGGTGGCGCCGCCTCGGGACGTGATCCGTTTAGGGACACCGTCACCCGTTTCGACAGAAGATCCGCTGACTTGCCATATCCACCGTCAGCAACCGGCTTAGCGAAAAGGGTTCGGAAGGTCTGGCCAAGCTCACCGAGACTGATCCGGTCTTGCGGGCGTTTCGGACCCGAGACACTCGGCTCTACCCGCCTCAGATCGAGATCGACATCGACGCTATAATCGATCTCTCCCCGCACCGGCATACCGAAAAGCTTCTGCGCCTTGAAATAATTTTCGAATTGCTGGCAGACCTCTGCCGAGCGACCGGTGAGCCGGAGGTAGCGCACCGATTCCGAGTCAACCGGGAAGAAACCCATGGTTGCCCCGTATTCCGGGGCCATGTTTCCGATGGTTGCACGGTCGGGCAGCGGAAGGGACGCTGCGCCTTCCCCGTAAAACTCGACAAATTTTCCAACCACCTTCTTCGCGCGCAGCAGTTGAGTTACGTGCAGCGCCAAGTCCGTTGCGGTTACGCCCTCCGCCAACCGCCCGGTCATGTGAACGCCGACGACCTCGGGGGTAAGGAAGTAGACGGGTTGGCCGAGCATCCCAGCTTCAGCCTCAATGCCGCCAACACCCCAGCCGACAATCCCAAGTCCGTTAATCATGGTGGTGTGCGAATCGGTGCCAACCAGCGTGTCAGGAAGAAAAACTTCGCCATCCGGCGTCTGCCTGGCCAACACCCCTTTGGCTAGATACTCCAGGTTCACCTGATGAACGATTCCGATGCCGGGCGGAACCACGCCAAATGTTTTGAAGGCTTGCTGGCCCCACTTCAGGAATTCGTAACGCTCTCGGTTGCGCTTAAACTCCATCTCCAGGTTCAGCGTCAGCGCCTCCGGGATTCCCGCGAAATCTACCTGTACCGAGTGGTCCACCACCAGATCAACCGGCACAAGCGGTTCGATTAAGTTCGGATCTCGCTGCAAACGGGCCACTGCCGCCCGCATCGCCGCCAGATCGACCAGCAACGGCACCCCGGTGAAATCCTGCAAAACGATACGCGCAACAAGGAAGGGAATTTCTTCTTCGGCCGGATTTTTTGCGTTCCAATTGGCCAGCGCGACAATGTCATCTTCGGTAACCTTTTTGCCGTCGCAATTCCGGAGAACCGACTCGAGCACGATCCGAATGCTCACCGGCAACCTGGAGATTGGACCGATACCTGCTTCTTCCAACGCCGGCAACGAATATAGCAGTCCCGTTCTGCTCTGACCTGGATCGAAGGACCGAATTGCATTCTGCGAGATCATAAAAACGACGTGTTAGCCAATGCTTGTCAATTTTTCCCGGATCGCATCAAAATTCGGAAGGCGCTTTGGGTCATCCGAACTCTCGGAGTACTGGATCACGCCATTACTGTCGATCACGAACGCCGATCGCTTTGCGACACCACTCATCGGCAAGTTTGCGCCAGGCGGAAAACTTTCGTAGGCCACGCCATAAGAGTTGGCAACAGAATGAGCGTAGTCGCTCAACAACGGTGTCCGAATTCCTTCCTTCTGCGCCCAGGCCTCCAGGGAAAAAGGGCTGTCTCCGCTAATCCCCCAAACCGCCGTATTGAGATCGTCGTAAGTGTCGAACTGCTTTGAGATGCTACACATTTCGGCTGTACAAACGCTGGTAAATGCCATTGGAAAAAACAGCAGGAGAGTGTTCTTCTTGCCGAAGTTATCACTGAGCTTCATGACCTGAATGCCGCTTGCCGACTTGCAGCAGAGTGTAAAATCCGGTGCTTTTGTCCCAACTTGAAGAGCCATAAGGTAAAAGTTTAAGTTCAATGAAATCCTCGTCAGTAATAGCGGAAAATCAAACGTTAGTAAGCTGACGCTTAAGTATGAAGCGTCTCGTCGGCCAAATCGTTGATCTTGACGGAGCCTGGCCTCAAGGGTCGCTGCCGGATGCCCAGTATCTCGACTGCCGACTCTGGGGGAAGCAACTTCGTTACTGCGCACCGGTCAGACTCATCGAGAGTTTCTGGGCCGAAGTTTGGCCACGCCTTACACCGTTCACCTTGGTGGGCTCCGGAGACTTTCATCATTTGAGCGGGCTTTGGGTCCGCCAGATGACAGCGCCATTCGTCCTCCTCTCCTTTGATAATCATCCGGACTGGGATACGCGTCCCCCGTACTGGTGTTGTGGTACTTGGATCAATCGCGCACTGGAGTCTTCACTCCTTCAGCGCGCAGTGATCTGGGGCTGTGCAAATTTCGAACTGAATCCCCCGCATCGATGGTTTGCCAACCACCGGGCACTTAGGTCCAGGCGCCTTGAAATCTGGCCCTGGAGCGAACGCTTTAGCTGTTCGGCGCAGAAACGCTGGCCTGGAATTCGCGCTTCCGATTGGCGCGAGAGATTTAGCAGATTTGCTCGAACTCTTTCGGGTTCGCCTGTCTATATCACAGTTGATCTTGACTGTTTAACCGAGCAAGAGGCAATAACTGACTGGGAGCAAGGGCTTTTCACGGCACAGGATATCGCTTGGGCGTTGCAAGAGGTCAGGAGCGCAACGGAGGTGGCCGGAGGTGATCTGTGCGGGGCGCATTCCCCCCAGGAGTATGTCCGATGGACCCAAAGAATCAACGCAACCATGGACCACCCGAAAAAACCCAAAGCCGATTTTCAGGAAGTAAGAGTGCGCAACCGGCGAGCGTTGGAAACGATCTGGCCCGTGCTGGTTGGGATGGACGCAAGCGGGTGCTAGCTTTGTAAAGCGGAAGAAAATTGTGCGGCTGAGCCAGCCGCCCTACAATATATCGACGACGCGAGAGGCATTTGGTTTGAGATTACAG
>JBAUZZ010000531.1:0-9809 GCA_049585495.1 Chthoniobacterales bacterium | reverse complement strand
GCCCGATCCAGTCCTTCTTCTCCGTTTCTCGCGCGGTCGACCGCGAATCCACTCTGTTTCAGACCGTTTACGACAAAAGAAGCGATTTTTTCGTCGTCCTCGACCACCAGCAGGCGCATAGGTAATTCAGAAACATAACAGCATTTCGAATCCATCGTAAGTTCCTTTGTGATTGGCCAGAGTGGAACGAGCGTCTCGCCCGTTCTAATTCCGAGATTCCTTTTGGAGGGCGACGCTCCGTCGTCGCCGTACTTTTGGAATTTAGGATTAAGCTCAAAATCCGAAATTCTTTCTTGTAGGGCGGTAGGCCCTACCGCCAAACCTTCAGAGTTGGCATCAACGCGGGCGAGACGCCCGTTTCACTCTTTCCAAGAAAAAGTGAAGGGACCGGCACTCGCCGATCCCTTCTCTACGGATAGCCTTCAGCGGCGCCCGCATTTGGAACGAAACATTAACTCACGTTCGACTCGTTGACCGTGAGGTAGTGACTGCCACCATGGCTCCACACTTTTACCAGGGTTTCACCGCCGGTTGGCTTAGTGGTCAGGTTGACAGCATCTTGCGCGTTCTTTACCGCTTGATGATTGATTTCGAGGATCACATCTCCCTCTCGTAGACCAGCCTCATACGCCGGCGAGTTCGGGTTAACTTCTGCAACTACCGCGCCATGGACGTTCGCCGGGATTTTGAGTTCTTCCCGAGTTTGCTGGTCCAGCTCGCTAACTGCGACACCATGCAGCGCATCACCCTGACCAGTTTGCCCTTGCTCCTGCTTGGCGCTGGCTAACTGGTTCTTAGCCTTTTCCCGAACCGTGACGTTGAGAGTTTTCGTCTCACCATTTCGGTTTACCATCACCGGGACAGTCGCCCCCGGGGTCGTCTCAGCGACTCGCAGCTTCAATTGGCTGGCGTCCTGAATCGGTTGCCCGTTGAACTCGACAATCACATCTCCGCTCTTGAGGCCTGCAGCGTCAGCCGGGCTACCCGCGGTAACATCGGAAACCAAAGCGCCGGTCGTGCGGTCAGTCTTGAAAGCTTGAGCAAGGCCGGGTGTCAGATCCTGGATCTGCACGCCAAGGAAGCCACGCTCCACATGCCCCGTTTTCACCAGGCTCTCCATTACCCACCGGCAAAGATTCGACGGGACGGCGAAGCCAATTCCTTGGCTCCCACCGCTTCGCGACAGAATTGCCGTGTTGATGCCGACCAGCCGGCCGTCGGTATCCACCAGCGCTCCCCCTGAATTACCCGGATTGATCGCCGCGTCGGTTTGAATGAAATCTTCATCCATCTCGCCTGAGGTGGCGCGATCTTTCGCGCTGACGATGCCTGAGGTCACAGTCTGCCCGACCCCAAAAGGATTTCCGATAGCTAGAACGACATCGCCCACTTCCACTTTGTCGCTATCCGTTAGAGTCAAAGCCTGAAGGTTATTGGCGTTGACTTTGATCAGCGCAATGTCGCTTTCGGGATCGGTGCCGATCACTTTGGCAGGAAGATTCCGGCCGTCATTGAGGGCAATCTGAATCTCTTTCGCGTTCTTCACGACATGGTTGTTCGTGAGAATATAGCCATCGGGCGAGACAATCACCCCCGAGCCCAACGCATGCTGGAACTGGGGTTCACCGGGATTATTGGGTCCATTAGGTCCAAATTGATCGCCAAAGAAGCGGCGGAAGAAATCCATGTCAGGAGCCGACATTGGCGTTTCCGAAGTTTCGGATGTGACAAAGATTTTGACGACGCTAGGCGCCACCTTTTGAACGATCGGCGCATAGCTATTTCTCGAACCCGGATCACGAGCTAAAGGTGCTGCGTCGACCTTCAGGTTGAGCGAAGTTGATTTGGATTGATCATTTTGATGCTCCGGTGAAGTCAATGCCAGGGAGGTTCCGGCGATCAGCCCCACCCCTCCAAGCGCAGCCACGCACTGAGCCAGGCGTTTTCGTACTAAGTTGTTCATAGAGATATTGCTGTTAGTCACTCTCTCACTAAAACAATACCTGGCTGACAGAGGCATTGCTGGAACATTACAGTTGTGAAAGGATTGGAGAGAACCCAATCCGCCGGCCTGACCGCCCCCGCGCACCTTACCGTTTTCCTGACCACTGACTACTGACCACTGACTACTGACCACCGCCTCCCGGCGGCTGTCCGCAACGCAAGCCGACCCCGTCTTATGGCTCACCTGCATCACTACACCACGTCAATTCGTTGGACCGGAAACACTGGCCAAGGCACTTCCGGCTACAAGACCTACGAACGGGCTTATGAAATTCACGTTTCGGGTAAACCGACCATCCCTGGCTCCTCAGACCCTGCCTTTCGAGGAGATCCGGCTCGATACAATCCTGAGGAGATGTTTGTTGCCGCACTGTCGAGCTGTCACATGCTCTGGTACCTCCATCTCTGCGCCGATGCCGGAGTAGTCGTCACGGCGTACGAGGATCACGCGGAGGGAAAAATGGAGGAAGCTGCAAACGGGGGCCGTTTTATCAAGGTGACGTTAAAACCCCGAGTCCGCGTGACGCAGGCTTCGGCGGTTGAGCGCGCCAATGCGTTGCATGATCGAGCCCACGAGCTTTGTTTTATCGCCAATTCCGTCAATTTCCCAGTGGAGCACGAAGCCATCGTGGAGGCGCCGTGAGTTTGTTCTTCGCCCGACTGGGGGGCGGTGCTCCGTCACCGCCGCGGCGCTGGCGGTAGATCGATCCGCTGACGAAGACCCGGGACCGCCTGAAAATGCGGATCTGAGGTAATCAACTCGGCTCCCGCTATCATGGCGCATACCGCGATGACTAGGTCAGTTGTCGGCAAAACCTTGCCCTGCCGGTCAAGGTCCCAGGCGAGCGCGGTAGTCTGCCGCCAGCATGAAATATCGGTCGGGATATCCAATAAGATGTCGAAAAATTCGCCGATCCGGTCGCGTTGTTGACTATCCGGAACACCGCGCAGGACCTCGGTTCGAACGACTCCGCAACAGGCCAATTGTTCTGTGCGGATCCAGGTTGCAAGCTCACCGGGTAGGTCCGCGCGCCGCCGTAACCAGTTGATATAAATGCTCGAGTCGATGAAAATCATGACTTCCGTCGGCGGTTACGAGTCGGTTTTTCAGACTCGCGTAACGCCGCCAGATCATATTCCGGATCAATCACTGCCTCCCCCTCTCCGACGACGTAAAGTGGGCGTCCGAGCACCTGGTTGATTCGCGCGATCCTCTCTGCCTCGGTCAGGGCGTAGTCAATTGCGTCCTTCCGGGTTTTTAGCCCAGTAAGTTTCATGACTCGCTTCAGTTTCGCCTCATCGAGATCGATCGTTGTTTTCACGCTGAGTAGGGGTAAAAATACGGCTGTATGAGCCGTATGTCCAGCCGTATACCTTAGCCTGGGTATTGCACGCACGATGAAAGCGGGCTTGGCGGTTTCGGACTAGACAAGCTGAAGAGCCAGAACCGCCCGCGCTCCAATGGACGTTTCCGCCTTTGTCCAGCAGTGGCTGGTGCGCGTCAACTTAACGGCTGCACGCTGAAGGCGTATGAGAATTTAGCACAGGGTGGACCGTAGCGGAACCCTGGGTAGATGTGAAAAAAATGGCGTAGCTCTGAAGGAGCGGAAGAATCTGTCTGATTTTGCGCTCTGGTCTGCCATCATTTCCCGCGCTTTGGCTCAATGATGACCTCCAGGGTGCGAAGCTCAGGCAGACAAAGATGATCCCGGCAGTGAGCAGCAGCAGAATCACAGGCTGGCCTGGTTTTCGACTCGCTGAGACGTCTCCGATCATGGTCGTTCCTGCCAGCCAGCGGCGAATTTTGCCCGCATCCCAGCGCCGAGAGTAATCAGGTTCCAAAAGGCCTCGGAGAAGATTGCGCCAGGCATGAAGCCCCGTCAAGAGGGTCTCCGCTGCGATCGCCGATGAACCGAAATCGCACAACAAAACATCAAGCGGCTCCTCACTGCGGAGGAGAATGTTGGTCGGCTTTAGATCGCGATGCCGGGCCCCCGCATGATGAAGGGCTTCGAGCGCTTCCGCGAGCTGGCTGAGGAGCAATCGCAGATCGCGCTCCCGCATGGGGCCCTGTCTTCGAAAATAACGAAGCAAACTACCCTGATGAAAGTATTACGGAGTCACCTCATAACGGCGTCCGTGCCATATTCCTGTTGCCACTGGCGCGAGAAGTCGACAGTGCTGCAAACTGCTTACGGTCTCCGAAACATTGCAGGCCGGGTCGACGTTCGCCCGGTAAAGCTTGATGAAGTAAGTGCCTCCGTCCGGGCCCGCTGCGAGATAAGCATCGCTTTCGACACCCTGGTCCGGCGCGAACTGGGTAATGGCGTAGTTCCCGAGCACTTCATCAGCAGAGGGATGCATCGGCTGAGCGACGGTCAGTTTTTGAGAAGCTGCATCTGGCGGGGCGACCGTATCTTCCGGATTGGACGCTCGTTGAGAGTCCATAGCCGAGGATACCACGAAAAGGAGCGCCAGCCACCGTTTCTCGTGGACGTCAGGTCCCGCTGGGCCGATCCGCCTGGGCGGAGAGCCGCACGGCTTCGGTAGGGCGAAAATTTATTTGAGCCGATTTAGCGATGGTGCGGTATTTTTCCTCATTATTGATGAGCTGTTGGTGGAACATATGGCGGCTGAGCCAGCCGCCCTACAACCAATGGCGCCGCTGCCAATTGTCACAAAAATGTAACAACCCAGTCGGTAGCGTGCGGCGCCTGGCTGGAATTGGATACAGCCGAGTCCGTCCACCCGTTCTGCATATGAACCTTCTTTCAGGCCTTTCCTGGTTGTCGCATGTCGCAAAGAGAAACTTCTGCCCAATCGCCCTTATCGGGGCGCTTTCCGTGAGTACCCAAGCGGTGAGCTCCGGGCGCAATGTGATCATTTTTGTAGCTGACGGTCTCCGACAAGGATCGGTTAACCCCGATGATGCACCAACCCTCTATTCGATCAGACAGAAAGGCGTCTTCTTTGCTAACAGCCATGCGCTCTTCCCGACGTTTACAACGCCGAACGCATCAGCGATCGCAACGGGCCACTATCTGGGTGACACCGGCGATTTCAGCAACACGATCTACACGGGTTATCCGGTTGCGCCGCTGGATGGTAGTCAGACGCCATTTATCGAGAGCGATACGGTTCTCAGCGATATCGACCTGCACTTTGGTGGGAACTTTCTCGACGAAGAGACTCTGCTTGCGGTCGCGCGAAAACATGGCTATCACACTGCCACCGTGGGCAAGGTCGGCCCGACCCTGATACAGGATGTTTCGCTAGGGGATCGGATCAAAGGCGCGGCCCCTGTGCCAACCACGGTAGTCATCGATGACGCAACCGGCAAAAAAGGTGGTATCCCGATCGATGCAAAAATCTCCGAGGCCATGACCGGGGCGCATCTGGCGCTTGCAGCGCCCGATCGATCGAATGGAGCGCCCGCCACGGACTCGCAGAATAACGGGTATCCCGGCAACAACGAATCCGGCGGAACCCTGGCTTCGAACCAGGTTCAGCAACAATATTTCACCGACGTGCTGACCAAGGCGATCCTACCCACCTTCCTTCAAGACAAGGAACCTTTCGTAGTGGTCTACTGGTCACGTGATCCGGACGGGACGCAGCACAACCAGGGTGATAGTCTGAACCAGCTCAGGCCCGGGATCAACGGACCGACTTCCAAAGCGGCGGTCCGCAACGCGGACAACAACCTCAAACAGATCCTCGATTATCTGCAGAGTGTCCCCGGCCTCCTCGACGATACCGACCTCTTTGTGACTTCTGATCATGGATTTTCGACGATCAGCAAACACGCCCTTGACTCGACAGATGCCCAGCCAACGAACAGCTACGCGGCAACCAAGACTTATCGCGATCCCAAAGGCCGGCAGGAAGTGAACACGGGATTTCTACCCTTTGGCTTTGTGGCGATCGATCTGGCGCACCATCTGAATCTTCCGCTTTTTGACCCGGACCGCACGGCCTCAGTTGACGGCAAAAAGATGTATAAGCCGGTGAAGCCGGATGCCGCGCAAACAACGGACGAAATTCAGCAGCGCCCCGCCATGGGTAGCGGATTGATCGGTGGAACGGGAGCAATGTCAACACCCACCGACGCCAAGGTGATCGTGGCGGCAAATGGCGGCTCCGACCTGATTTATCTTCCCACCAAAGATCAAGCGTTGCTCCAGGACATCGCCGATTTCCTCGGTCAACAGGACTATGTCAGCGGCTTGTTCAGCGATCCAGCCTATGGCCCAATTAAGGGCGCGCTACCGTTGAGCGAAATTAATCTCAAAGGCTCCGCCCTGCTTCCGACCCCGGCAATGCTTGTTAGTTTTCGCAGTTTCTCCTCCGATCCTTCCGACCCTATCATGACTGCAGTTACGGTATGCGACACTGGCCTGCAACAGGGTCAGGGCATGCACGGTAGCTTTAGCCGTGCAGATACGCTGAACAGCATGGCGGCAATCGGGCCCGATTTTAAGAAGAAGTTTGTCGATAACGCGCCTGTCAGCAATGCCGATATCGCTCGGACACTGGCTCATATCCTCAAATTGGATTTGCCGCATAAAGGCGAACTGACAGGCCGGGTCATTGAAGAAGCACTCACCCATGGCCCGCCAACTGTTCAGTTCACCCATGGCATCATCGAATCTCAGCAAGGCGCGGGCGACGCGAAGACTTCGCTCGCCTATCAACTGGTGGATCACACCCGGTATTTTGATGCCGCCGGCTTCCTCGGACGCACGGTAGGCTTGCCGAGTCCCAATCGGTAACGACTTTTTGTAGGGCGCCTGGGTCAGGCCGCCAAGAGACCTTACTACGTCGCGGCGGCGGCTGAGCCAGCCGCCCTACAACGCTCGGTAACGAGAGTGTTGCGCACACATTACTCTCGGTGCTCGGGCTCGGTTACAGCCCGCTCAAAGGCACCGACGATTGTGTCGGGCCTCTTTGCTACCAATAGACTGGTCCGTGCTTTTTCACTGCGGAATACCCGCATCAGAGCGCCTACCAACCGGAGGTATTCAGCGTCCATCGTCTTCGGAATCCCAATCATCAAAATAAATCGGATGGATCCGTCTGAATTTTGCACCGGTTGAGCCAGACGTCCAAACGCCATCACCATCTGGTTAACTGCGTCTGTTCGGGTGTGCGGCAGAGTAAGCCCGAATTTCAGATTGACCTTGGCGCTCGCATCACATTCCCGCAGCGCCCGGTAGAACTCGTTCCAGTCCGCGATCCGAGCGTCGGCTTTGAGCGACTCTGCGACCTGGTGGATCCCTTCTTCCCGGGATTCGGCGAGAAGATCCAAAAGCACATTTTCTGGGAAGAGAATCTCGCGGATGCGGATCATATGGCGCTCCCACTCCAACTCAACTTAGCCCGAAGAATATCGGCGAAAGTTAGCTCTTTCGGCAGCAGCAACGGCAGCTTGGTCTCTCCCGCGCGGACAGTAACGATGTCACCAGGATCAATGTGGATGGCTTCCTGGCCGTCAATGCTGAGCAGCAGCGGAAGGTCGCCGCGGCTTGGACGCAACCGAATTGTTGACCGATTGGAAACGATCACCGAGCGATTGGTCAATACGTGCGGGCAGATCGGCGTCACAACGAACACCCCTGAATTCGGCGTTACGATCGGGCCGCCGGCTGACAAAGAATAGGCCGTAGAACCGGTTGCCGTCGCAACGATCAACCCGTCCCCATTGTATACCGTAAGACCAGTCTGATCGATCGTGACTTCGATCTGAACGAGTCGTGAGCGTTCCCCTCGCGTTACCACAACATCATTCAAGCCCATTTGATCCAGAACGGTCTCACCGTCGTGTTCAAGGCTCGCTTCCAGCATCGTTCGTTCGTCAACCCGGTAATCCCCTTTCACGAGCGCGCGTGCTACCTGCGAAAACTCTGGCCCGCCAAAGTAGGTCAGGAAACCAAGAGTTCCAAAATTGATGCCTATGATTGGCTTGATCCGGCCACGCAGGTCTCGGACCAGGCGAAGAAGCGTACCGTCGCCGCCCAGCGCGACGAACAAGTCGACCCGGCGATAGAGCTCATCCAGGGATACGCCAGTTTCGCCGATAATATGCGCTGCGTGTTCTTCGATTAGAACGTGAATGTCCTCCGCCTGGAGGCTTTGAACCAAAGCATGCAGCGAATTGGCTGCACCCGGTTTTCGCCAATGCGCATAGATGCCCAAACTTAACGAAGACATGCTAAAAATTCTTTGTTGCCCCTCGCTCCCAAGACGGGCGAGTCAATTTCCCCCAACCAATCGCGTCCTAACGTCTCAACCACGAATCGGCGGACTTTCTCCACGGCAGACAGGCGATCCTGTTCGTCTCGGACGACTCCTCCTTTTCCCACCCGGCCGCGCTCCAGCTCAAACTGAGGTTTGATCAGGCTAATGACAAACCCACCCTTCTCCACGCACTCGAGAATAGGAGCCAAGACCAGCGTGAGCGAGATAAAAGAAACATCTACCACCGCGAGCTGCACCCGTGTGCCGATCAGGTCCTTGGTCAAAAACCGGGCGTTTACGCCTTCTAGAACGAGGACGCGAACATCGCTTCTCAGTTTCCAGACCAGCTGGTTGTGACCGACATCTAGTGCGATCACTTTTGCGGCGCCTAGCTGAAGCAAACAATCAGTGAACCCGCCGGTCGACGCGCCGACGTCAAGACAAACCCAGTTTACCGGCCGAATTGCGAAGTGATCGAGAGCAGCCTCAAGTTTATACCCACCCCGGCTGACATACTTTTCTTGGCCTCGGACTCGCACCGCAGCATCCGGACGAACGAGCGACCCAGGCTTGTCCACAACGCGCTCCTCGACCAATATTTGCCCAGCGCGAATCCATCGCTGGGCTCGTTCGCGAGACGAAAAGAAGCCGGTATCCACCAGCAGCTTGTCGATCCGTATGGCCCTTCCTGATGGCATATTCGATGAATTTTCGGCCCAAACCGTCGAAATTAAAGCTTGATAAACAACCTAATCCGCCAAATCTATTCGATTCCTCGCCCGCAACACTTCTATGTCGTCTGATGACCTTAAGGAGCAAATTAAAGAAATGCTCGTCACAAATCTAATGCTTCGTACGCCGAAAGAGGAAATCGCGAATGATCTGCCGCTATTTGGTCCGGACGGGCTGGGCTTGGATTCTATCGACGCCTTGCAACTGGTCGTCAGCATGGAGAAAACGTTCGGCGTCGGTATTCCGAATTCCGATGTCGCGCGGGTCGCCCTGGCGACCGTGAACAGCATTTACGACTACATTGTGCAGCAGAACGGCGCTTCAGGCGTGAAGTAAGTAGCGTTTGGCGTTCGGCGTCTCTTGATGGGTCGCGGTAGGGCGAGAATTTATTCGAGCCGGCTCCGCGGGTGGTAGGGCGAGAATTTATTTCGAGCCGGCGCACTGGCACGGCGGCTCAAACAAGTTTTCGCCCTACCGAGCTGGCTGCTTGGCACACTCCCGCCCCGTCGACACACCCTACCTGCGGACCCTCAACTCGGAACGCCAAACACCAAACGCCGAACGTCAAACGCCTCACTCCGTCTCCGCCCGGTTGATCGCATCAATTAACTGCCGCATCCGGCCGAAGTTCCTCCGGTGGGGCCCACCCACAAGCCGGGGAAGACTCTGCAGCTCGGGTTCATTTCGCTCCTGCTTGAGCGGTTTGGCACGATGCAGGGGCTCATTTTCCAGCAGGTCAGCGAAGTCCTGATTCAGCTTCGCTACCGCCCGTTCACTCAATTGTTCCTGAAGTCGGATCACGAGCCGTTCGCCTACCCATCGGTAAGAATGGAAAA
>JBAUZZ010000530.1:0-7791 GCA_049585495.1 Chthoniobacterales bacterium | reverse complement strand
CACGCCTATCGCCAGCTCGCCTCCGGATACGATCCTGAAGAAGGGGGCTTTAGTTCGGCGCCGAAGTTTCCCCGGGCAGCGGTCTTTGTCTTCCTGTTTCGCTACTGGCGAAGATCGCACCTGGATGTACCGCTCGATATGGCCCTATTCACGCTTCGAAAGATGGCCGCTGGCGGAATTTACGATCACCTGGGTGGCGGGTTCCATCGCTATTCCGTGGACGGCCGCTGGCACGTTCCGCACTTCGAGAAGATGCTTTACGACCAGGCGCAGCTCGCGGTTGTTTATGCTGAGGCATTTCAAATCACGCAGGATCGTGATTTCGAAAGAGTCGCCAGAGAGACTCTAGGCTACGTCCTGCAGGATCTCCGGGCTTGCGAAGGCGGCTTCTATTCAGCGGAAGACGCGGACAGTCTGCCGGCCGCAGATAGCCGGGAGAAACGGGAAGGTGCGTTCTATGTCTGGACGCCAGAGGAAGTCGACGGGACACTGACCCCCGACGAAGCGGTAGTGTTTCGTCACGCCTATGGCGTCGAGGCAGCCGGCAACGTGAGCGATGCCTCGGATCCACACGGCGAGCTCCGGAGAAAGAACGTTTTATATATTCAGAGTGACCTGGACGTGATCGGAAAACTGACCGGCAAAAGCTCGCGTGCGGTCGAGTCCCTGTTAGCCTCCGCACGGGCGAAAATGAAAAACGTGCGAGACCAGCGTCCCCGCCCGCACCTGGATGACAAAGTGGTGACTTGCTGGAATGGAATGATGATATCGGCGCTTGCCAAAGGCTACCAGGTCTTCGGCGACCAACGCTATCTGGAAGCGGCCCAACGAGCGGCGCGTTTTCTCAAAATGGCGATGTTCCCTGGACGCCTCCTGCGTAGTTACCGGGAAGGACCCGGCGCTACTCATGGGTTCGCGGAAGACTACGCCTTCCTGATCCAGGGTTTGCTCGATCTTTATGAGGCGGATTTTCAGATTGAATGGCTTAAGTGGGCCGGCGAGTTGCAGCTTCAGATGAACGGCCTGTTCGCTGATCCAAAGGGTGGATACTTTAGCACCGAAAGCGAGGCTCCCGATATTCTGTTTCAGATGAAGGATGATCACGACGGCGCCGAGCCTTCCGCCAACTCCGTCGCTGCGTCGAACTTGGTACGCCTGGCTCGAATTCTTGAAAACCAAGAATTGCAGGATTCAGCCGGGCGGATTATCGGATGCTTCGCTGAGACTCTCGATAGAATGCCGATCGCGCTTCCGCAGATGCTAGCAGCGATGGAGGCCCTGGTCGCCGAACCAATACAGATTGTAATCGCGCCCGGTAAGGATACTCGGGCAGCAGCGAACCTGTTAGGCGTGGTCCAGCGCCGTTTTTTGCCGCATAAAGTGGTCCTACTGGCCGACGCGGGCGATGGTCAGGCCTGGCTCGGACGGAAGGTGGAGGCTATTCGAAACATGAAACCAATTGGCGGGAAACCCACCGCCTACGTGTGCCGCAACTTTGCCTGCGATTTACCGCTTACCGACCCTGAGATCCTGGCGAAAAGACTGGATGGCCTCTAGGGCGCCTGGCGCAAGCGCTGGGCGAGTGGGTTCTGTATGGCGACTGGGCCGCCAGGCGCCGAGGCATCCGTGCTTGCAAGACAGCCAACGGGCTTCTCAGAATTGCCGATTATTCGGCGCCTGGCCCAGGCGCTCTACAGTCATGGATGCTCCAACCCTGGAAACCGACGTGCGCGTGATGTTCTTCGACACAGATGCCGGAGGCGTTGTCCATAACCTCGCTTACCTTCGATTTATCGAGACCAACCGCTCCTTGTTAGCCGAAAAGTTAGGCTGGCGCCTCAGCGAATTAATAGCCAATCGACTTTGCCCGGTGGTTGTGCGGACGGAGATCGACTATCGCAGACCTGCCCGACTCTGGGACGAACTCAAGGTAAAAGGCCGGCTAGAGAAATTCACCCGCACTCGGTTCTGGTGCAGCTTTCTCGTCTCGAACCCCGTGAACGACGAACTCCTCGTGACCTGCCGGCAGATGCTCGTCGTAGTGCAACTCCCCGAATTCAAGGTGCAGCGACTGCCCGAGCACTGGAGCCGTGATTATGGACCTTCGCACGAGACTTGAGTCGAAACAGAAGCGCTCGGCGCGCCGGAGCCGCAACCAAAACGTGATTGGTAAGAAGTGAGAGGTGATCGGGGTCGGCGCAGTTAATTAAGTTAAGAAATGTCGGTAGGGCGAATTCGTCCCGCGAAGCGGGACAAATGAGCGTCAAGGGGCTAGCAACATTTCCGGTTTAGTTAGGCTCAGCCGCCACGGCGGATTCGCCCTACCGTCATTCCTTAATCCCAAATTCCGAAATTACCTTGCAGGGCGGTGCTCCGTCGCCGCCGAATTTCTTCGAGCGCTTCTGTCACGTCAGTTCTTAAGATGTAGAACTCTCAGCGTTGAATCGGAGAGATCCATAGCGCCGGTTAACAGCTCGCGTCCGAATGAGGTGAAGGTCACGTCCCGACTTGCCACAATCAGCATGAGGCTCAGCACGAAGAAATTCATGAGGTAAATGACCATCATTGAAAAGAATGTGCCGTGTTCGATGAGGTCCGTCTGGCCATTCCACAACATCCATACAGTGAAGGTGACATGAAATGTCCAGGTAAATCCCACCAAACCATATAGCCATCGACGATATGGCTCGAGATCCACAAAGGAGCCTACCCCTGCGTAAAGGAACAAGACCAGGATGCTGTAAATGGGGAAAAAATAGGGCGCTAATGAGATCCAGAAATTGCTCGTATCGGTTACGATATGGCCGCCGGCTCGACTAATTCTCAAACGAGTCACCCGTCCACCCATCAGCCAAACCGAGAGGATATGCGTGAACTCGTGGCCAAACACGTACATCAGGATTGGCTTTGGCAGCCCGAAGAAGGTGATCAGCCACAGAATCGCTCCGAGCGTGAAGAACCAGAACTCCTCGGAGGCCCAGAATGCATGGTGCACCGTAACCCGGGAAAAACTGCTGAAGAACGCTCGAGTTAAGACATAAGCTGGCGGCACCAGGAAGACAGCGATGAGCTGCTTGAGCCAGCGGACAGGAACTGCCCACTCGAACTCACCCGCCGTTCGATCAGCGTTAACCCTTGCCTTGAGCTTCCTCCGGCGACGTTTGAGAGTGGTCACTAGGCTCTTCCGAGGTAAGCCCCGGTACGCGTATCCACTCTGATCGCCTCGCCTTCCTTAATGAATAGAGGCACCTGGATCGTTTTTCCTGTCTCTAGTTTGGCCGGCTTCTGGACATTCGTTGCGCTATCTCCGCGAAGGCCCTCAGCCGCTTCCGCAACTTTGAGAACGACTGCCGACGGGAGTTCGACTTCGACCGGTTTGCCCTCCGCGTAAAGGACTTCGACGCCGAGGTTTTCGGTCAGATATTCGTGCAAATTTTCTAATAGTTCAGGGAACAAAGTCTCGGTTTCGTAGGTCGCCGGGTCCATGAAGATGTAGCCGTCCTGATCCTTGTAACTAAATTCCAATTTCCGCCGGGTGACGTCCACGAGTTCCACCGTTTCGGTCGAACTGAATCGGACATTGCTTGATTTCCCTGTGCGAATGCTACGGAGAGTCGCTTGCACAAAGGCCCGGAGGTTTCCCGGCGTCCGATGGTGGACTTCGAGCACGACGTTCACTTCGCCGTTGTAACGAATCGCCATTCCTTTTCGTAGATCGTTTGCAGCTGCCATAGAAGAAAGTGTCAGTTGGGAGAAAGTGTCAGTGTTGGAAGAAAGTGTCAGTGTCAGGAGGAAGTCTCAGACAACTCCAGCTCTCACTTAGTCCGGTTGGATTAACAATCAACGGGACCGTCTTCTGACACTGGCACTTCTTTTTGACACTTTCTTCGGGCACTGACACTGACACTTTCTGCCAACTGACACTTTCTTCCAACACTGACACTTCTCTCCATCTCACAGAAGCTTGAGTTTCGTCAAATCCTGGGAGTCGATAATCCCGACTGGTTCATTTGCTTGGTTTACGACAATCAGGTCATCGATACGATGTTGCTCAAGGACATTTAGGACTTCGACAGCAAGTCGATCTTCAAAAATCGTTACCGGATGCCGAACCATATGGCGTTCCACGGGCTCATTGACAATTTGTGGATTCTTTTCGAAGGCACGGACAAAGTCGCCATGGGTAAAGATGCCGATTAGCTGGCCGGTGCCGTTCACAATCACCGCGACTCCGGCACGGCGCTCGTTCATTGCGTGCAGAGCGCCGATAACCTCTGTGGTAGGTGTGACTTTCGGCATTCGCACTTCGCCGCGCATGATATCCGAGACCTTCTGCAGAAGGGCCTGTCCGAGTCGGCCGCCTGGATGAAACTTCGCGAAATCTTCCTTCCGAAATCCGCGCCTTTCGAGGAGCACCATGGCGAGCGCGTCACCGAGGGCCAGCATGACTGTGCTGCTCGTGGTAGGCGCGAGATTCAACGGGCATGCTTCCTGTTCGACGGAGCAGTCGAGGACAACTTCGCTGTGCCTGGCCAGCGTGGACTGCAGGTTGCCCGTGAATGCGATAATTCGGACGTCAAAGCGCTTCAGAGCCGGCAGGATATTCAGCACTTCCGTGGTCTCGCCGCTGTAACTTAGCGCCAGCACGAGATCGCCGTCGGTCAGGATGCCAAGATCACCATGTAAGGCGTTAAGCGCATCCAGGGTAACGGCCGGCGAGCCGGTACTGGTCAATGTTGCAGCGATCTTTTCCCCGATTTGCCCTGATTTACCAACACCGAGGATGACAATTTTCTTTCCGGCATTGACTGTTTCAAGCAACACCTGCACCGCATCGCTAAAGTGCTCGTCGAGCCGATCTGCCAGGCGGCGCAATCCTTCAATTTCAATTTTCAGGACCAATCGGCCCCGCTCAATGTTATCCAGGGACCCCATAAAGAGGAATTTCTCATCCCTAGTCTAAGCATTGCCGCGCCTCAATCGGAAACTGGTCGTTTTTTGCGTTGGGTAGGGGCGCGCTCCCGCGTGTCCTAAACCAATTGAGCCAAGGCGCCTGAGCCAGGCGCCCTACAAGGTTAGAGAAACTGGTTGCTTGCGCTCTTATTCTCCACATGCTTCTCGCTTTCAACAAACGCCGCTAATGAAACTCCGAGAATTGTTTAGCCGGGCGAAAATGGCAACGGCTTCCGCTTGCTCGCGCATAGGCTGGACATTTCCCATCCTGTTATTCATTTTCGCCGCTTTCTATTACGGCTCCTACGGGCTGTCAGGACTCGATCTTCAGGGTGAAGGCGGCACTATCGGGGTCGTCGCTCTAAGGATTCTCCAAGGTCAGCGACCGATGGTGGACACCTTTCTGGGATACAACCTGCTTTGGTTCCTGCCAGTGGTTTGGCTTTTCCAGCTGTTCGGGCCGACCTATGTCGGCATTAAGGCGTTCTTTTTCACCCTTTGCGCCGTCATGGGCGTATTTGGTTACCGGATCCTCTGGCGGGCAACCGGGCGTCCGCTGCTCAGCTTGGCCGGTGCCATTGTAATTATTCTCGTCCCAGGCATGCAATTCCGAAACTATATGGGATTCCTGGCGGTCGGGAATATGATGTTCTTGCTGGAAGCGTTCGCATTTCCCCATCGTAGTTTGGCGCGGCGCTTGCTTTGGATCAGCGCAGCATGCGCCTTTGTGGCTGCGACATTCCTGTTTCGGATTGACTTGGGAATATTTTACTCGGCGCTTCTTCTTGGCAGCGCACTGGTGAATCTCTTGCTCGGGATAACCCGATGGAAAGAACGGATCATTACGCTGGGGGCAAGTCTTGTGCTCCTGCCAGTCTTCTTCGGTGCCACGCACTGGCCATTTGATGCCTATGCGAAGCAAAAGGGCTTCGAACGTGTGTTCTGGTCCCAGTACGAATCCTGGTGGTCCGACCTGCAATCCAGAGCGGCCCAGCTACTGGCCGTGCCCAGTCCGCTCCCCACCCCGGTTCGACCAGAGCCGAACATTGCCGGGGAACCGGCTCAATCGTCGATAGTCCAATCGCCAGTCGTGTCCCCCCGTATTGATCGCAGTACGCGGCCTCTGCCCGATCCGAAAGAAATCCTCAGGGGAAAACGAGGCAGAGATCGCGTGTTACCCTTATTGATTTACGCCCCCCCAATCTCGATCGCGTTGATTCTGGCCGTTGCCCTTTGGCTCGGGATCACTGGTATTTGGCGCGGGGATTCAAGAAAGAAATCGCTCAGTTTTTTTTTGCTGATCGCGACTGGATCGGCTCTTGCGCTTTTCCCCCAGTATTTTCTCTTTCGGCCGGACCCTCCCCATCTCAGTGAGATGATGTGCGCATTTGTTATCACATCGGTCTGCGCGTTCAGTGTTGCGCTTGAGTTGAGAAATTCAGGTTCGAGGGTTTGGGGCGTATTCGGTCTCTTCTGGAGCGTACTCCTCTTCGCGCACGTCGCCCTGTATGCCAGATACGGTGTCCATCAGCCTTGGATGGGATCGATCGCTATGAAAAAGAAAGGCGAACAACGAGTGCAGTTCGACAATGGCGTAATCGCTTTCTTACCCGAAGGGGAGAAAGAGGAGCTTGAAGAGCTCTACGAAACCGTGAAGGCGCACTCTACTGCCGGCGATTACGTGGTCTCCTTTCCCTACTCGCCTATGATCAACTTCATGACGAACCGAAGATCGTACCGCTTTAATCTATACGTCGATAACTCGACCCGGCCCGAGAACTTTGATGCGATGGCCATTCAGGAGATCGAAACCTACAAACCCGCGGTGATCGCGATTGATGATGTCGCAATGAATCTAACCGAGTCCTCGCGGTTCAGCGTCTGGGCTGCCCCAACGATGGCTTTCATCCGGCAGAAGTACCAAGCTCTTGGCAACTTCGTGGCCACCGATATCTACGCGCGTGAACCCGAAGATTCCGGACTAACGAAGGCCGCCGGCCCCTAATTAAGCCCAAATTCCGAAATTACCTTGGAGGGCGGCGGGCTCAGGCGCCAGCGGAATCGGAGCAGCTATAGTTCCGGCGGCTGACCCAGCCGCCCTACAAAAAGACGGCTTGCCCACAGTCCGGTCGACAATCACTCCAGCAGTCCGAGGAGCACGTTGATATTCTCCACGTCTTCGGCCAGATCCTCCCTCTTTGGTGTTTCGAGCACCTTAGGAATATTCGTAAATTCCTTCGCTCGCATTATTTCCCGAAAAGGCGCTAATCCGATTTTTCCGCGACCAATATGCTCGTGCCGGTCGACGTGCGACCCAAGAGCAGTTTTAGAGTCGTTCAAATGCCAGGTTGCTAATCGCTCACGGCCGAGAATGGCGACGAATTGTTTCCAGGTATTCCAGAACCCTTCCGCGGTCCCAATATCGTAACCAGCCTCGAACAAGTGCGCGGTATCGAGACAGATCAACAGGCGTTCGGGAAATTTTGACGCCTCGATAATATTCCCCAGTTGTCCGAATGTGTGACCGAGCGAACTCCCTTGCCCCGCGGTAATTTCCAGGGCGATTTTGCATCTGCCATCGGGCAAGGCGTGGAGCGCCTTGTCCAGGCTGGCGGCAACGCGTTGAATTCCGGCATCCTCACCGTCCCCCATGTGCGAACCGGGATGCAACACGAGAAAGGGCAACTCGAGTTGATCGGCTCGAACGAGCTCTTCGACCAGCGCCCGCAGTGATTTTTTCACAAACTCCGGGTTATTCGCGCCAGGATTAATCAGATAACTGGTGTGCCCGAACACTACCGTGGGCTTATCAGAAAAGTTGTGGTAACTGGCCAGGTC
>JBAUZZ010000529.1:0-29484 GCA_049585495.1 Chthoniobacterales bacterium | reverse complement strand
CGCCGAGAGCCTCGCTAATCCTCGGTTTTGATTAGACCGTCTGCAGAACTCTATAAACAAGTTGCGCCCTTTGGTTGAAGTAAGAACTACGTCGGAAGAGTGGAGAGACATCAGCTGAGGAACGGTTTGCCCGAACGGCGGAGTCCACACCGATTCCTGCATCTCTGAAAGAAATCGATGAACAAAACGAACGCCAGCTCATTCCTCCTCGCTTAAAGCGGCCCCGCGGCTCTTCTCGCGCGCCAGATATTCCTCCACACGCAGCAGATTGCCCTCGCCGGCACGCTGAACAACCCGCAGCAACTGTTCCATCGAAGCGACCTCCTCCAACTGCTCTTTAACAAACCACTGGAGGAAATTGTCGGTTGCGTAGTCGGACTCAGCCTTTGCCATGGACACAAGCGCATTGATCTGCGTTGTGACCCGCTCTTCCTGTTCGAGCGAAAGCTTTACCGCATCTTCAGCGACTTTGAAGTGCGCCTCTGGAGCGGACGCAGCGGGAATGTTCACGCGGGCACCGGTGTCGGTGACGAACTGGATGAAACGCAGCGCGTGCTTCTTTTCCTCCTCGGCCTGGTTGTGGAAATGGGCGGATAGCTCGAGGAGCCCTTCCGCAGCAAAATGAGCGGCGATGGCGTAATACTGCAGCATCGCGCTGAACTCATTGCCTATCTGTTCGTTTATCGCAGCGATGATCTTTTGATTGGCAACCATACGAAAAAATTCTCCCCGACGCCGGGAATTGCAATCGGGATAAATAGGGGTGAACTCAAAGAGGGTCTGTTGCCCAAGGAAAAAATCCTACATTATTGCTCAGAAAGTAGCCAACGGAACGGAGAGGATTCTTTAACCTTTAACCGGGCGTTGCCGTCAGCAGCCCGAAAGGGCCTGGCAGCGTTTGTCGATCCACTGCAGTTCCGTCAAAAGCAACTTTTGCACCGGTTTGTTCACCAAGTCGTACAGTCGGCCGAACGTCCGGCAGAATTCTCGGAAATGACCGTCTGCGACCAACTGCAGGCGAGACCGCTCCTCCGGCGGCGCAATGTCTCTTTTGCTCTCGGTCTCCTGGACGAGTTTATATAACGTCTGAAGGCGGCTACAGAGGTTTTCCCTGCGGTCGTCGTTTGTCCTCTGGCAGAGCACCTCAAGAGACTGTTCTATATAGCCCCCGTCTGAGTCAACGATGAGTCGTTGGCCCTTGCGCTTGCATCGGATCGGCGAGCTGTCGCCCACCGAAGAGGCCGAACGGAGAAAGTTGACTAAGTAAGAGCAGGCCTTAATACGGGTTGCCTTTGCTCGGCGCGTGGCCCTCTTCCGGCTGTTGCGGCGTCCTTCGTAGTCACCCATGGCGTTTTCGGCAGATCCTGTTTAGTGGGAAATGATGCTGAAGACTAACACCCGTCGACCCGGGATTGCAAGCGGGCTAGCTCCGAATCACAAAGCAATCATCTTGTATCTCTCTTCCTGTTTCCTTGACTAGCTCTCTGTCGGTTTGCGATCGCGTCACCGGGTTTCTGCCTAGCTGGCGTGGTCTGTGGATCGCCGCCGCAACATCCCACCAGTCCTGCGCATTGTCGTTTTTTGGAATCACTACGTAAGGTGAAACGCAGGTCTCTGGCCGTTTTGCTTTCCACAAGGTTTTGGGACGCCGTTCCCTTGACGCGAGTCAGCAGAAGAGCGCGACTTCCTCACCAGAAATGTCAATAAGACGTAGGCCGTTTTGACACGCGAAATTCCTCTCCCTGAGATCGCTATTCATCCTCGCAGTGCGAGGCGTTGGTCTGTTTTTGTGGGCGCGGGCAATCTACTTTAAGCGGTCCGAACAGTTTGTGGTACGTTCGGGAGAGACCGGCCAGTTTTTGTAAGTGTCAGCAAAGCGTTGGGAGGAGCATTGGCAGCACGGCTTGTGTCTATTAACATCGGTTTGCCACGCGATATCGCTGTCAGCGTAGGCAACCGCCAGCACGAGGACATGAGCGATTGGCATTGGCGATAGGAAGGTCTCTCGGGTAGCTTAGAGCGCATTCAAGTTCGGAGGTATATATTCCATGCGATCTGACATCGTCCCGGGGGCACTCTTCCCCGACTACGAACTCACCGACCACACGGCGAAGCGCCGGAAACTGTCCGAATTGCAAGGCCAGCATCCCATGGTGCTTGTCCTCAGCCGAGGAGGTTTCTGCCCCAAGGACCGTCGTCAGGCGGAGGGTCTCGTTCAACTCCATCGGGAACTCGAAGTCGCCTATTGCCGGCTCGTCACCATCAGCACCGACAACATCACTCTGACCAATGAATATCGCACCGGCGTCGGAGCCCACTGGCCCTTCCTATCCGACGCAGGCCGTATCGTTCAAAAGGATCTCGATATCGCCGAATACACGGATCCGGTCAACAATCCGATGATCCCGCATGTCGTCGTCCTCGAACCTGGCCTTGTCGTATACAAGATTTACAACGGCTACTGGTTCTTCGGCCGTCCCACGCTCGAAGACCTTCGTCAGGATCTTCGCGCCATCACAAAGAAATGCCGACCGGATTGGGACATCACGACTCCCGAGCTTAAGGCTGCCTGGCAACAAGGCCGCAAGGAACTTTTCTATCCGTATGGCAAGACTTACGTCCAAACACTCGGTGAACAAGACTAAGGACGATAGTCCGGGCGGCTCAGCGGGAGCTTCGCCCTACCGATTGAGGTTCTCCCGACAGGTGATGGGTAGGGCGAGCCTCCCGGCGAGCCGCATGGCGTCCAAAGCGCATGCCTTGCTGATCCGGCAGCATTCTGTTATCAGCTCTCAGCATAAGTAGTTAACTTTGTCATTCTTGACAGTCCGAGTGAGATCATTCGATCGAACGACTGAGAGGCGCAACGATCGTCCTGGGCGCTTTTTCTTTTGGCTTCCGTGTACCCCAGGAGATCGCTATTGTTTACGTGATTCCCAGACAAGAAGAGCGCGATGGCCAACAAACAGCATAAACCCGCCTGGAACTGGTGGTACTTGCTTCTGCTCATCCAGTTTGTCGGGGCTCTGTGGGTGCCGCTCTACAATTCAATTGAGCCGTCCTGGGCAGGAATACCCTTCTTTTATTGGTTCCAATTGCTCATGGTCTTCATCGGCGCCGGCCTGACGGCGATCGTCTACTTCGCGACCGAATAATCTGGCTCGACTATCGGATCTCATAATAACGCGAATGCCATGCGGGACATAAACTGGGTTGCGCTTATCGTGTTCGTGCTCCTGTTCGGCTTCATTAGTTGGCTGGGCTTCGCGGCAGCGCATTGGCGGCGCGGCGATCTCGATCTGCTCCAAGAATGGGGACTTGGCGGACGGCGGTTCGGGACGATCGTCACCTGGTTCCTGATCGGCGGCGATTTATATACGGCTTACTCTTTCATCGCTGTGCCGGCGCTGGCGTTTGGGGCCGGCGCCGTAGCGTTCTTCTCGATACCCTATGCGATCATTGCCTATCCGATCCTGTTCACGGTATTTCCGCGGCTGTGGTGCGTGTGCCAAAAACACGGCTACATTACCGCCGCCGATTTTGTGCGCGGACGGTTCGGCAACCGCTGGCTCGCCTTGGCGATCACGATTACCGGCATCGTCGCCACCATGCCGTACATCGCTCTGCAGTTGGTCGGGCTCCAGGTGGTGATCGGCGGTCTGGGTGTCGGCGGCGAGGGCTGGATTGGCGATCTGCCGCTGATCATCGCCTTCGTCATCCTTGCCGCCTTTACCTATTCGAGCGGCTTGCGGGCGCCGGCAGCTATCGCCATCGTCAAGGACCTCTTAATTTATGTGACCGCATTTGCCGCATGCATCGTCATCCCGATCCAACTCGGCGGGTTCGGGAAGATATTCGCGGCCGTGCCGGCGCAAAAGTTGATCCTGGCCTCTCCGCAAGGCCACACGACAGGCGCGTACGGTGCCTATGCGACGCTTGCGCTCGGCTCGGCGCTCGCCCTGTTCCTTTATCCCCATGCGATGACCGGCGTTCTCAGTGCCAGTAGCGGACGCGTGGTTCGCCGCAACGCGGCTTTGTTGCCGGCCTACTCGATCTTGCTCGGATTGTTGGCGCTACTCGGCTTCATGGCGCTTGCGGCCGGAGTCGACAAGCTTTCGCAATACGCGGAGGGCTTCAGGCTCTTCAAGGCGAACTTCGCGGTGCCGGCGCTGTTGCTTCATACGTTCCCGGCGTGGTTCGTCGGTGTGGCTTTTGCCGCGATTGGTATCGGCGCCTTGGTGCCAGCCGCGATCATGTCGATCGCAGCGGCAAACCTGTTCACGCGAAACATCTACCGCGAATTCTTCAATGAGAGAGCCAGCGAAAAGCAGGAATCGCAAATGGCGAAGTGGGTTTCCCTTATCGTCAAGTTCGGCGCGCTCCTTTTCATCCTGTTCGTGCCTTCGCAATACGCAATCCAGCTACAGCTGCTCGGCGGCATCTGGATTATCAGGCACTACCTGCGGTGCTGGTCGGCGCCTACACGCGCTGGTTCAACCCCTGGGCGCTGCTGGCCGGCTGGGCCATGGGCACCGTGGCCGGCACCTGGATGGCGGCGGCGATGAATTTCACGGCGATCTATCCCCTCGCCTTCGCGGGCTGGACGTTTCCGGGCTATACCGCACTCTACACCCTGGGGCTAAACCTGGCAGTGACCACGGCGCTCACCCCAGTGTTTAACGCAATGGGTGCCGAACCGGCGGACCAGACCAGGGCAGCCGATTATCGCGCCTGAGCCCGCTCTGAGGCCATGACTCAGATTGGACTCTAAAAGTGGTTGTTTTTAACCCGCTTGGAGTTGTTATTGCAACTAAACCGCGCTGACCCACCGAAAAAATGGGATTTAAATGGCTATTTTCCTTCGCCATGCTCGGATCGTTAACCTGGTCCGGATCAGCAGAAACGGTCATCAAGGTTCTCCACATCCAAAAGCTGCCCAAAGTGCTGGAAATCTGGAAAGAAGCCGCCCAAGAGTTCGAAAAGGTTCATCCCGGCGTCAAGGTCCAATTCGATTACCTGGAGAATGAGGCTTTTAAAGCAAAGTTGCCAACCCTGCTGCAATCCAAAGACCGACCCAGTGTGTTTCATAGCTGGGGCGGAGGCGTTATGTACGAACAGATCAATGCCGGTGTCTGCCAAGCCATTACGAAGGCGATCGAAGAGGGCGGGTTCAAAGACACTTTTTACCCGGCCGGCATTCAGAACTTCACTTACGAAGGCAAGTCCTACGGTCTGCCAAACGACGTTGGACCGATGGTTTTCTGGTATAACAAGGAGTTATGTCAGAAAGCCGGTGTCGACCCGACAAAGGTAGTGTACTGGGAGGACTTTATCGATGCTGTTAAAAAATGTCAGGCGGCAGGCATCACTCCGCTTGCGGTGGGTGGAAAAGACAAATGGCCTCTCCATTTCTATCCTGCCATGCTCATGATGCGCATCCTCGGCCGGGAAGGGATGCTAGCTGCCTATGACGGCAAGAACGGCGGATTCACTAATCCCGAGGTCGTAAAAGCGTTTCAGCTCTACAAAGATCTTGCGGCACTGCAACCGTTTCAGAAGGGCTATCTCGCGAACACTTACCCAGAGGCAGCTGGGATTTTTCACGATGGGAAGACGGCCTTTCATCTCATGGGAACCTGGGACCTTACTTGGGGGCGATCGAACGCTACCGACCAAAAGGGGCTCCCGGACGAGAAGCTCGGGTGGTTTTTCTTCCCGGAAGTCCACGGCGGCAAAGGTCACGCGAACGACATCTTCGCGAGTCTGAATGGCTGGCTGGTAGCAAAAAATGCGCCGAAAGAGACGGTTGACTTTATGAAGGTCTGGTTAGGAAAAGAAATCCAGACGAAGTTAGCTAAAGAAGGTTTGTTTATCCCGATGGTGAAGGGGACCGCTGATGCAATCCAAAGCCAGTTCTTCAAACAGATCGCTCAGGAGGTTGAGAAGTCGCAATGGATCGCAATCGCCATGGATCAACTGCTTGGCCCCGACACCGGTCGGGTTTTCAATGATGTGAGCGCAGAGGTGGCTGCGGGAAACACAACGGCCGAACAAGCTGCAAAGACGATCGAAGATTCATGGAAACAGAACAAGATGTAATAGGTCCCGATCGCAGCCGAACTATCAATTCATGATGGGAGCAGCGGAGCGACGGCGGGATTCTGCTGCCTGAGCCTGCATCGCTCGCAAATCTCTCAGGATTTGTAGAACTATAGTTCTGCATCGTGCATTTCCGTGCGGATTTTTGCCGCCGAAAGCTGGTAGGGCGAATTCGTCCCGCGAAGCGGGACAAATGAGCCTCAAGGGGCTGGCAACATTTGCGGTTTAGGCTCATCCGCCGCGGCGGATTCGCCCTACCGTCATTTTCTTAGTTACGCCAACCCGCCGGTCACCTCATTTTAGACGAATCATGTTTACTTGCGGCTCCGCCGCGCTAGGAGTGATGCCGGCTAACATCATCCGTTACCGAGTTAACATTGTCGACCTAAGCGATAACAATCAGCAAATTCACCGGAAGCGTGACGGAATCGGGCGAGCGTCTCAGCGAGCCATCGCGTCCAGGACTCTGACTCGGAGACGCTGAGCGGCCACCGCCGTCGGGTCGGTAAGGAGCGCCTTATCGACCGCGACTAACGCCATTTCGGGGCTGTGTTGAGCCAAAAGCATCTCGCCGGCGCGCGTGCAAACGGCGCTGTTTCTCGGAAGCCTGGCCAAGCCAAACGAGCGAAGAAAGTCAGCGCGCCTGGCATCAGTTTCAAACGCCGCCAGCGCGATATGAAGCAACGGGTGATCAGGGAGGAGAACTAGAGCGTTTTGAAGCCACTGGTTGGTTAGGTTTGGATTTGTCAGAAGGGTATTGTCCACCCAGTCAGCAACTTTCACGTCGCTCGCCGGAAAGATCGCTCGATCACCTCCGGTGCTGAAAAACCAGCGGATGAAGCGCGCATCGGGACGAGAGTCCTGAGTTAAGTCCCGGAATTGCTTTGTCAGCTGCGACCTGCGTTCGTCATTGATTATGACGAGCGAGCCGTCGTTTGAGAATTGGAGTCCACTTGCGATGTCTGAAAGTGATTCGATTTGCCGCGCTGGCGAGCCGGCCATCGAATCGAACGCGCCTCTTCCTGCTCTGTCGCGACCTGCCTCTTTCATCCGCCGAGCCAGGTCTGCCGGGGTAGCCGCATCCCAGAGTTTAGCGGTTTTGTCCCAGCTTGCCGTCAGGATCCGGGTTCCGTCCGGACTAAATACTGCGTTGTTGACACGATCCTGGTGGGCATAGGAGGCGATCAGTTTACCCGAGGCCCTATCCCAGAGTTTGGCGGTTTTGTCTGCGCTCGCCGTGAGAATCCGGACGCCGTCGGGACTAAACACCGCCTGGTAAACCCCGTCTAGATGGGCAAAGGAGGCAATGAGCCTGCCCGAGGCTGCATCCCAGAGCTTGGCGGTTTTGTCCCAGCTTGCCGTCAGGATCTGGGCGCCGTCGGGACTAAACACTGCGTTGTTGACACGATCCTGGTGGGCATAGGAGGCGATAAGCCTCCCCGAGGCCACGTCCCAGAGCCTGGCGGTTCTGTCCCAGCTTGCCGTCAAGACCCGAGCGCCGTCCGGACTAAAGGCCGCGCGGGAAACCCCGTCTTGGTGAGCAAGGGAGTCAATGAGCTTGCCCGAGGCAACATCCCAGAGCTTGGCGGTGTTGTCCGCGCTTGCGGTCAGGATCCGCGCACCGTTCGGGCTAAACACCGCATCGTTGACCTGATCCTGATGGGCGAAAGAGGCGATGAGCTTGCCCGAGGCCGCATCCCAGACGTTAGCGCTGTGACCCGCGCCGACGGTCAAGATCCGAGCACCGTCCGGACTAAAGGCCGCGCGAGAAACCCCGTCTTGATGGGCAAGGGAGGTAATGAGCTTGCCCGAGGCAGTGTCCCAGAGCTTGGCGGTTTTGTCCCAACTTGCCGTCAAGATCCGAGCACCATCAGGACTAAACGTTGCGTCGGTAACCCGATCCTGATGAGCAAAGGAGGCAATAAGTTTGCCCGAGCCCGAGTCCCAGAGCCTGGTGCTGTTGTCCGCGCTCGCCGTCAGGATCCAACCACCGTTCGGACTGAACACCGCATTGTTGATCCGATCCTGATGCGCAAAGGAGGCGATATGATTGCCCACGGCCGCATCCCAGAGCTTGGCCGTGTTATCTGCGCTCGCCGTCAGGATCCGACCACTGTCCGGACTAAAAACCGCGTCGTTGACCCGATCCTGATGCGCAAAGGAGGCGATCAGCCTGCCCGAGGCCGCATCCCAGAGCTTGGCGGTTTTGTCCCAGCTCGCCGTCAGGATCCGAGCTCCGTCCGGGCTAAAGGCCACGTGGATAACCCCATCCTGATGGGCGAAGGAGGCGATGAGCGTGCCCGAGACCGCATCCCAAAGCTTGGCGGTTTTGTCCCAGCTTGCTGTCAGGAATCGAACACCGTCGGGACTAAACACCGCGTCCTCAACAGCGCCCCCATGGGTGACCGACACGATGAGTTTGCCCGAGGCCGTATCCCAAAGTTTGGCAGTGTTGTCTGCGCTCGCCGTCAGGATGCGAGTTCCGTCCGGACTAAACGTTGCGCCGTAGAGGCTATTGCCGCGAGCAAACGAGGCGATGAGCGCGCCCGAGGTCGCGTCCCAAAGTTTGGCAGTGCCATCCGCGCTAGCCGTGAGGACCCGAACACCGTCCGGACTAAACATGGCGTCTACCACAGCACCCTCATGGGCAAAGGACGCAATCAGCTTGGCCGAGGCCGCATCCCAGAGTTTGGCCGTGTTGTCTGCGCTCGCGGTCAGAATCCGCCCACCGTCCGGACTAAACACTGCGTCGTTGACCCGATCCTGATGGGCAAAAGAGGCGATGAGCTTACCCGAGACCGCATCCCAGAGCCTGGCGGTGTAATCCGCGCTCGCCGTCAGGATACGCGCACCGTCCGGACTAAAGGCCGCGTGGATAACCCCTTCCTGATGGGCAAATGAGGCAAGGAGCCTGCCCGAGACGGCATCCCAGAGCTTGGCGGTTTTGTCCCGGCTTGCCGTCAGGATCCGAGCACCATCCGGGCTAAAAACCGCGTCGTCGACCACATCTTGGTGGACAAAGGAGGCGGTGAACGGCGGTAGCGCCTTTTCACGATGGATGATTAGCTCCTGAAAGAATCGTTCTGACGCGACTAGATTTTCCGGGTTAAACTTGATCGCACGCGAAAGAAGAGCGATGCCTTCCCGCCACTCTCCGAGCTGGAACTGGCGTTCGGCTTGGTTGAAGCTTCCCCAGCTCGCCTCGCTGAGTTGTTCATGAAGTCTGGCAGTGACTCGCTCCGCCTCGTGCTTTTGACTCTCGGCAACCCACGCAAAAACCCCAGCAACAATCGCGAGAAGCGCGAAGCCGGCGGTAACTACATTTCGTATGCGATTTCTTGAGCTTCTTTTTCGGGTTTGTTCAGCGATACTGGCCGAGACATAGTCGAGTTGCTCCCGATTGAGTGAATTTCCGAACTCATCAACTAACTTGTCTGCCTCCGCCAATGGAAGCCCGGCCGGTAAAAGGTAGTCTCGGTGTCGCTCCATTGCCTTCCATTGCCGCATCGAAGCGTCCAGGCGGTCCCGCATTCGCAAAAATTCGCGGTTCTGCTTCAGCCAATCCGAAACGCGTTGCCATTCCCGCAGAAGCGCTTCGTGAACGATGCTCACCGTAACCTCCCCCTGGGGATCGGTGTCAGCAACCAACAGCCGGTTCTTGACGAATAGATCAACGAAGCCCTTAACGCCAACTTTCTGATCCGCGTCGGTCCCCTCTAAAGCGACGAAGTCACGGTAAAGCACCGTCCGTCGGTTGGGTACTTCCTCTTCGCCCTGGCCCAACGTGACCAGATAGCGCATGGCAAGAGGAAACGCCACTTGTTCATCCGGTCGCAGCCTGGCGAATACGGCTTCCGCGTGCTTGGCAAGCCCGCCCTTCAATTCGCCTAGCTCGCGATAATCCGACCACCGGAGCAAGTCATCGCGTCGCACGGCCTGCTCTTCGTAGAGCAACGACAAAACATGCTGCAGCAACGGCAATGATTCCGGGGTGACAGAGGCCACATCGCGCAGGGCAGCGTCCAGGCATTGACCCGTCTCTCGGTCTTGCTCGAAGCGCAGGCCAGCTGCCTCGGCCGGCAAACGAATCATGTTTCCGATTTCGTAAGGCGTGGGGGGCCGGAGATCAAATTTTCCGCTCGGCTTCGTGAGCTCAATCAGATCGGGGAATTCCTGATACGAGGGGTAAAAGTCACTCCGTAGCGTTGCCAGGATGAAGACCCGGCCGCTCCGAACCAAATTAACGAGCGCGAAGATATATTTCTGCCGGATCTCCGGTGAAAAACCGGTTGTGAACAATTCTTCCAACTGATCGACCACCAGGGCTAAACGAGCTTTTGCTAACTTCAGCGTTTCTCTCTGCTGGCGAGCAAAGTCCGCATCGTCCAGTCTTCCCGACGCTCGCAGGCGTCCCTCTCTTTCCTTAAGATCATGCGAATGCTGAATTTGCCGCTCGCGCGCGGCGTGATCGAGCGCGTCCCGTATCCGGAAAGCGAAGCCGTCAGAATGCTCCCTCAGTTCGCTCCCCAGATCGCGGACTGCATTCGGCGATTCCGGGTCCCGCAAGGCCGGCAATGCCGAGGACTCCAGGAGCGCAGCCGCCAAGGCGTCGAAACAATCGCCACCGCTTCCACCCGATCCCGGTCTCGTTACCGACCACCGCCACAGTCCAATGCCTTCAATGGTCTCGGGTTGCGTTAGCAAGGGAAGGACGCCCGCCCGAACCAGCGAGCTCTTCCCTGAGCCGCTCGCGCCAACTACTAGCACAAACGGCCGTTGCGCTCGGATTTGTACTTCCAAGGCTTCCAACACTTCTCCGATCGCTTTCGTTCTGCCATGAAAGATCGGCGCGTCTTCGAAATCGAAAAAGTTTAGTCCCCGGAACGGGCTGGATTTCCAACGGCGCACTTTCCTCCTTGATGTGCGCTGCCCGACCTCACCGGCCTCCTGGTCTACCTGACTCGCGAGAAAATTCCGGAAATGTTCCCGAAAGAGCTCTTCAAACTCCTGAAGGTTGCAATAGTCACTAAAAGTTGCCCCGGAATTCCCCTCGCTGTCCTTGTCCCGATTCGCAAAGAAGTCCTGTAAAGAGTCCCATTGCCGGCCAAAGGCTTCCCGCAGCGCTTTTGGCTCCAACGGCGGAGTCGGCTTCGAACGATTGCGGTACACGTGCAATGGCGGAATCCCTCGGTGCTTGTTTGCGTGGTCCATCGCCCACGCGACTTCGTATTCCGTTCCCGAAGCGGGCGAGCTACCGTCGGGCAGCCTCAATGTCGGAGCCAGCCGGGCGCCGAGTCGCGACCAAAGGATGCAAATCACCAAATCGAATTCCGCAGTCTTTGGAATCTGGCCTTGATACCCCGAGCCCGCCCGGAACCACTGGTATTCCCAAAAATAAGGGCATAGAAGCAGCCTTCCGTATTGCTCAGTTTCCGGCCCACCATTTTCCAACCCACCGTTCTCTTCTGCTAATCGTTGGAAGTTGGATGACGAGGCACTCACCGCCACGTCAAACTCCGCCGCAATCGAGCGCATCACTCGGTCCGCTAGATGCCGCTCCTTTTGAACGTCGCCGGCTGAGGAGACGAAAACTCGGATCGTCTTCATCAGAGGGCGTCCGGCGTCGATGGCATCCCGTACCATCGGCATCATTTTTAAGAGCTCGGCTGGAGTCTGGAAACGGCGGGCCGGGTCTTTCTTTAAGAGGATGTCGAGCAAAACCATGAGGGGCTGCGGGATACCTTTGAGTTGTTCAAGCGGCAAGGGAGCGTGCTGATGTTGGTACATCACCTCCGCGGGCGTGCCCCGGAACGGTGCTTGACCGGCTACCATCTCCCAAAGCGTCACGCCAAGCGAATACAGATCCGAACGGATATCAACGCTCACGCCTGCGAATTGCTCTGGACTGGCGAACTCCGGGGTCCCGGCAAACGCCCCAGGAGTTGAAATCGTGGCGAGGAAAGAAGGTTCATTCACCACCTTCGCCAACCCGAGGTCGATAATCTTCGCGACTACGTCCCCCTGCTCCGAGCTAACCATAATGTTGGTTGGTTTGATATCTCGGTGGACCAGATTCTGTTTGTGCACCGCGGCTAAACCGGCCGCGACCTGAGTCGCAATTTCGAGCGCCAACTTTACCTCAAGCCGGCCGGAGCGATGGATAAGGCTCTCCAGAGTCTCGCCCTCTACAAACTCCATCGCGTAGAAGTAGCTGCTCCCGGTTCTGCCCAGGTGCAGTACCGAGGCGACGTTCGGATGACGCAGACTGGCCGCTGCCCGCGCTTCGCGCAGAAATTGAAGCCGCGCCGACTCGTCTCCGAGATATCGTTCGCTGATAAGCTTCAAGGTAACGGGGCATCGCAGATCGACGTCGAACGCTTTGTAGGTGACACCCATCGCGCCGTGGCCCAGCTCGATTGGCTTCCCGTCTTCGCCGTTCACCAGTTCATAATGCTCCAGGCGTTGCCCTACTGGTTCGGATTGAGGCCTTGCTGAATCCTCCGAAGAAAGCTCGCCCGATTCAGCCGTCGCATCCAGACCTTGGCGAAGCAGACAAACCGGACAGAATTCAAGCGCTCCAGAGATCTCTCTGCCGCAAGCTTGGCAGGTGCGGCTGTCCTCCTCTTTCATGGACCCAACTCCCCTACGGACGTGCCCAAGGACCGAACAGACGCGTAAAACAGGTTCCAGCAGCGCGTGCGCAGCTCGGCAAACACAAATTCGAAACCCGACGCCTTACTTCGAGCGGAAGGACGCCAGCGGACGGTACGCAATCGGCTGGCGTTGCCTGCTGGCGAACTGTCGAGGAGTTTCACCGTAAGCCTCCCGCTTCGTATACCTTAGCAGATCTTACCCACGTTTGGAACAACAACTCGAGCAACGCATTGCGCCGGAGTTGAGATGCGGGCTTATTTCGCTTTGAGAAGGAGCCGAGCCCCAGAATTAGCTGACGCCAACCCGTCAAGCGAAAGGTCTATGTCTTGCGCGGGGCGGCTCTGAGGCAAGTTCATGAGAATTTCGCAAAAAATCCTGAAATCGGAGAACCAAAATTCATTTGTAATGTTAGCATTTCTTTAAAATCCTGAGGCGTTAGCAATTTTGTTCCGAAACCGGACTACGTCCGCTAAAAATACATCAAACACGCAATTCCTTGTGAAACAGGAACATAGTTCGCCAGCGGTGGCCGGGGCGAGTTTTCACACTACGCACTGGACGACCATCGTGACGGCCGCGCAAAGCCAGACGCGTGGAGGGCCGGCCGCTTTAGCCGAGTTGTGCCGGCTTTATTGGTATCCACTCTACTTCTTCGCTCGGGGCCGCGGGCATTCGCCGGACGACGCCCAGGACTTAACCCAAGGTTTTTTCCTTCATCTGTTGGAACACCGGGCGCTTGCGCGCGTTGACCGGCTGAAAGGTAAATTCCGGTCGTTCTTGCTCGCATCGTTTCAGAACTACCTTTCCTTAGAGGCCCACCGGGCGCGCTGCCTCAAGCGAGGCGGTAACTGCAAATTTGTCACCCTAGATCTGGAAAAGGCCGAGAGCCGTTATCTGCTAGAGCCAGGGGGCGCTCTTACTGCAGAGAAAATCTTCGACGCCCGCTGGGCAATGACGTTGCTTGGCCGGGCCATGACTCTGCTCGGCGAGGAATACGCCGCCCAAGGCAAAACATCAACATTCGAAATGCTGAAAGCTTATTTGGACCTCAGCAAGGCGCCTCCGCCGTACGAACAGGCAGCGGATGCAGTCCAAGTAAGCGTGGCCTCCGTCAAAACTCTCATCCACCGCCTGCGCAAACGCTTTGCGTCTATCTTACGCGAGGAGGTGCGCTGCACGGTTTCGGATCCTGCCGAAGTGGATGGCGAGATTCACGCTCTCTGCGATGCGCTGATCGCCGCCGAAGGGCGGCTCGTGCCGGCTCCCATCGAAAACACGGCAAGAGAAAGGTCTGGAGCAGGTGTCGGATGAAAATTGACTTACTTAACCGGCGCGAGACGATGATTTCGGGACGGCGTGTAGCAGTGGCGAGGCTCGCCTGAACCGCACGATAGGCAGAAGATTAGACGAAAAGTCCGGTACGAAGCTCCTGCTGTGCCGCTGCGGTTCTGAAAAGAGCGTCCCTCACGGGGGGGAATGCGGCTCGCCGGGAGGCTCTCCCTACCCGTGCGGTGCCACGGAAAATGTCAGCTATACGAGGCTCGTCCGAGCCGCATTAGCTCTGATTTGCGGAGTTTTCTACCGTGAAATGTTAGTTTTTCAGACCTGATGGCTCTTTGGTGCAGAAACAGGAAGAGTAAGAATTTAATCGGGCTCGGCCTTTATCGAGAGCCCTACCTACGGCTCGGACGTCCCTCGGACCTTTCGTCTAATCTTGTCTCTATGATGCGGCTTGGACGAGCCGCGCCCGTTGGACCCGTCGTCGGATCTTGTCCCTACGAAAGAGATCCGTGGGAATAAATCGAAACACTTTCAGTCTTCTTCGGGTGAGCGAATCAAATCAGCCAACTCCAACTTCAGCTGACATCAGCACTTCAAGAAGTCTATGAAAAAATTGATTAACAAAAATGGCGTGACACCTCAGTCACAGTCCCTCTTTAGAGGCGAACCAAATTCGGACCAATTAAACCGGGGTGTGGTGGGGCGGCGTTCCTTTCTCAAGGGTCTCGGCGCAACCGGCGCAATGCTGCTCCCGGCCAGCGCGTTATTAGTCACCAAAGCTAAAGCGAGAAGCGACGACTCCGGAGGAAAATTGTCGCGGGGGGACGCGTCAATTCTGCGCTTCCTGGCCGCGGCCGAAATCCTCGAGAGCGATTTGTGGGAACAGTACTGGGAGCTCGGAGGAAACCAAGCAAACGATTTCGCGGCTACGAATCCGGCAGATGGCCAGAAGCCAAAGGTCACCAGGGGTAACGCAAATTACACGACCGCCCTCCAGCTTCTGGATATGGATATGCCCCAATATATTCAGGACAACACCGACGATGAGTTCAGCCACGCGAACTTCCTGCTTGCCTACTTAAAGTCCAAAGGCGCCAACACGGCGGATATCGATCTCCTGAATGGCCCTCATTTCCGCACATTACAAGGCAGTGTGGCAAAAGGGTCCGCAAAAAAAGGGCGGCTCACCAACCTAATGAAACTCACCGTGGATACCAGTTTTTGGGGTCGGTATCGCTCCGACAACAAGAACCCCGATCTCGGCGACACGTCATTCGATCGAGCAGTCCCGACTTTGAATGTTGGGCAGCACACGGCAATTCCCCGAACTGATGCGGACTCGAACAACCCCAAACTCATCGACGCGATCGCCTTCACCGCTGGGTTCCACTTCGTCTTTATCGAGCAAGGTGGTACCAGTCTATATCCTTCGCTGGCTCAGAGGGTAAGCGATCCGGAAGTTTTGCGAATAGTGCTCAGTATCGGGCCAACGGAGACAATGCACTTTCAGACTTGGCAGGACAAGGCCGGCAACGCGAACTCGGGCAATCCTAATCCGTTAACGGTCTTTGACCCGATCAACAAGTCAACGGTGACGTTTGTTGATCTCACTGCTTCAACCGACGAGCAACTCCAGGCCAACCTGATCATGCCGGAACCGTGCCCATTCCTTAGCCGAATGTTTCCGATCTGCTCGATCATTCGCCCTACGAATACAACGGGGGCGGCGATGGGAGCTGCCAAGGCCCTCACCGCAGATGGGCTTTTCATCGGCCAGACTCCAGAGTTTTTCCAGCTGTTAGGGGATTTGGCTACAGACGCGGATCAAGCCCGGCGCGAAGACGAACATTAATAGCCAAAGAAAATAGACAAACCAGGACGGCAAGGAGTTAGCACCTAGTGCCCTCCTGCTTAATCTCAGACTCCGAAGTTCCGGCGGTTGACCCCCGCCCACAACCCGCCTTGACGGATCCGCGTAGCGACTGCGGCTGGTCGTTTCGGAGAAACGACCCTACCAAATACGGAAGCCACAAGCTAGGTAGGGTCAGCTCTCCGAGCGGACCGGCACGCTTAGCGAAAATGGCCAAACTCCAGGGTCGTTTCTCCGAAAACGACCGAGCGACTTGCTTCCGCACGACCGATAACGGGCGGGACGCCCGTCCTACGCTGTCGTTTGGAACGGTCAACTCGGGAAATAGTATTGGGCAGCGTTATTCGGCGTCGCCAACATAGAAGTCGAAAATATAACTTCCGTTGATCGGTAGCTTGGCCGCTTATAAATCGGGATCTGAAGATCTGCCTTGGCCGCTCGAAGCGCGGCAGCTAATGGTAGTCTTAGCTCCAAGTAGAGCTGGGTCAGCGTCGCAAGCTTCTCGACGTACGAGAACTGACGGATATCGACACTCCATCTGCGTATGAGCGAATGAGCGTATCGGCGTGAATCGCTCTCGACTGGTAGAGCGAAGACCTCGGCACGATTTTAGACGACATCTAAAGATCTGGCGTGCACGAGATCTGGCTTTCGCCGGTGCGCTGAACTGTTGGAGCAGATCGAGATGATCCAAGGTTTCTGAGAGGTCTGAGCCTTTGCTACCTTTGCTAACTTCTGTTGAAAAACCAGCAGGCTCGAGGAGGAGTAGCGCTGTGTTCGTGTCGAATTCAGGAAAACTTTGCTCCGCTTGTCCGAACACGGACCTCCCATTCGTCGACCAGATGAACAACGCATTTCCAATTCCAAAACCACCGAGAAGCCATGCCCACCAAGATTAGCCCCTGCCTCTGGTTCGACCACCAAGCCGAAGACGCCGCCCGCTTTTACACCGCCATCTTCAAAGACTCGAAAATCGTCGCAATCTCGCGCTATCCCGAGGCCGGACAGGAAATCCATGGAAAGCCAGCCGGATCGGTGTTGACGGTGGCCTTTGAGCTGGACGGACAATCATTCACCGCGCTCAACGGCGGCTCGATTTTCAAGTTCAACGAGGCCGTCTCGTTCCAGATCGAGTGCGCGACGCAGAAGGAGGTGGATTACTACTGGGAGCGGCTGTCGGAGGGGGGTGATCCACAGGCGCAGCAGTGCGGCTGGCTGAAGGATAAGTTCGGCCTCTCCTGGCAGATTGTCCCCAAAGTTTTGCCAGAGTTGCTCACCGATCCCGACCGCGTAAAATCCCAGCGAACCTTTCAGGTGATGATGCAGATGAAAAAACTCGATATTGAGTGTCTGCAGCGCGCATTTGCCGGATAGCGTCAAAGCTATCCACCTTGCCGATGGCTGTGCGTCGGCCCTTTTCGCCCACCCGCTCTGCCTCCCGCGTTCGAGTTGTGTTTGGCCGCGTTGAGCAACCAATCTCCCGCGCTTGCTGACAAAGAATTGAAGCACTGCTGCCCAGACCTAGCTTGAGTCCTGTTACCAATACTTTTATGAAAACCAACAAAGTACCTCGTGAGCGCAATCCGTTTCTCCTATCGGGCAAGCGTCGGTGGCTGCCGTTTCGTTGGATTTGGGGGCGCACCAGGCGTGATGGTGCGGTAAATAATCTGTTGAGTCGCGACGCCAAGCCTGCCTAATTGTTTCTTTCGCCGTACGAAAAGATGGATCGATCCGCTAGAAAATTTCTGAATCGCACATCCTTGGCTCGCCTCTCCGAGCACCGAACGCAGCTGGAAGCCGCCTTCGCACGCTTGGGCGCGCCCTTGACCACCGAGTTTGACCAACCCGGTTGCGTTCGGCCGCGACGTAGGCTTGGCGCAGTCGGGCTGCGGCTACTTTACTCCTCGGTGTCACGCGATCGGTTACAGTAGACGCACCTTCCAGGTGCAACCCAAAAAATGGCCAAACTCCATGGGTCGTTTCTCAGAAACGACCCATGGCGGGCGGGACGCCCGTGCTACGCTGTCATTTAGAACGGTGAACTCGGGAAATAGTATTGGGCAGCGTTATTCGGCGTCACCAACACCGAGTCGAGAATATAACTTCCGTTGATTGGTAACTTGGCGGTGAAGTGGAGCGCCGTAACCTCGATAGCGACCGCGATCATGCTGGGCGAGTAAGTAATGTCGACCGGGACCAGCGTATCCTTATCCTCAACCCTCTTGACCACTTCTTTCATACCGCCGCCGCCGACGACAAACATTTCTTTTTCCCGCTTCGCCTGGCGAAGAGCGTCGAGAACGCCAAGCGCGATGTCATCGTCCTGGGCCCAGACCGCGTCGATCTTCGGGAAACGCGTCAGAAAGTCCTGCATGACCTTGAACCCATCGTCACGGTTCCAATTCGCATACTTTGAGTCCAGTACCTTGATCTGGGTGCCTTTAATTTTGTCCATGAAGGTGTCGAAGCGCTGGTTGTCGATTACGGTTGGGAGGCCACGCAGCACCACGATATCGCCTTTCCCACCTAGTTTTTCCGTCAGGTATTCAGCAGCCATCCTGCCCATACCTGGGTTATCGCCGGCCACATATAGATCCTGGATAGTTGAATCGGTCAAAGCTCGATCGACGACGGTGACATAGATTCCTTTCTTTTTGACTTGGCGCACAGGATCGGTAAGTGGTGCCGATTCGTACGGCAAAATGACCAAGGCTTTGATCCCCTGGGTTGCGACGAGATCTTCCAAGCTGTTCGCCTGGTCGCTGGCGCTTGTCGCTGTCACCACGGAGATCTGGAGGTTCTTATGTAGCGCCTCGAGGCGCTTCTTCGTTTCTTGAGCAAAGAAATCTATGCCTCCAGTCCATCCGTGGTCCGCGGATGGTACGGAGACACCAATTTTGACGTTTTCCTGAGCTTTTGCACTTCCAATGGCGAAACTCACTGCGCCCAAGGACGCAGCGACAATATATTTGGTTAGGTTTATCATGGTTTTCGTGGGGGATTATACTTAACGCGTCCTGCTACTTCGCTGCAGAAGTGCAGCTCCAAGGATAATGATGCCTTGTACGGCGCCATTCAGGTAGACACTAATGATGCTCGTGAGGTTCAGGATGTTGCCGATGAGTGTTAATATCAAGGCACCGGCAATCGATCCCCATACCCGGCCAGACCCGCCACGGAGCGCTGTCCCGCCGACGACGACTGCGGTGATCGCCTCAAGTTCCCATAGAAGGCCAGTTGAAGATGAAGCTGAGCCTAACCGGGGAACGTAGAGCATGGACGCCAAGGCAACGCAAAAGCCCTGTACGACAAATGCAGCCACCCGAATCCGGTTCACTCGGATCGCGGAGTAATGCGCGACCTCGGCATTGGAACCAACCGCCCGGCAATAGCGGCCAAACCGTGTCTTGGTGAGTATAACGGCGCCAATCACCACCACGACAGCGAGCACCCAGACCGGGATCGGAATGTTGAGCCAAGAGTTGTAAAATACCGGGCGATAAGCTTCCCGCACATTGGAATCCAGGGTCAATGTTCCCCCGTTCGCGACAAACGTAACCAAAGAACGAAAAATCCCCATCGTGCCAAGGGTAACAATAAACGAGTCGATCCTCCCTTTGGTCGCGAGCATTCCATTGGCCAGCCCGGCGAGTAAACCAACGACGAGTCCGGCTCCCATTCCCGCGCCTATGGCAAGCGGAAGAGCCCAACCCGCGCTAGCCAGTTGGTTCATCCAGATGATCATGAGGCTCGCGATGAACGCGGCCATCGCTCCGACCGATAGATCGATTTGTCCCGTTACAATGACAAAGGTCCCGCCAACGCTGATCATTCCAATGAACGCGCTCCTGGTGAGAACGTTGCTGAGATTGCTCCAGGATAAGAAGTTGGGATTGAGCAGCAGGCCGATGATGACTAACAGGATCAGGGCAATCAATGGACCGGCGTCTCGCGCCCACTTTCCGATAGCTCTGAAATTTGAATCAGCCCGCTTCTGCCGCCGAGGACTGGCTTCAACTAGTTCGACCGAGTTCATTGCGCAGGGAAGGATTGAGCGGATTTCAAGCCCGTAGCATAGAGCATGATTTCATCTTCAGTTATGCTGTCCCCTTCGAGGCTGGCAACAATTCGGGAGGAACGCATAACGATGACGCGGTGGCAAAGGCCGATGATCTCGAGCAATTCAGAGGAAATCACGATACAAGAGCGCCCCGCCGCCGCGATCTCGGCGATTAAACGATAGATTTCTGCTTTTGTCCCGACATCAATGCCTCGCGTCGGCTCATCGAAGACAATGATTTCTGGATCGATCGCGAAGATCTTGGCCAGGGCGACTTTTTGCTGATTGCCCCCGCTCAGCCGGTTGACCGGCATCGAACGTTCTCCGATTTTAATTCTGAACTGTTCAACGGCGCTGCCAAACGCCTTGCGCTCCTTTCGCCAGTCGACAAACCAGGAGCCGAAACGCTTTAACCCAAGCAAGGAATAGTTGGTTTGAGCGTCAAAAGAAACGACCAGACCTTTCCCCTTGCGATCCTCAGGAAGGTAAACTGTCCGGAGCCGCTGCAGAGCGTCGGCATAGTCCCGCACGTTCGCTCCCTGACCGTTTCTGAGAATCGTTCCTGTAGTTATCTTGCGCAGGCGAAGTACCCCTTCAAACAGCTCGGTCCGACCCGCTCCGATCAGACCGGCGAAGCCAAGGATCTCCCCTTTTTTAAGACTAAACGACGCATCGGTCACATGCTCTGGCACAGAGACATGCCGGACATCCAGCACAATAGTTTGCGTCGCCGGATAAGTCTTTTTCGGAAAAAGATCCTGGAGGCTGCGACCCACCATGAGCCGAACAATTTCGCTAGGCAAAATATCAGCCGCCTTCTGCGTGGTCACCAGACGCCCATCGCGCAGTACGGTGATCTGGTGAGCAAGGCGTTTTACTTCTTCGAGCCGATGCGAAATGTAAACAATCGCGACACCGGCCTGAGCAAAGCCTTGCACGATCTGGAAGAGTCGGTCCCCCTCGCGTCGAGTCAGCACCGCCGTCGGTTCATCAAGGATCAGGACTGTCGCTCGCTGCGCGATCGCCTTCGCGATCTCGACCATCTGCTTTTCGCTGACGCGCAGGCTACTAACACGCGCGTCCAGATCAACCTGAGCACCCACTTCGGCAAGCAGTTCCCGACCCTTCTGCCGCATCCTGGTTTCGTCGAGAAATGGTCCCCAGACCAATTCTTCGCCCAGGAAGAGGTTTTCGACCACGGTCAGATCCTCGGCAAGGTTAAGCTCTTGATGGATAAATCGCACCCCGAGGTTCTCCATTTCCCGGAGATTGCCGGTTTCGACCCTTTTTCCGCGGAAAAGAACTTCCCCCGAACTCGGCTTGATGAGGCCGGCTAGAATATTCACCAGTGTCGATTTGCCGGCACCGTTCTCTCCGACGATCGCGTGGATCTCACCGGCGAAGAATTCGAGGGTGATGCCCTCCAGGACCGTCACCGGTCCAAAGGCTTTCGAAACATTTTTTGCGGCTAGCGTCGGTGTGGCCGCTAAGGCGTCGGGCGCCGAGGTCAGGGTCTCTGCGGGTCGCAGGCTTTTGGGAGGAGGCAGCATGGAAAGCGTTGCATTTCCGCCACTCAACGTATTCGGCTTGGCTCTGGCAACAAGGCCGATTTCCTAGCATTTAAGGAATCGACCGTTCAACCCCCAAATTCCGGAATTCCGGCGGCTGCCCCTGAGAAATGAGGTGATTGGGGGTCGGTGTAATTAGGGAATGACGGTAGGGCGAATCCGCCGCGGCGGATGAGTCTAAACCGCAAATGTTGCTAGCCCCTTGAGGCTCATTTGTCCCGCTTCGCGGGACGAATTCGCCCTACCGCCTTGAAGATTTGTGATCGATCCCGCCTGGTGCCTGGCCTGGTAGTGGGCTGTGAACGAACGATAGAAGACAGTCGACAGTAAGCGGCTGATAGTGAATGCTGCACGGGAGACAAGATTCTAGAGGGATTAGCGCAGCGTTTTTTCGGTGTAGAACATCTCCCTGCTCGCCACTATCTATTCGGTTATCTGGCTTATGGAGCCACGGAAGAATGATGCTCACCTTCGCGATGACGAGATCGCGGTGCTCGAGCCACTCGCTCGGGAGTTTCCGAACATTGACTCTGCCATTGCGGAGATCGCCCGGCTCTCGGCTCAGCTCACCTTGCCCCAAGGCGCTATCCACGTGATCAGCGACATCCACGGAGAAGACAAAAAACTCCGGCATGTGATCAACAATGCCTCGGGCACGTTGCGTCCCCTGGTCGAGCGACTCTTCAAAGACCGGATGCCACCGGAACGGTTCCAGGAATTTCTGACACTGATTTTCTATCCTGCCGAGGTGTCTGAGCGGCTCAAACAGACTCTCCGCGAGCCGCACGACCAGAAGAACTACGCCATCCGGACGTTACACGACCTGTTCGACATCGTGCGCGTCCTGGCCGCCCGCCGCAGTCTGGAGGACGCGACACGGACTTTTCCCGCGGAGTATCGTGAATTGCTGGCGGAGATTCTTCACGCCCCTTCTACGGAGCGCGGACCGGAATATATAGAAGCGATTGTCGACGAACTCGTTCGCCATGGCCGGGTCTTGCATCTAATCCATCTCATCGGCCGGGTTATTCGAAATCTCGCTATCGACGAGCTGATTATCGCCGGAGATTGCTGGGACCGCGGCCCTCGTGGCGATCGCGTCGTGGACTACCTGATGCAACAGCCAAACGTCTCCTTTGTCTGGGGTAATCACGACATGGCCTGGTTGGGTGCCTGTTTGGGGCATGCGGCGCTCATTTGCCAGGTGTTGCGCTTTTCAGTGCGCTATCGCCGGCTTCTGCAGCTCGAGGAAGGTTATGGAATACCCGTGGAGCCTCTGGATCAGCTTGCTCGCACCGTTTATGCGGACCACCCCGCAACAAGCTTCGAGGCGAAGGGCACAGGCATGCGCGAAAGAGTTATGATGGCTCGTATGCAGAAAGCTGCGGCGATCATGCAGTTTAAGTTGGAAGGCCAAGTTATCGCTCGTCACCCCGAGTGGCAGATGGAGCATCGCCGCCTGCTACACCGGATTGATTGGAAAACCGGAACGATTGAGATCGATGGTACTCGGTATCCGCTTACTGATTCCTATTTTCCAACGGTTGACCCGGCAAGTCCGTACGAATTGACGAACGAAGAAAAGCTTTGCGTCGAACGGGTGCGCAGCTCATTCACGGCCAGTCAGAAGCTCTGGGAGCATATGCGGTGGATGGTCACCAACGGGAGAATGTATCTCCGCCGCGAGGAGCATCTGATTTTTCACGGCTGCGTGCCGGTGGACGAGCAGGGAGAATTTTTGCCGATGGTCCTGCAAGGTCAGCCGTACACCGGATCGGCCCTGTTTCGAGCGATTGAAAGCGCAGTCTACCGGTTGCTCGATGGAGATGCGCGCGGAGATCAGGACCTACTCTGGTATCTGTGGAGTGGCCCACAATCACCCCTGTTTGGAAAAGATCGTGTCGCGACGCTCGAACGTGATTTAATTGGAGACAAACGGTCGCACCAAGAGACGAAGAATCCCTACTTCCGCCTCATCCATGAGCCATGGTTCTGTGAGAAGATTCTGAGAGAGTTTGGAGTTGATTCACGGCATGGGTTAATCGTTAATGGGCACGTGCCAGTCGAACTCGAGAAAGGAGAGTCGCCCTTGAAACGGAGCGGGATGGCTATTACAATCGACGGCGCTTTTTCCGAAGTCTATGGTGATCACGGTTTTACGCTCGTGATGGAGCCACATCGGACGTTCCTCGCGAGACATCACCACTTCGAATCAGTCGAAGCTGCGATCCTCCACGGCGCGGATATCGTCCCGAGCATCACCGTCGTGCGCGAGTGGGATCGGCCCAGGCGAATCGCCGACAGCCAACACGGGCGACGTCTGGGCAGCACGATCGTCCAACTGGAGCAACTGGTTGAGGCCTATCGGAGCAACGAGATCCGACAACGATTTACGCGCTAGTACCGGTGCGCGATGCAGACCATGATTTTCCCTCCAGCGCGAATGATGAGATCACTGCTTCCGGTTGCACTCGCGATGACGGCGTTGATAGGCCAAGACTTGGCTCAGGAAGCTAACCCCAGCCCGGCTGGAGCCCGAAACCTGATAACAAATGGACGCGGCGACAGCGGCTTGTCCATGCCCGAGGGTAATACTGAAGCTCCGTCAGCTCCGGAGCTTTTGCCGGAATCGTCGGCTATCCCGATTCGCTCGCCTCTCCCGCCAGGAACTCCGTCTCCAAGCCAAACGCCTGAGGGGCGAAAGTTTTCAGTGACGAGCAAGCATCTCTACGCTCAGCGAAACGCTCAGCGAAAGGAGCGGAGCAAAACTCGCCATCGGTTCTCTGCCGCCGGGCATGCTCGATCTTCCCATTTCGCGGTTGCCCAGCGGGCAAGGCTCCACTCTGGGACACGGGTGAATCTACAACATCGGTCTGTCCGGCGAGAACACCATGCCCATCGAGCCAGACGACGGGTGGTCATCTACGAATACGTCGATTGGGGCCCTGGGTAGGTGTCTCGGGCTGCGCTAATCCTCCAGGTGGTCGGCTGGCCGTTTTCCTGTTTGCGAGGCCAAAGCGGCCTGACCGTGACCGATCTTCTTCCCGATGTGTTTCATTTTTTCGAAGTCGCACCGAACGAAAAGGCGGGTCAGGCAAAATTGTTCGCGGATTTGGTGATTAAGCCGCATCCGGAGATCTACGACCGACCCGATGTCTTCAAAACAGATCTGACTTCGCTGCAAGATTATCTCGGTCAACTTCAGGCATATCTTCCGACCGTCCGAGAAATACACGCTCGATTTCTGAGGCAGCGGGCGGCCGCCGAGCAAAATTTTTTGCAGGCGTTTCCAGACTTTGACGGTTCGCGGGCCCGGATCTATCTGATGCTTTCGTTATTCCGGTTTGATGGCAAGGTCCCGTCTAACAACCCTCGCCTGCTCTTGCTCGGGATTGACGGAATTGCAAAATTTCACGGGCCCGCCGCTCGCCTGTCAGTCATTATTTCCCACGAGCTTTTTCACCTATACCATTTTCAAGTAAATCCAATGCCAGCCGATCCCGATGAGCTGCCGCTTTACCGGCTAATTTGGCAGGAGGGTCTGGCGACCTACGTCAGCCAACGGCTTAACCCAGATTCGAGCCTGGCTGATGTCCTTCTGAACCCTCGGCTGGCCGAGGAAGGTCCCCGGTTTGTCCCGATGGTTGCGCGTCAGGTATTGACGGAGCTTGAATCGACCGACGATGCGACCGCCGGCATCTATCTTTCGTATCGGCGAGGCAGCCAGGTTCCCGCCCGCATGGGATATCTAATCGGCTATGACATCGCCAAGAATCTGGCAGAAACGAAGTCACTGCACGAATTGGCGCTCCTCCGCGGCCCCTTCCTTCTCCACCTAATGACAAGAGAGTTGAAGGAACTAGCCGCAAATGTCTTGCAGTGACTTTCCAAAGGGCCGAAAATCTGGCTATCCCTCATCCGAGACCTATGAGAGTTCCACTTCCTCTCTTCCTCTCGATAGGTTTATTCGCCGGTCTGGCTTGGGCTCAGGACGCAGAACCGGCACGCTTGGAAGCTCGGCCCGGCGTGATCGGTCGTGCACCGGATCCAGCGTTGCCAGTGGCGGGCGGCAGCCCGGAAGCTCAAGGTGGCCCGGAGCTGTTGCCCGAGGCGACGGAGCTACCAACCCACCTGCCGCTTTTACCGTTTCCAGGAGGCAAGTCCGAACCGTTGCCTACTCCGCCCGTTTCGGCGGAGCAAATGCGTGAGAACGCAAAGCGCCTGGAACAGGCTCGAGCCATCGCGATGCGCAGCCCCCGGGTCATTTACCTGCTCGAGCAGGCCAGGTCTGCTTTGGATATTGAAGCCCGCCGGAACTACCTGCGGGCCTATTACACCGCTATTTGTACCCGGATGCGTCGGCTGGACCCTGGCCTGGCAGGGACGATTGCGGATTTTGAGAAGATGCATATCCGTCAGATCGGGCACGATAACGACCCTAAAGTTCCTATACCTGGCTCGCCGCTTTACGAGGCAGGAGCAAAGATCTCGTCTCGTACGGCACAGAGACGGCCTCGATGAACCTGCTGCTACTACCTGATTTCAGGCTAATTTGCGAAATTGGCTTGTAGGGCGGCCGCTCCGCCCTTACTCGCTACGCGACAGCGTTGCGGGCGGGGGTCAGCCGCCGGCACTTTGGAATTTGACGTCAGACGCAACTGCTTTTTTAAGAATCTGCCCCGCCGTTTCTGGCCCCATCTGGTAGCGAAGAGCATCTTTGGACTTCTTGTTGAAGAGGGCTGCCTGATAGAGAGTGGAACGCTTCCCATCGGCTTCGTTAATCGAAAAGCGAAAAATCCGGAGCGTGCTGCTCGGGTCAAAAAACCACGAAACCGTACTTGACCCGACAGGTGTCAACCCTGACCGCTTCCTCCACTCAATTCCATCGATCTTCGGCGCTAAGTCTTCCACGATTAGGATCGGTTGCAAACCGCTGACTTCTTCAACCCTCACGGATTGCAGTTTCGTGGGTTGCTTCACGCGAAAGCCAAATTGCCACTGAAGGTAATTTTTCCCCGCTTCGCGATAAGTCGTCAAACCCGATTCGGTTATGACAAAACGATTGTTTTCTGCACGGCCAAAGGCAGACCCGACCTTTTCGAAGGCTATTCTCTGACCGCCGGCAACCGGAAAGGAGACGGTCGTGGCTTGATGCACGCAGCCGATCAAGAGACCCGTCGAAATCAGCGCAGCACCAACGAACTTTGCCATAACTTAGTTTTGACGATACGGGCCAGAAGGTGCAACCGGGTTTCCCTACAAAAACGAATCCATTAATCGCGCAGTGTTCTGCACAACCCTAGCTGGCAGAGGCCGTTTGTTCCAGTCGGCCGGCATCACGCGCAGGCTGTCCGCGAAGTATCGTTGCTGGACCGCACGGAGTTCCCTCACAATCGCCGCATCGTAGACCAGCAGGTTGATTTCCGCATTTAACGCGAACGAACGGATATCCATATTGGTTGAACCAATCAAGGCAATGTCGTCATCAATGGTGAGATGTTTAGCGTGGAGGAAGCGTGGCCGGTATAGATGGATCTCGATGCCGGCGTCGAGCAGATCGTCATAGTAGGACCGTTGGGCAAGTTGTGTAATGCGCTGGTTAGCATGCATCGAAAGCACGAGATGAACTTCCACCCCGCCGTGTTGCCGGGCAGCCCGGATGGCCTGGAGAAAGGGTTCGTCCGGAACGAAATAGGGCGTCGTGATAATTACGCTCCGGCGCGCCGCATAGAGCATCGAAATGATCAGATCCCGGCCATTCTCACTCCGATAGCCGGGTCCGCTGGGCACTAATTGCGCTGGCGAGTTCCCCGCGCATACCAGGTTCGGGAAGAAATCCTTTTGGTCTAGTACCTTACCTGTTTCGAAGTAATGATCGGCGAGAAAGACCGCCTGTAGCTGAGCAACGATCGGGCCGGTGAGCCGCACCATGAGCTCCTCGTTTGGGTAACCCTTCACGAAAGCAGGATCCACGATGTTCTGCGATCCGGTATACCCTATCCGGCCATCGATTACGACCAGTTTGCGATGATTCCGCAGATCAAAACGCGCGGCGTTGCGGCGAAAGGGGCCCACGGGTAAGAGGGCGAGCACTTCAACACCCCGTGCTCGCATCTCCGGGGCAAGATGCTGAAGCCCACTCTTGGATCCAAATGCGTCCATTAAAACCCGGCACTTCACCCCTCGAGATGCTGCTCGAGTCAGTGACTCGGCAACGAGCCTGCCCGTCTGGTCCGCCTCCCAAATGTAGAATAATAGCTGGGCGTGATGCTGCGCTGCCTCGATATCGGCAATCAAGCGCGCAATGGTGCCTTCATACTGCGGGAGAAGCTCAACTATGTTGCCGGCGAAGACGTCAAAATCGCCGAGCCGGCGAGCCTCGGCCGGGAGAGATTCGAGGTTGGGCGGCAAATTTGGTTGCACGGCCACGAGCGCGTCGGCCTGCGCCTGGACCTCACGAATGAACCCAGAGGCGCGTTTCTGCATCGCAACGCGACGAGCCGGCAGGTAAATACGGCCAACCAGCGCGTAGAGTAGGATTCCCGGCCAAGGAAGCAGAAAGATGAACAACAGCCAGGTGCGCGAAGCAGCCGTACTGCGCCGCTGGGGCACGTAGACCAGCATTGTGAGCCGGATCACCCATTCGCTGATAAGATAGAGCAAACTCCAATCGCTCATATGCTGAGTGTGGAGACCCTTTTAGCATAACCTGAGCGGATATCGAATGCTCCAAATTGAAGATCCGGCTTCGGGGGGCCTTGTATATCTAGTCCGCCAGCGCCGAAGGCGCGAAATAAGACAGCCTAGGGCGCAGCCCAGAAACTGTTGCAAAAGAAAACGAGCTCTGAAAGAGCGGAACCTCGATTCAACCGATGTCGAATGTTGCCGCCGACATTTCGATTCGGGCGCGAGATTTAGCGGCCACATTTTTTGGCGCACCTTCGGTGCGCGTCGCCTTTTTTTATGCCTAACCTAGGGCTGCGCCCTAGGCTGTCATATTTCGCGCCCTCGGCGCTGAGACCTTTGCCGCAACGTAATCTCGATAGTCTCGACTAAGCTGACGGCTCGGACGAGCCGTTTTTCCTCTCGCCGGCTTGGCTCGGCTCAATAGCGTGAAGCGGAAGCGTAACGGACTGTCGGCCAGGGTCGCACAGGGAGAGCCTTGCGGACATGGCTTAGTCTCTGGGTGCTGCCGACGACAGTTACCGACGTCCCAACCGAGACTTGAGTAAAGAGCTCGGCGGCAAGGTCATGAGGCATTCGTACACAGCCGTGCGAGGCAGGATATCCTGGCAGATAGCCCGCGTGGAGACCCACGAATGGCGCAAATTCCATAAAATAGGGCATGGGCGCAGGCTGGTAGTGATCCCCGGGCGGTACTCGCGTGCCAGGCGTCGCATTTGCATTAACAACTCTTCCGTTAGAATCCTCGATCAGGCCGAAGCTCCCTGAACGATGGTTGAGGTCCTTCGCCCTGATCCGGAACCTTCCGGTTGGAGTTCTCCAGCCATCCTTTCCGGAGGCAATCGGCGAGCACAGCAAGACTTGACCCCCTTCGAGTAGAAAAACCCGCTGCTCAGAAAGATCAATTACGACTTGGCGCGCCCTCGCCCCAGCGCACAACGTCAACGAAATTGCTCCGATAACCAACGCCCTCACGACCGATGGCTTCATACCAGCGCCCTTTTCTCTCCATTATAGACCTTTGTAGAACGCCCTGTGTTTAAACGGAATTCACTTTTAAATTCCGGGTGCCAATCCGCCGACGCTAATGAGACGCTATTTGCCTCCCCTCGGCAGCACAAGTAGCCGAAAGGGTTATACGCTGACGGGTCAGATGCGAACCGCGCCAAGCAAAAACAGAAATGTGAGTAGCAAACCACCGACCAGGAAGGCGAAGGCGACGATGATCAGGATTTCGTCCGCCACTTCTTCCCGATGCATTCTTTGTC
>JBAUZZ010000528.1:0-3798 GCA_049585495.1 Chthoniobacterales bacterium | reverse complement strand
ATCTGGCCCTGCGTAATATCACCAAGAAATGGAAAAATCCGCCCGTGCGCCCTACAAAACGTGCAATAGCGGCAAATTTTCCCCGCTCGCACTCACACTCGCACTCTCACTCACTCTCACCCTTATCCCGGTAACGGGAATCGCGCAGTTAGCTTCCGTACTTCCCGCCTAACCTCGGCTAAGGTTCGCTCGTCCCCGCGGGCGCTGAGCGCCTTGTCGATCAGGTCCGCGATCTCCATCATCTCTTCTTCTTTCATCCCCCGAGTGGTTACCGCGGGGGTCCCGATGCGGATTCCACCGCCCCGGAATACCGATTCGGTATCGAAAGGGATGGAATTCTTGTTCACAGTAATCCCGGCTTGGTCGAGCATCTCCTGCGCCTCTTTGCCGTTGATCCCTTTCGGGCGGAGATCGACCAGCATCAGATGGTTATCCGTACCGCCGGAAACCAGCCGGTAGCCCTTCATCGACAGGGTCGCGGCGAGTGCCTTGGCGTTGAGCATAATCTGACGCTGATACTCTTTGAATCCATCTTGAAGGGCTTCCTGGAAACACACTGCCTTTGCCGCAATGACATGCATCAACGGCCCGCCCTGAACACCTGGAAACATCATGCTGTCAACCACCTTCGCGTGTTCAGGTTGGCACATTATTATCCCGCCACGCGGTCCCCGCAGACTCTTATGCGTGGTTGAAGTCACAAAGTCCGCGATACCGACCGGGGTCGGATGCAACCCGACCGCGACGAGTCCTGCGATGTGAGCGATATCGACAAATAGATAAGCGCCTGCGATATCAGCAATTTCGCGCATTTTGTTGAAGTCAATGATACGCGGATAGGCTGAGGCGCCAGCAGTGATCATCCTTGGTTTATGCTCCTGGGCGACCTTTGCCAGAAGTTCATAATCGATCAGCTCGGTTTGCGGGTTCACGCCATAGTGAACCACTTGGTAAAACCGGCCGGAAAAATTGGCTTTATTCCCGTGCGTGAGATGCCCGCCGTGGGAGAGATCCATTGTTAGGATCCGGTCTCCGGGCTGCAGCACACTAAAATAGACTGCCATGTTCGCCTGGCTACCGCTGTGAGGCTGGACGTTGACGTGCCCTGCCCCGAAGAGCTGCTTGGCCCGATCGATCGCCAACTGTTCAACGACGTCGACAAACTCGCATCCACCATACCACCTACGTCCAGGATAACCTTCGGCGTATTTGTTCGTAAGCACCGAGCCTTGTGCCTCCATCACCGCCCGGCTGGTGAAATTCTCCGAAGCAATCAGTTCGATGTTTTCAAACTGACGGTTTTTCTCCTTTTGGATCGCTTGATAGATCTCAGGATCGACCTGTTCCAGACCACGATTTTCGGGCTCGCTTATCATGAAAGACTCAATCTTCTCATCGGACTCTAACACACCGCTCTCGATAAATTTTAGCACCCCTGGAAGTGCCCGTTGAATCACTTCGCGCGTAAACGCGTATGCTTCAATCCCCATTCCGATCGGATCTGCGACATCAAGCGAAGTTACCTGACCTTCAAATTCTCTCAGCAGAAAGGTCTTCTCCGCCGCTTCCGGGAAAAGAAAAAGAATCGAGTCCAAATGACTCCGAGTCATGGCGATGATGCAGGAGGCTTCGGCCACCAATTCCTCGCTCAATTGCTTACTACGGTTGTGGGAAATATCGATCCCTAGCTCGGCCAGGGTTTGAACGGCGTGTACACTTGGCGGCTGACCCGGGTAAGTACTGACTCCGGCTGACAAAACTTTAACATCCGGGCGATCCTTCACCATCTGCCGGAACAACCCTTCTGCCATCGGACTGCGACAGATATTCCCGGTGCAAACAAACAGGATCGTCTTCAATTGGCTCAAAGCAGCCAAACGTTACATGTTCAACCCCACACTTCAAGCGAGGCCCTTTAGCGCACTCCGCGGTTTGACGTTCGGCGTCTGGCGTTCGCCGTTTGGCGTTCGGCGCGGTAGGGCGGTCCGCCTTGGCGGAGAGCCGGTTCCCAGATTCGAGCCCGCAGAAATCATGGGCAATAAGAATTGGAATTGGCACGCCTCTTGTGGGCTTGGTTTTCCCTCTTGAGCCCGTCGCATTACCGCGATAGCATTGCCAAGTTGAATCCCCTTCCTGACGGTACCGAGCCCGCAGAACCGGCTTCCACCGAATCCGGACCGGCTCGATCCGAAGAGACAGCCCATCGGTCAGACCCGGCTCTGCCTTCCTCATCACCCCCTGCTCAGCCGGACAAACACCTCGCCGCGACCGCCGTCCGGGTCCCAGCGGCAGTCCACATCGCTGAGCCGGCTGACGCGAAAGAAGAGGAGGAGGAAGAAGCTCAGCCTCGTGGTGCCGCCCCACGCACCATATTCTTCGCCGTTGGGATTGGGCTTATCGCAACCATCTGCATGGTCGTTTGGGTGGTCTCAGATCAAATGAACTCCTTTACGGGTTCCGACCGGATTGCCCAGCTGCTTGATTCTGCGAACGGACTCAGCGGGGATGAATTTGAGCCAGTTGAAGCGACCGCCCGGGATTTGGAAGATTGGTTCTTCCTTAAACATGGCCTCGAGCATTATGCGGTGCCCAAAGCGTTTGCGGACACCAAAACGATCGGCTGTCGAGTCTTCAAATTTAATGGAACCGATATCGCCCAGATCATGGCCGTTGGCGACAAGGAAATGCTATTTTACCTGTTCCCGTCTGCCGACCTCGGCGTCCGGCTTCGCAAGGGTAAATGGGCGGTCGTTGATGGCGAAAAATGGGTGGGCGGAGTGACCGCTATGAAGGATATGTGTTTCGTGGTCGCCTTTCACGGAACACAAGATGAAATGAAAAAGTATCTCGCTAAAAAGCAGTAGGCGACTCTTTCATTCGGGAATAAAACGGCCTATACTTTTTGCATGGTCGAAGTTCTCGCTATCTTCGGCTTTCTCGCCTGGCTATTCAAGGCCTGCTTCGAATGGCTAAGTAGTCTGCCCGTTTTCCCCGCGATTGCCGTCGCCGGGGTTTTAATACCGATCTTCGTCATCCGGGACTTTCAATATTTAAGCCGTGCCTGGAACTTGCGCGGAATGTTTGCGAAGCGCGAACCGATTCCGCCGGAGCGTTTCTACTGGTTAGTCCAGGGGCCAAAGCTCCGCCTCATGGTAACGTGGCTAAGTGCTGCGGCTGTGTGCGCCTGGTGGAACGCCGCGACCCTCCCAGCTTCTGGCCATCTCAATCTCGAATCCGTCGTTGGCTGGATGAACGCGTTGGTCGGCATCTTCGCTGCCAGCCGGGTCATTAGTTTGATTGCTCTGTTCTTTCAGGCCTCCCAATGGTTCGACTCCATGACTCCGAATCTTGTCGGCCTGTTCCGCCGTGCGATGTATAAGCTCTCCGATAATTACGAGTATCTGGGCCAAAAGAGACGAGACCACGAAAAGGAAGAAGTCTACTAAGGCCGCCTATCCCTTAAAAATCACCCGCAGCAGCCACCCATGCGCCTCACCTAAATGACTGCGCCCCGAAGGCGTAAGAGAACTTAGCCCAGAGGGTGGAGCGTAGCGGAACCCTGGGTACGCGCATGGGCGGGTGCCCGACGCGGTGAAGCCTCAAACGGAGGTACCGCGTCTGCCGAAGAGCCTGTTAAACCCGATCGTCTGCTTGCTTTCTCTTTGCTGGTCGCTACGTTCCCAATCCAGTTGCCGATTTACCAGTGATGCGGAAGGGTGGCTGAGCGGTTGAAGGCACCTGACTCGAAATCAGGCCAAGGAGCAATCCTTGCGTGGGTTCGAATCCCACCCCTTCCGC
>JBAUZZ010000527.1:0-10459 GCA_049585495.1 Chthoniobacterales bacterium | reverse complement strand
TTTCTGGGCTCTAACGAGAGGCGCTCCTCTCCAGGCTGCGAGCCGAGAGGGTCACGGTTTTACGAGTAAAGACGACTAATGATAATCTTAACGCTTTGCGCTTCTATCAGCGCCGCGGGTTTCGAATCGTGGCGGTTCGTCCAGGCGCAATAGACAAGGCGCGTTGCGCGAAACCGTCGATCCCATTAGTGGGCGAATACGGTATCCCGATCAGTGACGAAATTGAGCTCGAGCGACGGGTCCAGAGTTAAACAAAAATGACCTCGCCACCGAATTTTAAAAATCGTCGTTGATTGAACCACGGTTAATTTCTTGATCAGTACAAGCATAGTGCTTCGTGGTAGCCATGACTTGCTGCGATTGCATCCCCTTGACCTCGGCTGCCACCAATACCGTTACTCATGGTGGAATATTTCTCGCTCGACAGCTTTGTTCTCCGACAGGTTGCCGGAGACCGTCGCACAACGGCGTACAATAGAGCCTCGACCACCTGATGCGATAGGATGATGTTGCGCAGTTTGCGGCAACTATTGCTGTCTAAAATATTGCGCCGGAGTTTTCCCAAAAGCACGGCGGAAATGTCGCGTCATGTGGGTCTGATCGAGAATCCAGCATCAACTGCAATATCGCCGAGTGATCGGCTGCTCGCCTCGGTTCTAATGAGGTGCTGAGCGTGACGTAGTCTGCACTGAATCAGATGCTCGTGAGGTGAAACACCTAGGCTCGAACGAAACATGCGCAAAAAATGGAACCGACTGAGACAGGCGACCTGAGCGATATCTTCCAACGAAATTCTTGTTTGGAAGTGTTGTTCGATGAATCGGAGGGATCGTTCGATGCGTGGGTCCAGACGCGATTGGTTGCGCACTACTCGCTCGCCGATCAAGCACTGAACGATGGCGATGGCGAAAGCTCGGCTGATCTGCTCAAGAAATGCCGAGCCGTATTTACAGCCCTGTTCAACTTCACGCATCAAGAGCCGACAGAGCGATTCCAGCCAATCGTCGAGTATGATTTTCTGCGCCGGCCGTTGATAGAGCAGTCGGAAATCGGCATTCAACGATCCCGCAATCGATCGCATAAAATCCAGGTGAAAAGAAAAATTAGCCACGATCCCTTCCGCTCCCTGCCACTCAGTCCCGACCGGCACACCTGGGATTAAAAAGAGTGGATTGTGCTCGGCAACATGGATAGGGCTGAGTGGATCATCGACTTTGAAAACCATTTTCCCGGGTTCCTTGGTTGGCCGGTAGCCCAGCCAAAAGGCATCGTGCCCTCCAGGTATGTCGAAAGCGGCGGAGGATGGCAGTGCTCTAACAACGATTCGGAACCCTGAAACCCTGAACGACTGCTCGAACTCCGGATTGTTTTGGGAAGGATTGTTTCTGCGGCAATCGGTTGACTCTGGGAGGGCATAACCGGGAAGCAAAGGAGAAACTAAATTGATGGGAACGTTTTTTGGGCCTCTACCGGGCAGGCGGACTAAAAAACGATGTCCACCCGAGAGTGAGAAGGTGCCTATTCATAAAGTGACATATTCGAGCCGGGCGAATTAGTCAGCCCCTCTCGTTTGAGTCTACCTTGCGGCCCGCGTCGTCAGCAACTTAAGATCAATCGAGTCTGCCATTGCCTATATCCGGCGTCCTGCGGATGCAGATGATCGCCAGAGTCGAACGCCGCCTGGATGTGTGCAGGATGGTCCGGGTCCCGTGTCGCTGCGTCGAAGTCGATCACGCCATCGAACGCACCACTGCTGCGAATCCACTGGTTGACCGCCTGGCGTTTTTGCTCCTTGTCCGTGTTGTAGTACCCCTCGAGCGGCGTGCCCTTGAAGGTGTCCTCGAACGGGGTCAGCGTGGCGCCGATGATCCGCATCCCGTGCAAATGAGCACGTGCGATGAGTTGCTTGTAGCCGTCAATGATGTCGTCCGCCGACGGCGCTTGCTCGTGCGGTGCCAGGATACAGCCTGGCCAGCCGATGTCGTTTATGCCCATCATCAGAATTACGGTGTCCGCGTGCGGGTGGCTCAAAACGTCGCGGTCGAAGCGAGCCAGCGCATTGACACCCATCCGATCGCTGAGCACACGAGCGCCAGAGATTCCCTCGTTTCGCACAGCGATAGGGGCGCCGCCCGCCTGGACCAGCCGCCGTGCCAGTACGTCCGGCCAGCGGTGGTTGGTTCGGGGGTGGAGTTCACCCCGTCAGTTATAGAGTCACCGAATGTCACCACCGCACGGGCGCTCGAAAGCGCGTCTACCATGATGCCGCTCAGAAACAATCGGGACTCGGACAATGCGTTCGCGTCGCTGGTTCAGACAGCTTCATTACGAAGATTGCTTCGGTTGGATTTTCGGAGCGACGTGCGGCAGCCTCAGAGAGAAGCGCCCGCAAGCCCATTTCAACGACCGGCACTTTCCCTTTTGGGATTCCCCGCCTGCCAAGGTTCAAAAGCCGATGGAACAGACCGCATTCAGGCGTCATGATCAGAATATGATCTGCCGAATGTGGAAAGGTTGGACGACGGATGAAAATGCTGACCGGTACGCCAGCTATCTGGAAGATGAGTTGTTTCCGCGCCTGCAAAGGGAACTGCACGGCTATCGCGGTTACCACGTACTCCGCCTCGGACAATCACATGAAGTTGAATTCGTCACCATGGTCTGGTTCGAGTCTCTTGCGGCTGTACGATCATTCGCAGGGGAGACCTACGAGGTGCCTGTGATTTCTGACAAGGCTCAACGTTTGTTAAGCCGCTACGAGGATCGGTGCGACCATTACGAACTTAGTAGCTTCCAGGCGCCCTGGGTTACGGGAGAATTTTAATGAAGGCAGCCTCATCGATTTCTTCTCCTTATTCTCGCCGAGGCGGTGGGCGAATTGCCCTAACTGCAGTTTTCTTCTGACACATTGTGGTGAATGCTTTAACTTCTCCTCGTTCTGGCTGATGCACTCCCACCCTTCTTATAAAATCCTCATTCTTGGCCACAGTAATTCTGCGAGAAATTTAAGATTTAAATGCCTCACTTTTGCATCAAGATAAAATGCTCTTTGACCCCGGTGATCCCAGAATACTTCTCCACGACAACGCGCACGGCACCGCTTCGCGGAAAAGGATCTTGATGTTCGATAATTCGAGCCGAACCAAAAATATATGACCAAAGAAGAATACGAGGAAAAATACCTGCAAATCGCTGCCCGGTGCAAGAGTTCGCCAAGGAGGTCCGTCAACAATGGCAGGCTGAGGTGCCAGAAGACCCTGCTGAGTGGCAAGGTCTGGTCGAACTTAGAGATCTCTATTTGGCTTTGGAAACGCTTGGAGAAAAAGCGAATTTGCTGTCCGAGCGAATGATGTTTTATTCGTCGATTGCGACTCTAGCCTTTAGGAAATAATGAAAGTGCGCCGAGGAGGATCACACCGGATCACCTGCACCTTTACCGTCTAAGGTACCAACACGTTCCAGCCCAGATGCTCAATCGCGGTCCGTGCAATTTCCTCATCCGTTCGAGTTCCGTCGTATGGCAGATCGACTTTGATCTCGCTGCGCAGGATCAGACCAATGCCGCGCTGGAACCAGTGTCCATCTCAGGAACTAAGCGATAAGTTTTCCTGCGCTGCTTTCCGATCTGCTGTGCGCTTTCCAAAGCTAGGTGAGATCGAAAAGAAGTAGGTGCCTCCCCAACCAAGCGCCGACGGCAACCTGTCCAAGGCTGCCGCCAAAGAAGGGGTCCATCGCTCAGTAATCGTGGAACGAGCCCTGGCCAAAGAACTTCAAGTTTCCGTCGATCATAAAGACCCAGGTTATCTAGAGCGTGCCTTGGAACACTTGGTGACGGCCGAGCGACTGCTGTTCCGCCTTCCGCTCTCCAGTGATCGAAAGCACGCCGCCCTCAACTGACACCCGCACATCTTCCTTATTCATCCCCGGCAATTCGACTTTGATGAGATCCTCCTTCTTATCCTCGGTGATATCAACCGGCGGAGCCCATGCTGTCACTGCAAAACCCTCTTCTCCACCCTCTTTCCCGAGGGGCAACCTCCGATTAAAGAACGAAGCCAGCCTGTTCTGCATCTCTTCCATTTCGTGCATCGGATTCCACTTTTCTAGTGCATTCATCTTCAGTTCCTGTTCCAGCGGGATGCTTCTTTTGCGGCCCGGAACTTTGGCTCCCGCTGAACTGCCAAGTTGGGGCCGTGCGTCAGGAAACTCGCAGGAATCATTTCCCGTCCAGGAACTCGACGATATCCAAAGGCACTTACGCCGCTCCGCCGATCTTGGCCAAGGCTTTTCTTAATTTGCGTTGATCGTCAGCTCATCGCGCCCACACCGCTCACGCCCACGACCTCCATGCAAATCACCACGTAGATGAAGCGGCTAAGCATCACGCGGAATAGGCACTCGGAAATCGCTCTTTCACCACCATCACAGGACATCGGGCATGTTCGACAACGCGTGCGGCTGTGCTCCCGAGGAGCAATTGCTTGATCGCGCTACAACCATGGGAACCGATAAGCACTAGGTCGACTTCTGGATCGTTTGACATCGATACAATCTCTTCAAAGGGATGCCCAACCCGAAAACAGGCCTTAACTTTAATACCCCTGCTCAACACTTCTTTTGCGACCGCATTCAAATTTGCCTCTGCTTTTTGCTCCGCTGAACTGCAGTCCCGCGGTCCCCATCTGAATTGAGTTGCAGAATAGTCCGGTACCCGAAACACGTGGAGGAGCCAAATATTTGCATTTTCCCGTACCGCAATGTGCGTCGCGTATTGAAGGGTTCTATTTGAACACTCGGAAAAATCGATGGGAACAAGAATCACTTTGTACAACGAGCCGCCATCGTCTCGCGCCTTCCGCCCGCTATCCCGACCCCTTGCCGATGGCTTGGAGGCCGGTATAAGAGGTACCTGGTTCATCATATTTATACCCTTTGGCAAATTTAAATCATAGTGTTGGAGCAATCCGAAAACGCTACCTCAGATGATTCCTAAAATCTTAGCCATATGGCAGCATAGACAAAGACAGTCGGGTCGCCACCGCCAATCTTGGCTAACGCTTTTCTCAATTTGTCATAAGATTGCGTTGAACGCATTTGGACACGACAGCAGGCCGCAATCATCCAGTTTAAGGATGTGCACGGGCCGGTAGGCCTTCATCAACCAGCAAAGTCAGGCCATGATTCGGGTGGCTTAGTAGGAACACTATCACTCCTCGTCCCGGTAACCTTCCATCAACTCGATAATATTGCCTTCGGGGTCACGGAAGAAAACGATCCGAGAACCGGGGATGAGCTCACCCATATCGATGATCGGGTCGGGTTCGATGCCGTCTGCCCGCAGTGCTTCAATGGCCGATTCAAGCCTCGGTACATCGAAAGCCAGATGCTTAAATCCGATACCCTGTTCGCCGCCTTTCAGGTGCTTGGTTTCAGCGGAATCGGTAGGGAAAAGTTCCAGTCGAACTGGACCGAGCTTTAACATGATAAATTCATCCGGCTTGCCCGCATTGAAGGTGCGCGAGCGTTGAAAGCCAAAATACCTAGCGAAGAACGTCTCCTGCGCGGCAACGTCATGACAATTCAGAGCGATATGATTGATGGCAAACGAATGCATGGTCGTGAACGGGAACATTTATATTCCTAGGGATCAAGTCGGAACAGGGATTCCGTTAAGCTGAGACGCAGGAATACGAATTTCGAGGACGAGGACGACCTTTCGATTCAAGGCCACCAGCGTCGGACTGAGCGGGCGTACAGCGCAATTATCCGACGTACTCAATCTGATTACTTCTGTCCCGGACCGCCGCCAACGCTCTCGGGTCGGCGAACTGGGGGGTACCGTTACCCATCCTCGAACTGCAAAGTGAATTGGGCGCCATTATTTAGCTCGTTTCAAGACATCCAGAGCGGTTCCTGATCCGAGCGACGTAGTCGTAGTAGTCCGACTCAGTTCGTCGCCAGAGATAGTAAAGGAACGTTTCTGATCGATCCCGTTCCAATTCGGGAACGAACAGTCTCAATGTGGATGGTCACGGTCTTTGCCGCCTCGTCGACCGAGTACGTGCCGAAGTAGGCAAGGCTTCCCTGCACGACGGCCTAGTTTTCTTCTGGAGTTCCTGCCTGGCGATTGTTGGATACGAATTTAGGAAGATCCGACCGGGTGACGATGAACGATATGCGGCCGCTAGGGTCGAACATCATTTGGCCTTGTGGATTGGCACCATAAAAATCGGTCTTTTTGCCGTCCTTCTCAAACGTGACGGAAACCAGCGTCCACGTTCCTATGAGGTCTTTGGCCGTCGTCTCGCCTGGCTGCAAGCGTCTAGTATGCTGCTAGCGGCGGTTCTGGCGATTATTGGGGCGCGTATTGCTGCCGGATCTGCCTACCGGCGCGCGAACAAACTTCATTGGGAGGGATCGGGATTTCACCGGCTGAGGGAGCATGTAGCTGAAAGGGAACGAATCAACGGCGTCCTTCACGCACTTCGACAGGAACTAATTCAGCTTTGGTTCATGCTCGCGGGCGATATTGCCCAACCGATTGAAGCGGTAGACCCCGCACGAAAGCTGCTCCCGTATTGGCCGTGTAATCAAAGCTATTTCTCGATCTTTGACGCGAACGCTGCGGCGATTGGCCTGGTGGAGAACGAACAGTTGCGTACCAGTCTCGTGCGGACGTTCATGTTGGCGAAGCGCCTGGTGGACCAATATCAAAGGTATAACCGGGTCCAAGATAACGCCCTGCTGCTACCCCCTGAGGGTCAAGACATGTCTTCAAATACTACTTACGCGCTTCATGCTGGAGCTTTTGCTGTGGTCGAAACCTATCGGACCTTGAAACCCAACGTTGAGCAGCTTCGTAACCTCCTGGACGCCGAACTTCGGCTACCCAGGATTCCCTTACCTTTCATTGATGGCGCTCCCGCTTCGCAAAATGTATCGGAGAGACACGAAGATCCCTAGCCAACCTCTGATTCTAAAGCAGGTAGCCCGGACGCTGCCATCTCATTGAGACAACCGAATTTTACGAAGTGGCAGCACAACGCCGGGGATCTTCTGGAGATAGCGCGCATTAAGTGACGTTCTTAATTCTAAAATCAGCAGCCGACTCAGTTTGATCAGCAAAGAGCTGACGATATCCAAAAGTGGGGCATCAGTGCCCCGAGCAAAGTCCAGCTCAGACCCACTCTAGATCCAGAACGCACCTTCTGGGCAGAGAAACTGCTTATAGCGCACCTGGAGGTTCGCGGGACGGACTTCCTAAATCGAGACTCGCGTTCTCGTGCGTTTTGAACTGTCGCTTGCTCGCCAGGATATAACCTCGACGAGTCTGTGCTTCGACGTCGGGATAGGGATCTCGCTCGATGATTTCTTCCACTTCGAATCCCGCAGATCGAAGGGAATCAGCCACCTCGGTACGAAAAAAATAAAAATCAAGTGATACGGCTTGTCCCCACAATTCGTCGAGATGGACAACTTCGTCTCCAATATGGAACGCTAGCAAGAGAAGACCGCCCGGTCGAAGAACCCGTCTCATTTCAGACAAGACAAGAACATGATCGGTGCGGGGAACGTGAATGATAGAATAAAAGGCGACAATGCCGGCCCAGGTTGCATCGGCGGCATCCAGCGCGTACATGTTGTCCAGCTGGAAATCTATGCCCGGATTTAGCTGAAGGGCTCGTTCGCAGCTGTTCTTGGCCGGGAATCATCGTAGCTGTGCTCTTATTGTTGAGAGAGTTGTTCTAATCTAACCACGTCAGGAAATGAAGCGAAACATAAGGCTCGTCGCCAACAACGGCCCCTTTAGCGTATGATCTTCCGTCGCTAAAGGTGCGCTGGCTTATCTTTCTTGCGCAGCGCATTCAATCCCTTGATTTTCTCTTCTCCTTCGATGCGTTCGCCGTTTCCAAGCAGACAAAGCCAAAAAATGGGCTCTGTTGACACGACTGTTGGGAGAGCACCGACTACGGGTGGCTCGCCGCAAGACGGCCGCCCGGTTCGGGTGTCCGCTCAGGATGTTCCGGAACGGTGATCATCAACAGGACCGAAAGCAGCAGACCCGTGGCCATGAAGATGTAGGAAGCTGCCAGACCTCCGGTCGCGCCGTTCAGGTATCCGACGATCCATGCGCCAAGGAATGCCCCCAACGCGCCGCATGCGTTGATCAGGCCGATGGCGCCGCCCAACACGTTGCTCGGAATCAACTCAGGGACGAGTGCGAAAAACGGGCCGTAAGGCGCGTATATCGTGGCACCAGCCTCCATCCACATAAATGATCTGGCCGTTCACATAGCTCGAGGCAGCTGAGGCCAGGTACACCGCCGTGCCGACCAATTCTTCCGGCTTGCCCCAGCGTTGTGCCGGGTTGCTGCTTTTTACCCAGGCATCGAATGCGGCGTTCTCGACGAGCGGCGCGTTCATGTCGGTCAAGATGTAACCAGGACCTATCGCGTTGGCCTGAATATCGAAAGCACCCCATTCGGCGCTCATCGCTCGCGTCAACATTCTAATGCCCCCTTTCGCCGCGGTGTATGCACCGACGGCTGCACGCGCAGCCTCGCTGGTAAGCGAGCCGATGTTGATAATCTTTCCGCCTTCACCGCGGGCGATCATGCGTTGCGCCGCCTGTTTGCCGACAATGAAGGCGCTCGTGAGATTCGTGTTGATCACCCGCTTCCAGTCATTGAGTTCCAGTTCCACCAGCGGCTTGCGAAACTGGATTCCTGCGTTGTTGATCAGGATGTCGATGCGCACGTTCTCGCGGTCCCATTGGGCAAAGGCATCGGCGACGGCAGCTTCGTCGGTGACATCGAACGCACGTCCTTTCACGCGGAATTGCTTTGCCTCGAGCGCAGCGACCGACTCGGCGACGGTGTCGGCCCGAGTGCCATTGAGAATCACCTCGGCGCCCGCGGTCGCCAACCCTTCCGCAAGCGCGAAGCGTATGCCGCGCGCCGATCCGGTGATAAGGGCCCTGCGACCGTTCAGATCAAATAATGAGGTCATCCGGTTCTCCTAGCGTACGGAGCTCAATTCAGCTCGCTCACGCGACGCTTGAGGTTGGTACCGTCCAGAAGACCGACGGAATTGAATAGTTGGATCATGGAATTTTATAGTGATCTTTTCCGAGCGCAGTTTTGTGCGATATGGACTTTCATCGCTTCCAACAAGCCGATGGATCGAGGGCGCTACATGAGGAAAAGTAAAGTCTCGGTTAAGTTGATCTAATTATTCTAAAGGCAAAACCTATTAAAAAGGACAAGCGACCTGGTTGAATCATCAAAGGCGAAGAAGTTCTAAGCGACCAAAGACACTTTCACCGCCTTACGCCGGTCAGATGCGAATTCAAAGGCTTCAATTGCGTATGGAAAGGTAAATTGTGCGCTTAAAATTGGATCCACGTTGACTTTGCCGCTGATCAGCGCTCGAACTGCCCATTGAAATTCTTCATGGAAACGAAAAGTGCCAAACAATTCCAACTCCTTTGCGATTAGCTTGTTGATTGGCGCTCCTGCGTTATTTACCGGGAAGATACCAACTTGGACAATCCGTCCGCCCGACTGGGTTGCGTCGATACAGTTTTCCAAACCGCGGATATTTCCGGAGACTTCAATTGCCGCATCGAAATACCCCCCATCCTGCATGAAGGGTTCCAGCTCCGCAGCGGCCGTTTTCACGTTCACAGCGCAAGTGGCTCCCATGCGTTCCGCCACCGCTAATGGTTCATCGAACAAGTCCGTGATCACGATTTCCGCCGCACCAGCAAGACGCACAGCCGCAACGGTAAGAATACCGATGGGGCCCGCCCCCGTAATCAGAACTCGACGGCCCAACAGGGATCCGGCGCGGGCAGCTGCATGTAATGTCACGGCAAGCGGTTCCGCACAGGCAGCAGCGAGATAGGACAGGGACTCTGGGATCGGCACACATTGTTCTTCCGACGCGCTGAACAGCTCAGCGAACCCCCCTTGCACGTGCGGAAACCGGGCGGCACTCCCATAGAAGCGGACGTTCTTGCATAGGTTAGAGCGGCCAGATAAACAGTAACGACAGTGCAGGCAGGGTCTTGACGGATTCACTGCGACCCGCTGCCCGGGTTGGACCTTGGCTACTCCTTCGCCAATCTCGACGACCTCTCCGGCTAGTTCGTGTCCCAGTATCATCGGCTCGCGCAATTCGAAGTTACCGACACGACCCTCATGGTAATAGTGCAGATCCGATCCACAGATCCCTCCGGCACCGAATCGAACGATTACTTCACCGGCACCCGGTTGAGGTTCAGGACGAATTTCAACCTGCAGATCCTTAGCTCCATGAATGACACAAGCGGGCCTTGTCCCGAGTTTAGTTGAAAAAAGGGTGGTTCTCCTGGTGTGGATCGGCCACGATCCACGCTTGAAAAAAAGAAACACTAGCCACAGGAGAACACCCAAGTGAACAACTACGAGAAGGCAAA
>JBAUZZ010000526.1:0-1997 GCA_049585495.1 Chthoniobacterales bacterium | reverse complement strand
TTCAGCACTATCCCTGCGTCTTTCATTCCCCACGCTTTTTACAGACCCGTTCAGCTGCAACGTTTAGTCGTATTTTACTGCGGCGATGACCTTCTCTCTAAAGTAGCAGTTCACCAACTAATTGCGGATAGCGGCTTTGTCGGCCTCGATGCCGGTCCGCTCCGGTTAGCCAGGGAACTTGAAGCTCCAGGACGTCTGCATCGAGCCGGTCTCGTCGGGATGGCGGAAGCCAGGCGTCTACTTAAAGAGATCGCCGATTCGGCCCAAAATGGGCCGCTAGACGGCGTTTCTGACGAACCGGCATTCGCTCCGCAGTGGGAAGTGTCAGTTTGCCCGGCGAGCGGCGCCATTTAGCCGCGACGCTCCATTCCGCTCATGCTGCTGGCCCTCATCATCAACTTTTTCTCCGTGCCGAATCTGAACTACAAGCAGATCACCGGCCTGCAGCTCCCGACGATCTTCGGAGGGGAGACGATCTCTGTCAGCAACAGAAGATAGAAAGCTATCTCCCAGCGTGTCGGAGCATTCCCAGTGGCGTAGTCGATGATGCACTCTCGACGCTGATCCAAGAAAGCGTCAGTCCGCTGGCTCTGGAAGTGGCCTTGAGCGTCCAGCAGGAACTCCAAGAGCGCTTGGCAGAGTCCGACCTTTTGCGTCGCCAGTATGTCGAGCGGGTCCAATATGAAGCCGAGCAAGCTCATATCCGTTATGTGCGCGTGGACCCCAGCAATCGTCTCGTGGCTGATACGCTCGAGGCGCTCTGGAACGACAAGCTCCGGCAATTGGACCAAGTGCGTGAGGATTACGAGCAACGGGAAAGCGGCCAACGGACAATTACCCAGCACCAAAGGCGCAAATCCTCGCATTAGCCGAAGACTTCCCCCGATTGTAGAAGGATCCCGGCACCAGCGATCGGAACCGCAAGCGGATGGCTCGGTTGGTATTGGAACACGTTAGCTTGAACAGAGAGCACACCCTGGTCATTACCCAAGTAAGCTTCAAGGAAGGCGCCACCAAAGTCTTGAGAATTCAGCTGCCGGCCAGGGCCTGGCAACTGCGCAAGACCAAAGCGGAGATCGTCGCCGAAATCGATCGCTTGCTGGAGTAGTGTACCGACTCCGAAATCGCGGCCAAACTCAACAGCAAAGGTTGGCGCTCGTCGGGAAATCAGTTGTTCGACGCTCGGATGATTCGCAGTTTGAGCACCAGTCACAAACTGCCACGCCGAAGCGAGCGTTTGCGCGCTAAGGGACTTTTAACCGCGAGGCAAATCGCTGAACTGATCGGAAGCAAACACCTCCTAGTCGATTATTGGCGGCAAAAAGGGCTGCTGAACGGAATCCGGCTAAATGACAAAAATGAATATCTTTATGAACATCCGAATGCGGACACGATCCAACAGATAAAACGACGCATTAAATGAGCAAACCAACCACATATCCTGGATAGTACCTATGAGGCGCAGTATGAAACTGACTCCTTCAGTACCGCGCTGACCGGGCGAAGCTGTAGAGCATCGCGGCAATTATGGAAACTATGATAAACCGCATCGAGAGACGCCGCCATCGGTCCAGCATCGTTGCGAATCTAGAGTTAGGCTTTTGTCTTGAAGTGCACGTTTCCTGTGCGTATTCTAGAAGAGCTTAACGAGCGTTATTTCGTTCGAACTCCTCCTCCCCCAACGCGGTTCGTCTTTGGCGTAGCTCGGGTCTAGGGGTCGCTCGATGTCTAGGTGGCGTACGAGGTCTGCACAGGACTCTGCCACGAAAGTTGAAGATCTGCAAAGTACCGAACAATAAACGATAAAAAGATGAACACTAGGAGGTTCAGATGCCACACTACTTACAACAGGTTGCGTATTCAATTGAAGGTTGGAAGGCGTTAGTTAAGAAGCCGCAGAACCGCATTGAAGCGGTGCGACCAGCGATCGAAAAGCTTGGCGGAAAGATCGAGAGTGCTTGGTTCACCTTTGGGGACTACGATGTTGTGCTAATCGT
>JBAUZZ010000525.1:0-18895 GCA_049585495.1 Chthoniobacterales bacterium | reverse complement strand
GCTGCCCGTAGGACAATCTCGTGTGTTTGATCCGCCCAGTCGATTCCGACAAAAGCGGCCACTGGTTTTTGATTCGCATGATCGATTACAGACACCGGTTCATTCCTCCAGGAGAGAAAATTCGCGCTGCCCGAGTGATTACCAAATCCTTATAGTGAGACGTAAATCGCCCAAGGGCGCGGCGAAGCACGTCCCTGCGGGGAATTCCGCTGCCTCAGCGCTTACTGACGCTGACCCCGCGGGCTGAATTTGACTCGCCCTGTCAAGGCCTTAAAACTTTCTCGACCCGGTGCGGAGCATGGCGTAAAGAGGGGAACGCTCAGTGGCTTCCGTGTGAATGAAGGGCAAACGACCGGTGAGGGTAGGGCGATGCGGTTCCGCACCACCCAGTGGGATTTAGTTTTTAATTCCGGAGATAGCGGCTCTCTCCAGCATGACAAGGCTCTGGCGGAACTATGCGGGCTTTACTGGTATCCCCTCTATACTTTCGCTCGCTACAAGGGCTTTTCCGAAGATGACGCCCAAGATCTCACCCAGAGCTTCTTTCTTCACCTGCTGGATAAACGGGCATTGAAACAGGCTCAACCACATAAGGGCCGGTTCCGTTCCTTCCTGCTGGCTTGCTTCCAGAACCATATCTCGGTGTACCAGCAACGCGCCGGAGCCGCAAAACGCGGTGGCGGCCGTCAATTGATTTCTCTCGACGCCCACCAACCGGACGAACGTTACCATCTTGAACCGGCTGACTACCTAACGGCCGAAACGGTCTTTGACGCTCAGTGGGCCAGGCTTTTACTGGAACGGGTCATCGCGCTGCTCGCCGAAGAATATCGACGCCAGGGAAAAGCGTCCTATTTCGAGCAGCTCCGAAGTCATTTGAATTTAGGGAGCGGTGAAAAAGCCGATTCTTACGAAAAGGATGCGAAAGAGTTAGGGCTGAGCGCCGCGGGGGTGAAGACCCTGGTGTTCCGAATGCGGAAGCGTTTTGCGACGTTCTTGCGAAGCGAGGTCGCGAAAACTGTGCTCGATCCTGCCGACATCGATCCAGAGATTCATGCGTTATACGAGGCGCTGGTCGCCACCGAAGGACGCTTAGAAAGATGAACTCCGGTCTTGAACCGAATTCGGCACCTCCGGAACAGGAACGAACTGTAACCCAGAATGAGTGTGGCTCGAGCCTGTTCTGTCCGTCCTGTGGCGCGACATTGGACGGGGGTAGCGGATCCCACTTTTGTCCAGTTTGCCTATCGCAGTTCTCTATGGCGGACGGGAGTAACGCTTCAGGGCAGTCCAATAGGGACTCAGGCGACCCTTCTTCAGAGGACAAGGATCTCGCAGTCCCGTCCGGGTCGGGCCACTATCTTCTTGCCCATTTTGAAGTTGAAATCGGTCCGGATGGGAAGCCGGTTGAGCTAGGCCACGGGGCGATGGGCGTCACTTACAAGGCGATGGACACGCTTCTCCGCCGGCCGGTGGCATTGAAAGTGATCGCTTCTCGATTGCTAGTGAGCGAGTCGCTCAAAAACCGCTTTATCAAGGAAGCCCGGGCCGCAGCTTCACTCAGACATCCCAACATTGCCTCCATCTTTTACCTGGGCTCAAACCAGTCAAATTATTTTTACGCGATGGAGCTTGTGCCAGGCAAGACGCTCGAAGAAATCATCGCCACGCAGGGGCCGCTGAACCTGATGATCGCTTTGGACATCACCGCCCAGGTCGCCTCCGCTCTCGCCGCTGCGCATCAAGCCGGCCTCGTTCATCGCGATATCAAACCGGCTAACCTGATCGTCTCTTTCGACGAGAGGAATCGCCCGGCCGTCAAAGTGATCGATTTTGGTCTGGTCAAAGTGACCGCGGAGGATCCTGGCGATTCTTCCTCCTCAGATCCCGGCGTCTTCCTGGGAACTCCCCGTTACGCCAGTCCTGAACAGTTTGGTGAGGGACGGGTGGACATCCGGTCCGACATTTACGCGCTCGGGGTCACGCTGTGGCAGATGCTCACGAAAACCACCCCGTTTAGCGGTTCGCCGTCGCAGGTGGCCGCGCAGCATCTCCGGGCTTCGCTGCCCATCGACAAGTTACGGCATTTGCCGCAAGCGGTTGTCACATTGCTAACCCATCTCTTGGAAAAAGATCCGGAAGATCGACCGCAAACACCCGAAGAATTGTTGACGCTCTTGAAGGCGACCATGCGAGCACTGGGCGCGCCACACGGTATCCTTCCTCCGGAGCCGGCCCCAATGGCTTTGGCCGGCACGAGCAAGCGTGCTTTTGGATGGCTGCTCGCATCAGCCTTGGGCGTTGCCGGGTTTCTTGCTTGGTTTTTCTTCTCCGGTCACGCGGGACTTTTATTTAACCAGCGGGTTGCCGAAGTGGGACCCACCCAGAAGAGCATTGCGGTCCTACCCTTCGAGAACATCAGCGCGAATAAAGATGACGCTTACTTTGCGGACGGAGTGCAGGATGAGATTCTCAATAATTTGGCCAAAATCGCTCAACTCAAAGTCATTAGCCGGACCTCGGTGATGCAGTATCGGGGGGATAACAAACGTGATCTGCGCCAAATCGCCAGTACTTTAGGCGTGGCGAACGTGCTGGAAGGAACTGTCCGTCGTGACGGCAATCATGTGCGTGTCAGTACCGAGTTAGTCGATGCCCACCATGACAATACGATTTGGGCAGATAGTTATGATAGGGATCTAACCGACATCTTTGTCATCCAGAGCGAAATCGCCCAGAAAGTTGCTTCGAAACTGAGTGCCCGATTGTCCCCGGAAGAAAAAAAAGACATCGAAGAAAAGCCGACTGACAATCTTGAAGCCTATGACCTATATCTTCAAGGGCGCGGGTTGCTCGCGACCGCTCTATTCATCGGTGTACAGCGCGAAGATTTCGTAAAGGCAACGAGGTTGCTAGAGGAAGCGACGCGGAAGGATCCGAGATTCGCGCTTGCATATTGCTCGATTGCGGAGGTCCACGACACTCTATACCTTTTCGACCTCGATCGAACCGCGGAGAGACGTGCGCTTGGCGAAGCCGCAGTGAACGAAGCTTTGCGTCTGCGACCCGATCTTCCTCAGGCTCATTTGGCCATGGCTCTTCACCTCTTCATAGGTTATCGGGACTATGAGAGGGCTCGAGTTCAAATAGCAATAGCTGAGCGAGCTTTGCCGAATAGTCCTGAAGTTTTCTGGTACCGGGCCACCATCGATAAGCGACAAGGGCGCTGGGAGGAGGCGAATAGCGGCTTCGAACAGGCAGCGCTTCTAGATCCCAGGAATCTTAAGCTTCTACTTGACCTAGAAGGCAATTATTTGGCGCTTCGCCGTTTTCGACAGGCTGAGCAGATAGCGGACCGACTAATCGAGCTCAATCCCGATGAGCCATCCGCAAAGATAACAAAGGCGTACGTCGGATTCGCAGAGAAGGCGGCTCTGAGGAGTTACCTAACTGTTTTTGAAACAGTTCCGACTTCTTTAGAAGACAGAATAGATATAGCTTCGGCGCGTTTCGGAGCCGCTGTATACGCTCGTGATTGGACGAACGCAAAAGAAATTCTCGGCCATAGTGCTAGTGAAGAATTTTACTTTTCTTATACGGACGCAACGATTCCCCGAGAATGCTTGGAGATCTGGCTCGCACGCCTTCAAGGAGATAATCCTGCGATGGAAAACCGGTTTGCGGCGGCGCGTGATCAGCTGAATCGAAATGCAGAAGCACACCCCGAAGATACCGAGCTTTTGAGTGCGCTCGGCATAATAGATGCTGTTTTGGGGCGCAAACAAGAGGCTATCCACGAAGCAAGGCGTGCAGTAGAAATTCGGCCCATTTCTGAAGATGCGGAGAGCGGCCCTCCTCTCGTTTCTAACCTTGCTATAGTCTATGCTTGGACGAACGAACCGGAGCTGGCATTCAAAGAGCTAGATGTCTCGGTAAAAACTCCTGGGGGAGTGCGTTACGGAGACCTTAAGTTCGATCCTGCCTGGGATCCGCTCCGCAAGGATCCGAGGTTCGACAAGTTGCTAGCTCAGCTGGCGCCACGTGAGTAAGGAAAGGTCTCTGATGTCATGGGCCTTGATCAGTGACGAGGCCTTGTTCACCGCGGCGCGTCGTTCGTGTACCCATTGAGCTCGATCAGGTTGCGGGTCTTGAGCGGCAACTCGGAAAGCACCTCTCTCTCTTGATGCGTCGGATCATGATAGTCGAACGCAGTTCGTCCAGTGAAAACGCCGTAAACTGAGCCCGGAGTTCTCGCCTGCCACATCCACGGGCGGAGATATATCGCGCCTGAGTATTTCCAGGGGAATTGCTGCAAGGGTGGCAGCGCCATTTCGTTTACGGAAGAAGGTGGACAACTATGAACTTGTTACCACGCAACCTAGGAAGTCTGTTACCATCACCAGAATGCATGACTATCGAGAGACGCCAGTAACTGTCTGGACTACAACGTATTGTATTGATAATTGGCTGGTCGTTGATTGGTCCAACGAGGACCATTGACGAAAACCGGATGCTGGAAATCTGCATGTCCGGTTTGATGAAAGGGAGGGATACAATTGGGAGCACGGTATGCAGTCCTAAGGCACGCGCGGGGAAACCCTGGCGCGCGCTATACTGTAACCTAAACGTCCGGCTGTACCCTCTCTACTCTATTCGGAAGCGCATACCCTTGACGAAATGCCGCGCCGTGGGAAGCCAAGGAAAAGTCTTAGGAAACCTTGGTTGTCCTAGGAGAATGGGGAGAGCGAGACGCTTTGGGCTCGATCGAGGGGAAAGTCTTCTCCCCTAAAGAGGACGCAAACTACGGCTATTTATCCACTTTGAAAGACCTCGATCTGCTGTGATGCGATCTTTTCTCGGCGAAGGCTTTCCCGAACCCTTTCGGGAAGAGTCGGCCACTAGCTTAGAAATGCGGTTCGTTCCGATGGATGGTAAAACAAGATGGTAAAACAATCAGTGCTGCATTTAGCCTTGACTCATTTTGCGCGGCCAACTAATACGAGCTTCAAACAACGAACGACGGCTGATTGCAGCCACGGTGAATGCAAGAAAGTCCGCTAACAACCACGTCATCCAATCTATGCCTGCCAAAAAGGCGCCTGCCAAAAAAGCCACTGCCAAAAAAGCCGCTGCCAAAAAAGCTCCTGCTGAAAAAGTCGCCCCTAACGCCCTTAAGAAAACCAAAAAAGCAAAATGAGGGTTTTACGCGCTTCAACCGATCCTGGATTGAAGCACTCCGGTTACACCTTGCTCAGCTCGTTTACCTTCTTCTCGAAGGACGCTACTCACGCGCAGCTGCATCGATTGCGGCATTAACTTAGACGGATGCACTTTGAGATAGTGCTGAACTAAGAAACGGATATGTCGGGCCCCAAAATTATCGCCTAATGCTCGCGTGGCTTGGGAACGCCACCCCCTTTCCTTCGCAAGGTACAGAGCGAGTCGAAACTCTTCTATGTGCCCTGCACAGGTCATTGGCCGGGGGGCACATTCTTCCAGCCACGGTTGGAACGCATCGGGGTTCGATAGTGGATCACGCGGATAAATGACCTTGTATATTCTACGATCGCCTCCTAAGCCTGCAAATAGAGCGGCAAGAAAAGCGCATTTTTCGCACTTTCCGCAATGGGGGTTCCGAAAGTTTGAGCCGCCGCAGCTGCTCTGTAACAAGACAATCCGCATTTTGAGTCGGAGAAATCGAGCGTATATGCCAAAATCATACAGCCCGTGGATCGGAGAAACGATTTGTACCGCACCATGGTATCTCTCTTTGAGGTGCCGATTCACAATTGCCAAGAATGAGCTTGATTTCTGGTGTTGGTGATTTACCTCCAAGCCCTTGTAACACAACATAGGGTCATCAGAGGATCTCTCCAGCCCCATCGCGATGTAGCGGCATTTGTTCCCGAGAGCATAGGGCATGGCCGAAGCCAAAAGTTGACCAATTTGGAACTGGCTCCGATATCCTGCGCCAAACTGGTGCTCAATTATACCTCTTCGGTTCACGTCAAGAAAGGCTCGATGGTGTGGCACTTCATCTCGAAAGGCAGCGTACACTCTGCGCAACTGCTGCCAGCTTCTCCGCGCTTCCGTTAGATAAAAGCAATGCACATCGTAACCGCACTTTCGGAGCAGCTCGTACGCGTAGAGGCTGTCCTTTCCTCCGCCCATTAACAAAAGCACTCGGTTGTCGTCCGTGTCAGGAACGACACCAAGTCGCGACACTGTCGCCCCCCAAGTGCAAGCCAAAGAAAGCAACCGCTTCGACAATCCGTGGTCGGCGATCAGTTCAAGTCGCAACGCTCGCGTTGCCTCCGTAAATGCCTCATGGCCTTTCACGTCCGGATTGTAGGCTCGGGAGAGGCATGTTCGAGCCATACTGGCGGTTGCTACGTCGACCAGACAGGCAAGTCCTAGCTCCCCGAGGCATACTTCCCATATCCTGTCGGATAATTCAGGGGCGTCGTGGAATATACCGTGAACGTTGAAAACAAGACCATCAATGTCATAAACAAGGCGAACCTTTCCGTTTCGGGGTTCGAACTGTATGTCTGTAAACTCGACACGTCGCGCGCTTCTTACCATCGTCGAAGTCCCTGTCCGCATTCAAATTTTATCTCGACGCTTCGCTGAGATGATATAGCCCGGGAGATGGCCACTAGGCAAGTCAGCGGATGCTACGCAGCAGTCCCGAAGGGTTTGGACCGAGATCTCGGTTTCCATCGGTGGAACCGTAAAAGCCGGTGGATCTGGTGATCTCCCAATTTACGCCTACTCGGGAGCGCGCGGCACCGCTTCCAGGATCAGCGGGATGGCTTTTGGCGCGTCACCGGGAATCGCTTGTCTGATCATTAGGTAATCGTTAAACGACTGAACCGGAAAACCAAGCCAAACGCGGCCTACACGCTAGCGCATCAGCCGGGACCGTGCGTTCCAGTAAAGGAAAGCGCCCAACAGGGATGTTGCGCCGGCGATCATGCTGATCGTGCTGCCAAGCAAAGAATAAGTAGCCGGAAAAGAGAACCCGTAGACCGCACTGTCTTGATAGGTCCCGATGAAAGAGAGAATCCCGAGGCTGGAAAATCCTACCGCCAGGACAAGGAGGCTAATCCCGGTGGAAATCCTTTGCAGGCTCCGCTGTGTTTTCATCGTTGGTGAAGCAGCAGGTGAGCAATTTGGGTTAATGGATCGCTGCAGAATGGCCGTTCTGAGGAGAAGGCCTTTCGTTGCTTTTGGCGGAGCGGCGGAAGCGCACGTCAAGCTGTCTATTACGGTCGATTGCATAACAACTGGTTTGCTAATGACTGGTGGTCAGCCCATCTCCAGCCAATTTCTTCATCCAGTTGTTACTAAGAAATTCGAGCAGCCGAGTTTCAGATTTTTCGAAGATCCCGGAAAAATTTTTTAGCAAAAGCCTACGGGGAAATCCCTGAAACCCGCAGGGGCAGATTCATTAATAGACCGGGAAAAGACTGTCTTCACTCCGTGCGGACCCCTGGTTTATCAATGGGAAAGCAACTGCTAGCCAGAGGGTGAAGCGAGGAGGCGACTCGAGCATCTCCCGCCTCTCCCGCCTCTTCGACCCGGAAGCTAGCCCAAGAGCTAATAGTCCGCAGGAGACTCTGCAGCTTAGCACGGTACCCTAGTCGATTTACACCAACGTGTAATTGCAAATATCGGGTTTATGGTGCTAACTACCGGCTGAATTATACCCGAGCTTTCGGGCTTCACTGACACGACGTCGAACACGTCAGGGCTAATATTACTCGACCCAGTCGGGAGGGTCGAGTAAAGAGGAACAAGGCAACTGGTTTTCCTGTGAATGAGGGAGAAACGACCGGTGAGGGCAGGGGGATGCAATTCCGCACCACCCAGTGGGATCTAGTGCTCGATTCCGGCGATTCCGGCTCCCCGCATCACGGCACGGCTCTGGCGGAAGTCTGCTCCCTGTACTGGTACCCTTTATACGCTTTTGCGCGGTACAAAGGCTTTTCCGAGACGGATGCGGAAGATCTAACCCAGGGCTTTTTTCTGCACCTGCTGGATAAAGGCGCATTGAAACAGGCTCAACCACATAAGGGTCGGTTCCGCTCGTTCCTGCTGGCTTGTTTCCAAAACCATATCTCGGTTTACCGGCAACACGCTTTGGCGGCAAAGCGGGGCGGCGGCGCTCCCTTGATTTCCCTCGATGCCGAACCGTTTGTGGAGCATGACTTTCTCGCGCCGGCTGACGATCTGACGGCCGAAACAATCTTTGATGCTCAGTGGGCGAACGTCTTGATCGAGAGGGTCATGATGAGACTGGCCGAAGAATACCGGCGCCAAGGCAAAGCGATTTTTTTTGAACGGCTCCGGGTTCACTTGACCCTAACGGGCGACAACACTGCTGCTCTTTACGAAACGTCCGCGCAAGAATTAGGCCTGAGCCTCGCGGCCCTGAAGACGCTGGTTTGTCGGATGCGCAAACGTTTCGCGGCCTTATTGCGGAACGAAGTGGCCAAAACTGTGCTCGATCCCAGCGAAATTGGTGCAGAGATCCATGCGTTGTACGAAGCGCTAGTTGCTGCCCAGGGACGTCTGGAGAGATGAACTCCGGACGTCACGGGAATTCGGAAGATCCGGACAAGAGACGCACCGTAACTCCGGATAGTGGAGGTTCGACCTTGGTTTGCCCATCGTGCGGAGCCCGCTTGGAGCAGGCCGGCGAATCACCGCTTTGTCCAGCCTGCTTACTGAAGTCCTCTCTAGAGGCGGGCGGCGGCGCTCACATCCAAGTGAAAAGAGATCCAAGCGACCCTGCGTCGGAGTCGAAGGGCCTGGCCGTCCCTTCCAGGCCGGGTCATCATCTTTTCGCACACTTCGAAGTGGAAACGGGTCCCGATGGGAAACCGGTTCAGCTAGGTGAGGGCGCGATGGGCGTGACCTACAAGGCGATGGATACGCTTCTTCGTCGCCCGGTAGCGCTGAAAGTGATCGCTTCCCGCCTGCTTGACAACGAATCGCTCAAAGCCCGGTTCATCAAGGAAGCCCGCGCTGCCGCCTCCCTCAGGCATCTTAACATCGCCTCTGTGTTTTATCTTGGATCGACCGAATCGTCCTATTTTTACGCGATGGAGTTGGTGGTGGGCACGACGCTCGAAGAAATCATTGCGACCCGGGCACCCCTGGACGTGACGTTAGCTTTGGACATTACCGCCCAGGTCGCCTCCGCGCTGGCTGCGGCCCATCAAGCTGGTCTTGTTCACCGTGATATCAAGCCGGCTAACCTGATTGTCTCTTTCGACGACAAAAATCGTGCGACCGTCAAGGTGATCGATTTTGGCCTTGTCAAGGTGACCGCTGAGGTTTCTGCGGAATCCTCCGCATCGGAGGCTGGTATCTTCCTGGGGACTCCACGGTACGCGAGTCCCGAACAGTTTGGCGCCGGCGAGGTGGACATCCGCTCCGACATCTACGCTCTGGGGATCATTCTTTGGGAGATGCTAACTGGCGCTACGCCGTTTAGTGGTTCGACAGCTCAGGTTGCGGCGCAGCATCTCCAGGCTTCTTTGCCCATGAGGAAAGTGCGTTACGTGCCCCGGCCAGTTGTGGCGCTCCTGATCCGTCTCCTCGAAAAGGATCCCAGCGACCGGCCACAAACGCCCGAAGAATTGCTGACGATTTTGGAGGGAACCATCAGAGCGCCCGGCGTTCCGCAAGGAATTTTCCCTTCCGAGAAGATCCGGATTTCACGGCCCACGACGCGAATCCGGAAACCGCGCGGAAAGACTTCTCTGGGCAGACGCATCGGTCGAAAATTGTTCCTCGAGCCTTGGGATTTTACGCCTCTTCTGGTAGAGAAGCTCAGAGGGTTCACCGGGCGAGAGTGGCTTTTTCAAGAGATTGAAGAGTGGCGTGCGAAAGGCCCTACGCCTGTGCTTTTGCTCGTCGGCGAGCCGGGAATGGGCAAATCGGCCATCATCGCCGCGCTGATCCACCGCAATCCTGGTGATCGTGTCCTCGCTTACCACTGCTGTCGGGCTGACACACCGGCCACGCTCGAGCCGGCGGGATTCGTCCGTGGCTTGGCCGCGATGCTCGCCGCGAGGCTGGATGAATACGGGGCCATGCTCGAAGGGGCGACCATCGCCAACTTTCTCCAACGCTCCGACACCGACCCGGTCAGCGCGTTCGAGGCTGCCATCCTCGGGCCTCTTCACAATATCCAGCAGCCCGAGGAGGGTCGATCTTACCTGCTCATTGATTCACTGGACGAGGCCCTGACGCGCGTCCACCGACCCACGATCCTGGATGTGCTTGCCACTCGCATCGACCGGTTGCCATCGTGGCTAGGCATTGTTGCCACTACCCGTAACGACCCGAACCTTCTCAGCCAGCTGCGCGGCTTGCGCGCCCACGTCCTCAGCGCCGAAGATCCAAGAAATCAGGACGATGTGCGCCGCTACATCCAGAGCCGGCTCGCCGAATCAATCTTGCGCGACAAGGCGAAGGCCGGTGGCAAAACCCCTGTAGCCATCGTGGACGATCTCCTCAAATCCAGCGCAGGCAACTTCCTCTTTGTCACGACCGCGCTAGATGCAGTCGAAAGCGGGCAGCTTAGCTTCGATCAAATCGAGAATCTGCCGCCCGGTCTGAGCTGTCTTTACGAGATTTTTTTTCATCGGCTTTTTCGCGATGCAGGGGTGGACTTCGGCGTCTCGCGCCAGGTGCTGGAAACGGTGGTGGCTGCTCGGGAACCGCTCACTCGGGAACAGATCGCCGCTGCCACCGGCCTGGACGCTGAACAAGAACTTCCCCCTATCCTCGCCCGTTTGGCCTCATTTGTGCCCGCGTCTCAAGGTCTGTATGCCATCTTTCACAGATCGCTGTCGGACTGGTTGACCGGCTGGGATATTCAGCAGGACCAGCCATTTGCCGGGTCGTATCACGTGAATCTCCAGAAAGGCTGGATCCGATTGGCCAACTGGTGTTGGAGTGAATACCAGAGGGGTTCGCAGAACACTTCTTCGTACTGTCTTCGGCATCTGGCATCCCATCTCCATCAAGTCGGTCGTGACAACCTTTTGGGGAGTGTGCTGAGGGATTTCAGTTTCCTCCAAGGGAAATTGGAGGCTACGGACGCGGGTGCTCTTATCGCGGACTACGAATATTTGCCGGAGACAAACGATCTGAGATTGGTGCAATCAGCCCTCAGACTCTCGGCGCATGTACTGGCTCGCGACCATGGGCAATTGGCGGGACAATTGACAGGCCGTTTGCTTGGCAATCCAGCACCCGACATTCAAGTTTTGCTAAGAGGCGCTGCGGGGAGTAAATCCGGGCCCTGGCTTTGCCCTTTGACACCCAGCCTTGCTCCGCCCGGGGGTGCTCTCATTCGAACGCTGGAGGGTCACTTGTCCTGGGTGCACGCCGTGGCGCTAACCTCCGACGGGCGTTTTGCCATATCGGGCTCTGGTGATGGCACGTTGCGGGTGTGGGACCTGGAGAGTAACCGATCGGCCCGCATCTTGGCTGGCCATACGGGCCCGGTCAGCGCTGTGGCGATATCGCCCAACGACCGTTTAGCCGTATCCGCCTCGTCTGACTCTACGCTCCGGGTGTGGGACTTGGAAAGCGGCCAATCATTGCGTGCGCTGGAAGGCCACCGCAGCCCTGTGTTTTCGGTCGCCATCACCCCTGATGGCCGCTACGCTGTCTCGGCTTCGGGAGTCCGAACGCAGCGGGTGTGGGCTGGAAAGCCCGGCCAGCGCACTAGAATCGCATCTGGCTCGGCCTCGCCTGATCGAACGCTGCGGGTGTGGGATTTGGAGAGCGGCCAATTGGTGCGCACGCTCGCAGGCCATGCGGACTGGATCAACGCAGTGGCGTTAACACCCGATGGGCATTGTGCTATCTCGGCCTCATCTGACCATACGCTGCGGGTGTGGGATTTGGAGAGCGGTCGATTGGTGCGTACCCTCACAGGCCATACGGACTCGGTCAACGCGGTTGCGGTAACGCCAGAAGGCGACCGTGCTGTCTCCGCCTCATCCGACCATATGCTGCGGGTATGGAATTTGAAGAACGCCCGATCGGAGCGAATACTTGAAGGCCACACCGGCTGGGTGACCACGGTGCTGGTGACGCTCGATGGCCGCCGGGCCATCTCCGGGTCTGCCGACCATACGCTGCGGCTGTGGGACCTGACGAGCGGCCAGTCGGTGCGGATCCTTGAGGGCCACACGAATAGCGTCACCGCGGTTGTACTAATGCCTGACGGCCGCCGTGCCATCTCCGGATCGCCTGACCACACGTTGCGTGTGTGGGACTTAAAAACCGGCCAATCGCTGCGCACCCTCGCAGGCCATACGGATTGGGTTACCGCCATCGTAGTAACGCCCGATGGACGCCGCGCCGTCTCAGGTTCGGCTGACCATACGCTGCGGATGTGGGATTTGGAGAGGGGTCAATCGGGGCACACGCTGGCGGGCCAGACCGATAGTATTACTGCGGTGGTCTTGATGCCCGACGGGCGCCGCGCCGCCGTGGCTTCCGATTATCACCTTTTGCGCATATGGGACTTGGAGAGCGGCCAATTGCTGGAGGTGCTCCCAGGCCATACGGACTGGATCACGGCCGTTGCGGTAACGGGCGATGGGCGTCGGGTCATCTCGGCGTCGGCTGACCGGACGCTTCGAGTGTGGGACTTGGAGAGTGGCAAATCGGTGCGCACGCTCACTGGCCATACGGCCCTGGTCAGTGCCATAGCGGTAACCCCGGATGGGCGGCGTGCCATCTCAGCGTCGGCAGATCATACCCTGCGCATATGGGACTTAGTGAGTGGCCGGTCGGTGCGCGTGCTCCCAGGCCAGACCGACTTGGTGAGCGCCATCGCGATAACGCCTGATGGGCGACGCGTGGTTTGGGGGTCGGGCGCCGGGGCGTTGTTCGTGTGGGATTCGGACGGTGGCGAGACGGTGCGCATTCTCACGGGCCATCCAGACTGGGTCACTGCTGTCGCAGTGACGCCTGACGGCCATCGCGCGATCTCGGCCTCGGCTAGCCCCACACTGCAGGTGTGGGACCTGGAGAGCGGGCAATTGGTACGCGCGCTTTCAGGCCATACAGACTTGATCAACGCAGTCGTGCTAACGCCGGATGGCCGCCATGCCATCTCGGCCTCGGCGGACCACACTCTCCGAGTATGGGACTTAGAAGGCGGAAACTTCGTCACTGCCTTCTCCGGCGAGGGGCCCATGTTGCGTTGCGCGGTTGCGTCAGATGCGCGGACGATTGTCGCCAGAGATAAATCAGGTCGAGGCCATTTCTTGCGACTGGAAGGATTGGACTAAGCTCCGGATACGGCGTCAGAACACACACTTCGAAAATTAATGCGTTTGACGTCAGCAAACTCGTCTCTCGGCTAGGCCTTGCCAGGATAAACTTATGACCACGCGTTTACGTCGATTGACGCCGTCGCCAATTCATGAAGTTGACTATCAGGAGACGTCTTTCAGCATCGATGCCGTTGCGAGAAACATTTGCAACACTTGGGAAGAAGCCATGACCAATCCTGCCTTTGACGCCGTAGTCATTGGCAGCGGGATGTTTGGCGGGTATTGCGCCGAAAAGCTCTTCAGGAATACGAAGGCGAAGCGTACGCTCCTGCTCGAGGCCGGCGCGTTCTTTCTTCCGGAACATTATCAAGATTTGCCGGACATCGGATTGAACGTACCAGAGCCCATGGATCCCGCTAACGACAACGGCCTGCCAAGGGAACTTGTCTGGGGAATGCCGTGGCGCGGAAATACCAGTTTTGTGGGGACCCCATACTGCGTGGGCGGCAAGTCCGTCTTTTGGGGAGGTTGGTGCCCCAGGCTCACAGATGGGGATTTAGCTGCCTGGCCACCTGCGGTAGCCCAATATTTGAAAGAAAACTATGCTGAGCTTGAGAAGCAGCTGGGGGTTTCGGAGTCCACCGACTTTATTCAAGGGCCCCTATATGAAGCGATGCTGGCCAAAGCTAATGCGGTGCGGCCCCGTGTTCCGCGACTGACTGCAGTTGAAGCACCGCCACTCGCCGTATCCGGGCGTGGCCCGGCTTCCGGTTTGTTCAGTTTCAATAAATACAGCAGCTTGCCGCTTCTGATCAGCGCGATCCGCGACGCGATCGAAGAGGCTGGCGGCGACGATGGACGACGCCGGCTGTTCCTTGTCCCGAGAGCGCACGTCGTGAAACTTCACACCTCCGGCGGGCTCGTCAGGCGTATCGAAGTCTTTGCTAACGAAGAGCAGCGCTTCCTCGATATCGCTCCGCACTGTGCGGTCGTGCTCGCACTTGGGGCGATCGAGTCAACTCGGATTGCGCTTGAGTCGTTTCCTACGATGCCAAACCCGGCCGACGAAAAAATGGGCCGCAATTTGACCGTTCATATGCGCTCGACGACAACGGTCCAGCTCCGGCGTTCAGCGTTGGAAACCCCGGGTAGGCCACTTAGGGAAAAATTACAAACTGCGGCTCTGCTGGTCCGCGGGGAGACCGGCGAGGGCCACTTCCACCTCCAGGTCACAGCCGCTGATGATCGCGAAGGAGATTCCGACAGGTTGCTGTTCCGCATGATTCCAGATATCGATTTGTTAGAACAAATCCTCGATGCACAAAGCGCAGACTTCGTGGCAGTAACGTTTCGGGGTTGCGCCGAGACGAGGGGCGTCAAGGATCGGCCGGTCCACAATCCAGCGCTTCGATGGATCAGTTTGAGCCCTTTCGAACGCGATCAGTTCGGGTTCAGGCGTGCTTTCGTCAATCTGGCAATTAGTACTGCCGAGGCGCGGTTGTGGAATGCAATGGACGCTGCAACAGTTGACCTCGCTCGCAAGCTGGCCAACGACGATAGCAGGGCGATCCGAATTATTTCGTCTTCGCGAGACGGCTTGGGTACGACCTATCACGAATCGGGTACGCTCTGGATGGGCGATAATCCGGCGACGTCCGTCACCGATAACAACGGTCGGTTCCACCATGTCGCTAACGCCTACTGCATCGATCAAGCGCTATTCCCGACGGTTGGCTCTGTGAATCCGGCGCTGACCGGCCTGACGCTCACGCGAAAAATAGCCGAGCATATCGCAACCTTAAAATGATAGCGGCTGTTCGGGTACCCAGACTTTAATTTCCATCGGAGCGAGTCCGACGGGCAGAGCGGCAATATCGCCGGTGCCGGTCAGTTGCTCCCCGGAGAAGAAGCGTGCATCGGAAATGACCCTGACGGTAGCCGAACCAGCCAGACCCAGGTTGCTGTAGGCGACCAACATTCGGCGCGGATGACGGTTTAGATCGGGATCCTGCAGGACCAGGCCGTCGAACGGTGTCTGCGTATTGGTGTTCGCAACTACGAGCACTTCGGTGTCGCTCACGAGGCGAGAGAAGGCAACCAGGCCCCCCGCCCCAACTGAATAGCCGAAGTCCCGACCGTTGCCCGAGGCCTGGCGGAAATACAACCGGCCGAATCGCAACGCAGGCTGCTCCTCTCGCAGCCTGCTCAGAGCTTTGATCTGAGTGTAAAGCAAGTGTTGGTTAGCGAAAGCATTCGGCTTGCCCCATAAAGCCTCGCGCACCGACTCGTTGTTGTACAGATCAGGGCTACCGTCAGGATGGACAGTTCCGGTCAATCCTTGCTCGGTCCCGTAGTAGATCGCCGGAATTCCTTGCAGGCAGAATAGAACTGCCAATCCCATGATGATCTGTTCCTGGGGCGTGGTTGGAAAATTAAATCGCCGGACCTGGTCGTGGTTGTCCAGGAAGGTGACAAAGTATTTTCCGGCTTCGCCATGTGAACTGATGAGCCCGTCTTCAACTGCTTTTCGGCGCTCGAAAACGACAGGGAGCTCTGCAACGTCTCGCTGGCTTCTTACAATATCCGGAACTTTGAAGAAAAGAGGGTAGTCCAGCGCGGCATCGAGACCGAATCCTTCCGTTTCCGTGCTATGCCGCCCCACGAACCGGTTGATTGTTTCCTCGTTATCATAGATTTCGCCGATGGTGAAAAAGTTTCGCTTTCCCAGCGTCTGGGCAAATTCCCGGATGGCGTTGCAGAAGGTTTCCACCATATCCGGTTCCACATGTTTCACGGTGTCGATGCGGAACCCATCAAGATCGAATTTTGCGATCAGGTATTGATAGGCGCGAATCAGGATATTCAAAACCGGCGTTGAGCCATAGCGGCCCCGGATGGCAGCTTGGCTGCTGGGCGCCGCGTCGTATTCGACTACCAATTGCCGCCTTTGAAAAAAATCGCCTTTGATGAACCCTCCCGGATACTGTGACCAATCATAACTCACAATTGCGCCGCGGCGCCGGAAGAACAGCTTTTCCTGCAACTCAACGGGATAGACAGCATCGTCCGGCGAGAGAGGTATGTCTGGAGGAATCTGATCCTGCCAGTCAGCCCGAGGGAAACCATAACCGTTTAACCATTGAATGGGAGGTTCCCCGCCAAGCGGCGCATTCATCACGGTCGGATCGGTGAACTGGTCTACTACCTTCGCCTCGTAAACGTAGTCAAAGACCCGAGCGGCGTGATTGATAACCATATCGACCACAACGTGCATCCCCCGCGCATGAGCCTGTGCCACGAGCTCCTCGAGGTCTTTCTCGGCGCTCGCTCGTGTTCCGTCTGACCCCAACCGTTCATCGATATTCAGGAAATCCTGGGTGTCGTAGCCGGTATAAGTGTATTGCCAGCTCGGGCGCGAGTTTTTCAGAACCGGCGAGAGCCAGAGCGCCTTTACCCCCAGCTCCCGTAAGTAATCGAGTTGAGCAGTTACGCCCTTGAACGTGCCCCCCTGCCGGCACTCGAATCGTTGGTTCCACGGGCCCTTTGGCGGGGCTTGAGGACTTGCAAATCGGTCGATCATTAAAAAGTACATCCAGCAATCCCGCCAATCGGTCGGCGATGGGAATGGGTACCGCACGGGAACGACAGTTCCATTCACGGTCACATCTCGCGTCGTCTTCTTGCCGGCCGCCTCGCGAGCCTGGGCAAACATCTGGCTGATCTCGCGCGCGAAAATCCCTTTCGGGGCAGTACCGGCAACCCCGGCTGGCGGCGGCGTGACTGGTCCAGCGCTCTGGGGTCGGAAAGAACCTGATTGCGACGCAGCTTCCAGCGTGGCGTCTGTACGCTCGTCAACGATTCCCGTTACTGGCAGTCCTTGGATTCGCTGCCAGGCTAAAACAGCGTCACGTGTGGCCGGGCCGAAGAAGCTCCGTTCTACCTCACTTGATGGAATCCCGAGGCCGTGTTTGATCAACTTCCGGTGAAGATTCTCGACCTCTTCACCGAACGATCCGACTGCCAACTGTAGCTTTGCCATGTGCGGCTTTTGTCATCAGCAAATTGGGCGGCTTGCTCCCAATGCATGTCAAACATTTCTTCCCATCGCAAACGTATCACTCGTCAGAGCTCTTGAACTTCTTCCAAGTATAGTGCAGCAGATCCTAAGAAACCTCGACTTCTAGAGTTAGAATGTGAGGGTTTCGAACGCTCTTCCGTCTCGCACGACCATCTGAATTCGCTCGAACACTCGAAAATGATAGTTGCCTTGCACGTCGGTGAATGTGAAAGCTGTCATTACGTCGGAGCCGAGAATGATTTTGCCGGGTTCTCCGCCAAGCGAAACCAAAATTCCGATTTCGTTAGGCGGAGGAATGAGCGCCAAACAGTTGACCGCATAGAAGCCGCCGGTTACCACGCGGTTAATTTGGTCCCCTGGCGCCTGCAGGAAGCCCGGTGCCGGAGCAAAGGTTTGAGCGTAACGCCTTGGCGAAAGGAACAAAGCGTAAGGGCCAGGCTGAGCACGAGCGAGTAATGCGGCCATGCCGTTTGCTATTCCCGTCAAGATATCAGGCGGAGCACCGCGAGGTGCACCAGGGAAACGAGGGACTGGAGTCCCCGGGCGGTTATTAGCTGCCTCGTTGACAAAGCCGGCCGGCAGGGCGGCGGGTTGATTTGTTACATTCACACCCGTACCCAGAACGACAGCAATTTGAGTCGGCCCGAAAAACAGGACCGTGTCCTCTGCGTTCCCAATCACGCTCGCCGCAAGCCTAGCAAAGGCTGGCGCTAGGCGTACATACTCCTCGCCGTCTACTTGCGCCTGAGTTAGCACGAACTCCCTTGAAATTTCGAGAAAAGGTTCAAATACGTCAGGCACTGGACCTGGGAGAGGGAAAAGAGCCCCCGTAGAGACCGGTAGCACATTGTTCACGATGGTGGACGGGAACACCTTTTGCGCGACGCGAATGCGTCCGACCTCCTCCCGAACTGCTTGGTCTATCTCACCCCAGATATGGTCGTTCCAGACTCTGTCTCGGCCGAGGTTTCCATTCATATGGTTGGACTAGCTTTGTTGTTAGATTTTGCTATGCGAATCAGGCAAAGCTTTGCTGAAGAGTTTGACGGAGTGTAAAAGGCCCTAGCTGCTGACTGATCCTTCCGAGCAGTTTTCGTCCGTCCAGGCGTTGAATTGGAAGGTTTCATGAAGCCCCCAAATGGACGACTCCGTGGTAAAGAGGAGGATGAGATTAAAGAAAGCTAGACTAGCAGTCAACCTGTAAACTCACGCTTTTGACCGGAGCGCCTCGGGAACGCGTTCTTGATCGGTTGTTTGCATTCATGGAAGCGAAGGAAGCGGCTACGGAGCCGCTCGCGAGGTGGCCAGCCGACTCCACCCAGCTTTCCCCGTTGACCGGCTGCTTTCTCACCATAGAGCTAACAAGACGATTCCTAGCCCGGTGACTAGCCAAGTGCTTAAGAGAACCGTCAGGTCGAATCGCCTCATTTGTCTGTCGTAAAGGTCGATAAGACTGACACCCCGTCTAACTTCGTTCGAGAGCGTATACCCACACAGATCT
>JBAUZZ010000524.1:0-24838 GCA_049585495.1 Chthoniobacterales bacterium | reverse complement strand
GTATTAGAAAGTCTTATTTTAGAAGTTTTGCAAGAGAACGAATCCGCTCTCTCGAAGCTGAGGCCCTGGTGCTGCCGCCTCATCGGTTCCGGCCAAGGTGGAACTTGGCCCTTGTACAGGATCTTTTGCGCAGTGTTCGGTAGCAACGTGCTTCCGCACGTCCTGGACCCCTGGCACGGCGGGTCGGGCCGGCGAATGAATACAGGCAAGATGCCTATGCTACTTTGCGTTTCGTGTCACCGGACCTTTGCCAAGGCCTGCTGTTCTTTTACCACGACTTCCTTCGGTAACGGGGTGTATTGATGACCCGCTGTCAGCTGCTGACCGTCCGTCAATATCCATTGCAGAAAGTCCCTCATTGCTTTCGATTTGGTCTTATCCGGGAACTTCTCCGGAACCAACAGCCAAGTGAAGCTCGAAATGGGGTAGGCACGTTCACCCGGCGCATTCGTGATCGAAATACGGAAGTCATCTGGCATGATCCGGATAGTTTCTGCAGCCGCAGCCACCGAGCCAATGTCCGCTTTGACAAACTTTCCCGCCTGATTCTTCACCGCCCCGTACGACAACTTCTTGTCTACGGCGTACGCCAACTCCACATACCCGATCGAGTATGGGGTCTCGTTCACGCGGTTGGTGACGCCGGCATTACCTATGGCGCCGATGCCAACGGGCCATTTGACTGATGTCCCAACGCCGACGTTCTGTTTCCATTCCCGGCTCACCTTGGCCAGATAGTCGGTCCAAATATACGTGGTGCCACTCCCATCTGAGCGAAACACGACGACGATGTGATGGTCAGGCAGAGGCGCATCGGGGTTAGCGGATAGCAGCAACGGATCATTCCACTTGGTGATCTTACCTAGAAATATTCCGGCCAGCGCCGCAGGGAGGAACCGCACCTCGATACCTGCTCCCGGGATATTGTAGGTGGGCACATCTGCGCCAAGCACGGTCGGGAAGTGAAGGATTCCCGTGCCATGCTTCTGGCGATATTCTGCGAGTTGAGCATCGTCCAAAGGCGCGTCACTGGCGCCGAAATCGACCGTCCCCTTGATTATCTCAAGGATGCCTTCGCCGGAGCCGATGGGCTCGTAGTTGATTTCAATTTGTGGATTTACCTTCTGATACTCACTAATCCATCTCGAATAAATCGGATACGGAAACGTGGCGCCCGCGCCGACGAGAGAAGTTTGCCCGTTGGTCCTCGAAGCGGAAGCAGCGAGAACAAAGATCGCCGCAGCAACGGCAGTAACCACGATGCCCACAAAAAGCAATTTCCCACAGAATCGAAACTAACTTCGAGAGCCGACCCCGCCAATCGGTGCCGTGACTCGATGACCCGCGCCGAGTTGCTTGCAGGTCCGTACCATCATCCACACCAACCCGCCAAGCACGGAAGCCACGGCTCCCAGCATAAAAATTACGCTCCAGGAAAAGCCGGCACTTATCCCGTCCACTCCCGAGGCCCCGGTTACACTCGAGGGCTCCTTACAACCCTCGCAGGCAAACACCGACGGCATAAGGCTCAACAATAGGGCAGTGACGGTAGAGAGAACCCGGAACATGCAAAAACTTTGGTCTATCTTCCACCAACACGCAAGAGGCTTCCGAGATCCGTGAGTAGTCTCTGGATAACCTCGTTTGACGTCCCGTCGTAGTAGCCGCGAATTGCGCCGTCTGCGTCGACCAGGACAAACTTTGTGGTGCGTACTTGCTCGCTCGAGACGTTATTCGGATCCCGCGCCGCCAACTGAAACCCATTGCCGGCAAGCTCGTCGACCTTCTGCTTGTCGCCCGTCAAGAAATACCAGCGGGGTGACGCCTCGAATCGCCGGGCGTAATCTCTCAAAACGCCCGGTGTATCGTTTTGCGGATCGACCGTAAACGAGATCAGGCGCAATTGTTCGCTTTTTTTGAAGTTGGTGTCCAGCTCGGCAAAACGGCTACTCAGGATCGGATCCGGACCGGAGGAGCGCGTGGCAATGAAATCCGCGATCCAGACCTTTCCGTGAAGGTCCTTGGATCCAAACGGGCGTCCTTCGTGATCTATAAGAGAGAATTCGGGTACGACACCGAATCGAGGCAAAGAGGAGTTAGCTGTTTGCTCGGAAGACTTCCAGGATCGATACGCTAGCTCCATCCCGACGGCGGCAAGCACGATGACAAGGAGTCCGACGAAGGAGCGGCGAGGTGAGGGCTGAGCTAAAATGGAGGATTGAAACACAAGAGGGCTGGATTCCGAAGTTTCCGCATTTCCGGTCAGCGAATTTGGCGTCAAGCTGCAAGGTGGGACGGGCGTCTCGCCCGTCTTTTTCGGAATCCAAACGGGCAAGATGCCCGTTCCACTCTGCGCGCTTCCAGTCGCCTTACAAAATATACAGAATCGTAAAGAGGAAAATCCACACGATATCGACAAAGTGCCAATACAAACCGGTGCACTCCAGGAAGCCGTGCCGGTGCGGGGTAATCTGACTGGACAGCGCCTTGAACAGAGCAGTGATTAACAAGAGCACTCCGATAAAGACGTGCATTCCGTGAAACCCGGTGAGGACAAAGAAGCAGGACCCCATGATCCCCGCGGTGTTGAACCAGAAGCCTTCCTGGTACAAATGAATCCATTCCAGGACCTGATTAAGTAAAAACAAACTGCCAAGGACAACGGTCAGAAGCAGGAGCCACTTCCCTCCTTTACGCTGGTTGATCAGACGGCCTTCGCTGAAATGCAGCGTGAAGCTACTGCTCAAGAGGCAGGCGGTGGCGATCGACGTTTTGATCATCGTGTCGACCCCTTTCAACGCTTCCGGCATTTCCCACCCCGACCCGGCCCCGGAGCGGAGGATAATGTACCCGCCGATCAGTCCCGAGAAGAGCATTGCTTCCGAGGCAAGAAAAGTCAGCATCCCAAACCGCACAATGTTGGGTCCGGTGCTCGGCACAGGCTTATGCAATTCATCAGCGGTGATGGTGGGTGCGTGCATACTTAAGTCTTTTGATAAATCGAGAGCTTCCAGGCGATGACGAGTAGAGCGAGAAAAAGAGCAAAAATAATCAGTCCGATCAACATTCGCTTGTTCTTCCTCCGCAACTCCTCATCCATCAGAATCGGGTTATAACCAGCGCGCCCAGGGTTACGGGCAAATAGACGATCGACGCTACAAAGAGCCGGCGCGCGGCGACCTCGCTTCCAGAGCGGGCAAATCGAAACGCCGCTAAAAAGAAATAGGCGCCGGTAAGCAGCGCGAAAGGCAAAAACCAAACGCTTGTAATTTGGAGCGCGATCGGGAGCAAACTTACTGAGATCAGTCCCATGGTATAGAGCAAGGCCTGGCGCCCGGTCACTGCGCAATCGGGATCATCCCCGCTGAGCATCACGAAGCCTGCCTGTTTGTAATCTTCGCGATAGAGCCAGGCGATCGCGAGAAAATGCGGCATCTGCCAGAGAAACAAAATGGCGAAAAGGATCCAGCTTTCGAAGCTTGCCTCGCCCCGCGCTGCGGCCCAGCCAATAACGGGCGGGAGCGCACCGGGTATCGCTCCAACAACAGTGTTAAGCGTCGTAACCCGTTTAAGTGGCGTGTATGCGAAAAGGTAAGTGCCGACCGTGACGGCGGTCAACATTCCCGCAGTCAGATTCGTAGCAAGGCTCAGGTAGACAATTCCGGCTGCGGAGCAAGCCACCCCGATGAGCAGCCCCTCATTAATGCTCATCCGGCGCGCTGGCAAGGGTCTGTTCCTCGTCCGTCGCATCCGGGAATCGAATTCGCTTTCAAATACCTGGTTAAGAGCCGCCGCTCCGGCCGCCGCCAGCGCCGTGCCACAGAGAGTGTGGAAGAGGTAGAACCAGTCCATCTCGCCATGCCAGCCGAGGAGAAATCCAACTAGCGTCGTGACGAGCACCAGCAAAGTCAGCCGCGCTTTGATCAGCTGACCGATGTCGAAAATGACCCGGCCCGCCTGAGAACCAGGTGGCGTGAGGGGCGTCAAATTTTCTGAAATTGTGTTCATCTGCCCGCTCTCGCCATCAAGTTCGCCAGACCGTACTCGCGCGCGGATTGGGTTGACCGAGACACAACCGCGGAAAGCACAACGCTTAGTACGACACCCGTAACCAGAGTCAAAGACCCAAATAGCACGTGTGCCGTGGCCGCGTCGGCCGCCTTACCACTCCAGACAGTCCATGCGCCAAGGCCAAACTGGACTAAAACCAAGCCCATCCATAGGGCTGCTCCCGTGCGGATCGCCACCGGCAGCCATCGACAAATCACTGTCGCGACGGCAACGAACGCTAGTCCAATCACAATCGCCAGCGCCCAGATTCGGTGGAAAAACTGCAAATGAATCAAGCCAAGCGTGGTCGGCGGCTCAGGTGGCTGAGCAGTGGCGCGAGTCTCGTTAATCTTCGCGACGGTTGCAGCGTCCACGGGCGGCAAAACATGTCCATAGACGGTTGGAAAGTCGGGAATGGACAAACCGGCGTGGGAATGGCGCATTGCGGCACCGAGAACGAGTTGGCCGAAAATCATCGCTGTAACAACAATCGTCCAGAACCGGAGGGTGCGCGCAGTTCGTAGCTCGACCGCCGCCGGTAATTGCCGCCAGAGCCGTGACGTGACCAACGCGATGGTCGCCACGAGCGCTAGAAAGCTCTGGGCCAGGCAACCGTGAAACAAACCGAGCAAGGCATTGTGCTCAGTTACGCGAAGGCCACCGAGTATTCCCTGGATAATAACAGCGAGGACGGCCAGCCAAGCCAGGACCTTCACCCAGCGCCGCTGCTCGAAGATCAGTGTCACCACACAAAGCAAAATTGTAAGCAATCCAACTCCGCTGGCGATGAGCCGGTGCGTGTGCTCGAATATCACGCCGCCCACCCACCGTGACACAGGAAACAAAAACATGTTGTATCCAAAACTGTTTGGCCAGTCAGGAACCGCCATTCCCGCCTCATGGCTTGTGACCAGCCCTCCGCTGCAAATCAAGACAAGGACGCTGCCCGTCACAAGAATGGCGACCCAGTGCAGGATTCGTTTCCCGAAGTCAAACTCCATGATCAATGTGCGGCCAGCTGGGCTGTTTCCGGCGCCGGCTCGTCTTGCGGGAGGAAATCCCGGTCCATGCCGGGAACGCTGTACTCGTAGGGGCCGTGATAGACGATCGGCGTCGTTTCGAAATTGCCGTGTCCTGGAGGCGACGGGAGAGTCCATTCCAGCGTGGTTGCGTTCCAGGGATTTCGCGGCGCCTTCGGCCCCTTGAAGACGCTGTAAAAGAAATTGATCAGGAACGGGATCGTAGAAAGTCCAAGAGCGAACGCGCTGAGACTGATAAAGATGTTTACCGGCTGCTGACTGCGGAGGTGATCGTACACGGTCGGATCGGCGATTCGTCGCATCATGCCGTTCAGGCCGAGGTTATGCATCGGAAAGAACGTCAGGTTAAAGAAAATGAAGGACGAGACAAAATGCACCTTGCCCCAGAACTCGTTCATCATTCGACCGAACATCTTCGGGAACCAGAAGTAGATTCCGGCGAAGATCCCAAAGAGACTGGCTCCAAAGAAAACGTAGTGGATATGCGCCACGATGAAGTAGGTATGGTGGATAAAGAGATCCACGGGCGTTGCAGCCATGAAAATGCCGCTCAAACCGCCGATGACAAACATGGAGACAAACGCTGACGCGAAGCACATCGGCGTCTTGAACCGCAGCGAGCCGCCCCAGACTGTTCCCAGCCAGTTGAACGTTTTAATTGCCGAAGGAACAGCAATCACCATCGTTGAAAACGAGAAAGTGGCTGACAGAACAAGGTTCATTCCGCTGACGAACATGTGGTGACCCCAGACGATAAAACCGAGCACACCGATGGCGACCATCGCCCACACCATCGCTTTGTAGCCAAAAACGGGTTTCCGCGAGAAGACTGATAAGATTTCTGAGACCAGTCCCATCGAGGGTAGAATCAGGATGTACACCTCCGGATGCCCGAAGAACCAGAATAGATGCTGCCATAACAGCGGTTGGCCGTAGTTACTTCCGGAAAAAAAGCTGGTGTGGAAATTCAGATCAAAGAACAGCATGGCGGCTGCGGCGGACAGTACCGGAACCGCCAGGAGCACTAAGATCGCCGTGATAAACAACGCCCAGACCGGCAGAGGCAAGCGAAACATTTTCATGCCCGGCGCGCGCATATTGATGGTGGTCGTGATGTAATTCACCGCACCGGCGATCGAAGCCAGCCCGTTAATGAAAATGCCGACACACCAGCAGCTTTGTCCGGCCTGGGTGCCATTGTAGGCGCCATTGGCAGACAAGGGTGCGTATGAAGTCCATCCCGCGCCGGGAAAACCGGCTGGCACAAAGAAACTCGACAGAAGAATGATTCCGGAAAGGAAGAACAACCAGAACGACAACGCGTTAAAGAATGGGAAGGCCATATCCGGCGCGCCGATTTTCGTGGGGATAAGGTAGTTGCCGAAAACGCCGAGCAAAAACGGCATGATCACGAGAAACACCATTACGGTAGCGTGCATCGTGACGAGGCCGTTGTACCCCCCCGGCGCAATCGCGCCGGTGTCGGTTACCAGCCACTTCGGAAGCAATCCCCCGATAATCGGTACGGGCGTGTTCGGGAAAGCAAGCTGGTAGCGGACACCCATGGCGAGCAGGCCACCGACACACAGGAAGAACATGGTCGCGAAGAGGTACTGAAGAGCGATGGTCTTATGATCTTCAGACCAAATATATTTCCAAAAGAAGTTTAACTCGGGATGGTGCGCGGCGTGGTCGTGCACTTCGCTACCGGGGTGAGCAATTGTCTCGGCCATGGCTATCTCAATTCTTAAAGATTAGTGGTTTTGGGCGTAAGCCTTATCCGAGGACCTTTGGAGCAGGGCGGCAGTAGCCTTCTCCTTATACCATTTGTCGAAATCCGCCTGAGACACAACCTGGACCGGGGCCTTCATATTGTAGTGTCCCTGTCCGCACAGCTGGCTGCAAGCGAGATCGTACGAACCAATTTTGGTTGGTACGAACCAGACCCAGTCGATAGTGCGGCCGGGCACGGCATCCTGGTAGATCCGAAAATCGGGAATGTAAAAGCCGTGAATAACGTCCTTGGAGTTCAATCGGATTCGAACGGGTTTGTTTACGGGAAGCTCAAGCACGCCGGATTGAAAATTATCCTTCGTCGCAGGATCGGTCTTATCGTTTCCAAAAGGGTTGTCATTCGATATCAGCTTTACATCGGAGCGTCCGAGCCGCCCGTCCTTCCCAGGGTACTGCATACTCCATCCGAACTGATAGGCAACCACGGCCACTTCCATCGAATCTTCAGGCGGAGTCGAATGAATCACATTCCACCAGAGATGATTGCTGTAGGCCCACAACCCAATGAAGATCGCGGTCGGTATAGCAGTCCAGACGATCTCCAATTGATTGTTTCCGTGGCTGTACTTTGCTCCAACTCCTTTCCTGGCCCGATACTTAATCAGGAAATAAACGTAAACCACCTGCGTCAGGACGAAGACCGCTCCCGTGAGGTAATAGATAAAATAGAAAAGTTGATCAATCTGCTCCCCGTGCTTACTGGCCACATCCGGCATCCACCACAGATTTGACGTTCGTGGCGCAGCCCAGCTGGTCGCGCTCAGGCAGAAGAGCACCATCGCAGGAAGAAAGCGACCAGCTGTTCTCGAGAAAGACAAATTCATAAGACCTCGACAGGATCGCCTCGGAGAGCACTCCCTACCGAACCGGCTCCCCCACGAATGAAGCTCCCCGGTTTGATAGGGTCGCATCTCCGCGACAAACAGAACCTACATTGTGACCGTGCGCCTGTCATGAGCGTTGCGGGGTAGCGGTTGGGGCCGGCGAAGGGGCGGGGGTGGGTGGCTGATTCGCTCCACCCTGGCCCTGGGGCTGAGTGCCGGGTTTTGCCGGCTGGGCCGGTTGGCCTCCTGCCTGCGTCAAATCTTTCTCTGGCAATTTCATGAGCTCGGCATAAGTCCACTGTTCATTTCGATCTTTAAGCTGGGCTCGCATCTGCTTAACTGCTTCCGGCGGAATTGGTGGAGCGTTGTTCCCAAAAGCCGAACGCTCATAGGTCAGAATCGCGGCTAGCTGCTGATCCGTGTACTGACCCTCCCAAGCCTGCATTGCGTTATTCACGGTCTTACCCGCCACCTGCACCGGCCCCTGAAGCCCTTTCAGCACGATCGCGATAAGTCGATTGTTTGCCGGTCCATTCACAAATTCGGATCCAGCTATCGGCGGATACTGCCCCTCTACGCCCAGTCCCGTCGCCTGGTGACAAGTGACACAGTTTGCCGAGAACAGGTGCTGGCCGATCACCTTTGGATCCGGTGGAGCGGCAGCATTTCCAACCACCCCAAACTTTGGCTGGTAGTCGAAAACTTCCGCGCTGAACCCGCCGCTGAAGGAGAACAGGTAGGCTCCGGCCCAAAAAATGCCTAAGCCGATCAACCCCAACACCCAGCGCGGCAGCGGTGCATCCCCAATCTCGGGTGGCGAGAATTCGCTGTGGAGCGCTGCTTCCTCATGGCCGGATTTGAATCCCCCCTGGAATTCGCTTCCTTCTCGTCGCCGAGCGGCCTCTCCGCCTGGTTCGTCAAATTGGGAACTCATTCCTTTGGTTCGGGGGCTTCCGGTAATGGATAGTTTCTCTTCATCGAAAGAAGGTATCCCACGAGCGTCTTGCCTTCCCAAGTCGGGACGACCTCATATCCAGCCGGGGGGGCATCGGAGCCTTCGAGCTTGAGTGCATCCTCCGATTGCTGGCCGGCGATCTTTTGTGTCCTAAAGAGCCAGCGATAGGGCGGCATGGTCGATTCCGGATTCATCAGGCGCGGATCGTACAGGAGCCGATAGAACCACTGCGGGTCGGTTTGGCGTACACCGATGTTTGTCAGATCCGGGCCAATCCGGGCTGTGCCAAGGAAGACTTGGCCGTCATCGATATAATCTCGCGCCACGGTCCGCCTCGTGCCCCATTGGCGATCGATATCGCTCCCTTCATTCTTGTCGCGTACGAACTGGGTATGGCAATAAACACAACCGTTCCCGGCGTAAAGATGGTACGCCTGCCCGGCAAAGCCAGGCACACCCGGTGGGGCAAGTTCACCGGTGTTTTCATCCCGATGCGGTTGGAGACCGGCGAAGCTAAGATAAGGATAAGCAACGAAACCCACCCACGAGGCTCCGAAGGCGCCGAAAATTCCCAACAATAGAGCGCTGAATCGGTTCACGCGACTGGGACCTCCCGACTGGCTTCTAAGGTGGCTTCTTCGAGAATGGGTTTTCTCGATCCTCTTTCGGAGTTCAGAAAAATCGTAACGAAGGAACCGGTCGCCGCGAGATTGGCGACGGTCAGCAATCCGACCGCCAGGATCTGCATGAACAGAAACGGCTTCATTAGATCACCGACGGCAGAAAATGGGATTTTTGGATCCAGCAATCCAAACCCTTGGATGATCCCTCCAACCGTGAGCTCAAAACACAAAAAGCCGAGACCGACCACGCTCAGCCAGAAATGGGTCTTCACCAATCCGAGGGAAAGCCAATCTTTTTGGAGCAGTCGCGGCACGATATAATAGAGAGCGCCAAACGCTACCATGCTGAAAAAGCCGTAGAGGTTCAGAGGCGTACGGGCCGAATTGGCAACAGTGAACCCTGTGATACGACTAATGTCGCGCAGCGAATTAAGGCCGCCCCAGATTCCGGCGAACGTGTAAATCATTGCCCCAACGACAATAAAGCGAAGCGCGAGATTCCAGCTGAGCACCTCAAAGTCGCGACGGATCGTCAGATGAAAATTGGCTGCAACAGCGATAACCGGAATGATCACCAGCATGTTCGCAACAATGCTGGCAGTGATCATCCACGCGGGCAGCGGTCCACCAACGAGGTTCGCCATTCCAGTCCACCCGGCGAAAACCGCCAGCCCCCAGAAGCCCAGCAGCGCTAAATGATAGCTGTAGATCGGCCGGTTCACAATCCTGGCAATAAAATAATAACCCGCCGCCAGGCCAATAGGAGTCAGCCAAAGACCGATGACGCTGTTCACATACCACCAATGGAGCACTGGCTGCGCAGGACCAGGAATACCCAGAACGTTCAGCAACACATTTGCGGTTAGATAGCTCCACGGAAACCAGAGGAACGCCCCTAAAAGGTACCACTGGGAGACAAAGGTGGCTGCCGTTCGTCGGCTCCAGAAAATCATGATGGCCCAGACCGCGATGATGACGAGAGCGAGCAAGATTGAGAACGCCGCACCGGGCGAAATCTCCAAGAGCTCTCGTCCGGTACCACCTCCTCCGAGGATTCCGATCAATCCCGTCACGACGCCGATGTTCCACAGAATTCCGGCACACAGTGCCAACGACCCGCCCCGAATTGGGGCTGAACCGAAGCGAGTCAGGATCCAAATCCCGATACCGACTCCCGCCAGTGAGGCCCAGCCGTAAACAAACGCGTTCAAAAACGCCGGGTAAACGCGGCCAAACGTTAACCACGGAACCCCCGGAATCGACCACCAGTCGAGCGGCGCGTAACTCTGGATCGTAGCGAGAAGCCAGAGGAGGGAAGCAACGACCAGCCAGAAAAGGGCAGAGCTAAAGAAAAACAATAGCGGCAGACGAATCGTGCGGTCAATCTCGGCAGGTTCGACACGCTGAAAACCAAGCGACCTGTCTGAAGCGGGATTTGGGGAGACGGACTCGCTCATGGGTTAGTTGGGATGTTTGACGGTTAGGGCGTACTTGCGCGCTTTCCGGCATACTTGTCGTAGGGCGACTGGCCCAGGCGCCTGAGCCAGGCGCCCTACAAACCCAGGCCAGCGCGTCCCTACCATTGATAAATTAAAATCCTTGCTCATTTTGGTTGCTGACTCGGGGACGGAGACGCCTTGGCCGGCGACGGCGCGGGTTGAGCCGGTTGGGTTCCCTGATTGGCTGGGCTGGCAGCCGGAGTTGGCGCCGGTATAGGCGGGTTGATTGGCCCGGCTGGGTGCGGCCGATTGGACTGGAGATCAGACAACACGAGCTGTATGGCGCGGTCGATCGGGATGCCGACGACGCCTTTATTTTTATCAACCCAATGGTACTGGGTTAAGATTTTCTGATTCTCGGCGTTCAAATCGGCGAGGTTCTTAATTCGCTGCGCGCGCTGTTCTTCGTCGTGCGTCGGGATCCCCTGGCGCTGCCAGGCTACCAGGGCGATCAGTCCACCAAAGAGCAGCACCAGCACCGCTGCCGCAAGGACAAGGGAAAACGACCAGTCGGGTTTTCGCTTCTTCTTTGCCATGGATTCAATTGCTGAGTTTCACCGATTCAAGGAGACGCGGATCCCGGGCTGGAAAGAGCGAAACTCGGCCCAGGGTAAGCAGGAAAAGGAACGCTAGCGGACAGCCGATCGAGAAAAGGCACAACACGTCGAGAACGCTAATCTGGAATCCTGTCGGGTGCATGAACGGAAGCACGATGATGTAGATATCCAGGATGTGCATCGCCAGCACCCAGAAGCAGATATAGGAGAGTAAATTTGAATTGCGCTTGGTAGATTGGAATAAGAGATAAATAAAAGGTATCACAAATCGCCCGACCACCAGGGCTGTACTCAGGACAACCCAGGATTCAACATTCCGCTTCAGGAAAAATTCGGTCTCCTCCGGAATATTTCCGTACCAGATCAGCATGTATTGGCTGAACCCGATGTAACCCCAGAAGATCGTAAAGGTGAAAAGGAGTTTACCCATGATGTGGTAATGCTCCTCGTTGACAGAACCGAGGTAACCAAAATTCTGCAGACCCACCACCACGAGGATAATGAGCGCCATGGAGGCGCCGGCCGATCCTGCGAAGACATAAACACCCCACATCGTGGAAGCCCATCGATAATCGGGTGAACTGATCCAGTCGAAGGCGGAAAGTGTAAGGCAAGCGGCGAACAAGAGGAGACAGGGGAAAGAAACACCGCGCATCTGGATTGACCAGCGCGGGTCTCCGTCAGCATCTTGCCGGATCGAGGTTCGCCGAAAGTAGACGGCAGCCCCGCCGAAAAACAGCAGGTAGAGAACCGCGCGAATCCAGAAGAAAGGAATTGTTACGGCTCCGATGTGAAACTCGAAATATCCCAGCTTAGCCTTCAGTGACGGATCGATCGGGAGGTGACCTTTTGCGCTGATCCAATTCCAGACGTCGTGGCGCGCCAGAAACAAAGGTACAAAAAAGAGTGCCAGCCAAGGGATCAAAACAGCGAGATTCTCCATTTGCCGACGCACCAGAATTCCCCAACTGGAGTCGGTCGCATGATGCAGGATTATCCAGAAGAAGCAACCGATCAGGATTGTGAAAAAGTAGATGAAAGCGAATAGCCAGGAGAAGGCAAACTGCCGGCGCATCTCACTTCCTGCCGGCGCCAGAAAGCCCGTAATCAAGGTCGCAAACAGAGAGATGGCGCCGACCCCCAGTAAAACCAGAAGAAGTCGATTCAGATTTCTTCCGCGGAAGGCTTCCGCTCTGGGCACAAGGTTAGGGTTCATTTCTGGGACTCCAGAGCCTTTCGCTGATTTTCCGGCACATCGGTAATGCGAGCGTATTGACTCTTCTGCAATCCCCGGAGGTAGGCGACGATCGCCCATCGATCCTTTACCGTTACCTTATCTCCGTACGGCATCATGGTGTTGAAGCCGTGAGTGATCGTATTAAAGATCTGGCCGTCGGCCATGGTCCGGTATTTATCCTGGTGATAGTTCGCGATGCCGTTCAGGCCGTATTTCGAGGTGATTCCGTTTCCCTGCCCGGTTGCGCCGTGGCACACGGCACAATTGATCGTATACATTTTCTGGCCACGCCGTAGAAGATCGGGATTAACGGTCAGCGGAATACCTGTTCCCCACTGATCACCCATTTTCCCGGTGTTGTAATAATCCGTCCCTGCCGTGAATTCACCCAGCGGCGAATTGATGTCGTTCGGGACCTCGGAGTTCTGCATCGGGTGGCCCGGAATGTCGTAGCCCATAGGAATCGTTCCATCCACTGGTGGGCGAGCGGCGCGCCCGTCGGCAAAAAAATCGCTGGGCTTTTGATATTTTATTTTCGACTGGCGCTTCATGTCGCTGAAAAATTCGATCGGTGGCGTTGGTCGCTGCTGACCTTGAAATCCGAGCAATGCGATGGCGCCGGCGGCGAGAAGAAAGAAACCAATCAGAAAGTTCTTAATCATTCTCGTAGAGCACGGTTACCCCCTTACCGCCGATCCCTTCCAAAAATTCTCGGGTGCCCGCCTCCGAAAATTTTGGATCGACTGATTCGATTGCCAAAAAGAACGCGTCGGTGCTGAACCGCAGGAAAGGCCCATGGTCAAACAACGGATGATGGAGGCGTGGAAGCCGATTCAGCACAAAGACCCCGAAGAACGCCGTAAACGCCGAGAAGAGAATAGTGAGCTCAAACATGATTGGCACGAAAGGAGGGACGGTAAAGAAGGTTACCGGCTTTCCGTGGACGATCAGCGGGTAGAGGAAGGAGGAGGGAATGAACTCCAGAAAAACTGCGGTCAGGAATCCAAGGGAACCGCCGCAAAAGATGATATAACCGAGGGGTGATTTTGTGAGACCCATCGCCTTGTTCATCCCATGGATCGGAAAAGGCGAATGGACATCCCAAAAACGGTAGCCGGCATCGCGCACCTTCTCGGCGGCATGATACAGATCGGCGGCCGAGGCGAACTCTGCGACCGCGCCAAAGGCGCTTTTTCTGGCGGCAGCAGCGCTCATGCGTGGGCCTCCTTGACCGATTCGCCAGCTCCGACTTCGGGGGGATGATAGTGCGGGTCGGATTGTGGCAACACGCTTTTCACCTCCGACATCGCCACCATTGGCAAAAATCGAATGAACAGCAGAAAGAGCGTAATAAAGATGCCGTGGGACCCAATGAAGGTGAATATATCTACCCAGGTAGGGTAATACATGCGCCAGGCCGATGGCAGGAAGTCACGGTGGAGCGCGATAACGAAGATCACAAATCGTTCAAACCACATCCCGGCGTTCGCGCACATGCTGACGAAATAAACGGTCCACACGTTCCGGCGAAACGCGCGTACCCAGAACAGCTGCGGCATGAGTACGTTACAGGTAAACATCGTCCAGGAAGCCCACCAGTAGGGACCGAAGTAGCGATTGAGAAAAGCGAAGCGCTCAAAAGAGTTGGCCCCATAGTAAGCGACGAAAAACTCCATGCAGTAGGCGTAGCCGACCATCGAGCCCGTCACCAGGATGATCTTGCACATGACGTCGATGTGGTTCCAGGTGATGACGTCATGCAGCTTGTAGAGCGCTCGGGCAGGTATCAACAGCGTAAGGACCATCGCGAATCCGCCAAAGATCGCTCCAGCGACGAAGTAGGGTGGGAAAATGGTGGTGTGCCAAGCGGGGAGGACCGAGGTGGCGAAGTCGAACGACACTGTGGAATGCACCGACAAGACTAGCGGAGTCGAGATACCCGCCAAGATGAGATAGGCCATCTCGTAGTGCCTCCACTGACGATTACCTCCTCTCCAACCGAGAGCCAACACGCCGTAACAAAACTTTGCCACCCGAGATCTCGCCCGGTCACGCATGGTAGCCAGATCCGGCACCAGTCCCAAAAACCAGAACAGAACCGAAACCGTAAAGTAGGTCGAAACTGCAAAAACGTCCCACATCAGCGCGCTGCGGAAATTCGGCCAGATCCAGTTGGGGACCGGCACCGGTAACAGGAACCAGCTCATCCAAAATCGACCCACGTGGACACCTGGAAAGATCGCGGCACAAATCACCGCAAACAGGGTCATCGCTTCCGACGAGCGGTTGATGGAAGTTCGCCACCGCTGCCGGGTAAGCAGAAGAATTGCCGAGATAAGCGTCCCGGCGTGACCGATACCGATCCAGAACACAAAGTTTGTGATGTCCCACGCCCACCCCACTGGGATGTTGTTTCCCCAAACGCCGACACCGGTAAAAAGCAGGTAGAAAATGCAGAATACGCCAAAGGTCGCGAACGACCCGGTGATAGAAATGGCAATCCACCACCAAAGCGGTGTTTTACGTTCCACTCCACCGGCGATCAAATTCGTGACCGAAGCCATCGAGCGGTTGTTTTCCACCAAAGGCGGTCTTGGCATGCGCTCGACAAAAGGCACCAACTTTGCCTCAGCATCAGCCATTATGCATTTCCTCCAGAGGATTTGGTCTTCGCCTGCGGCGGCGGAGGACTCTCGTGTCCCTGCTCACCGGGCTCGTGCTCCGCGTTGATCTTACCGATCTTCGAAGCCCCCGGCATTTTAGGATTGGGATTGCGCAAATGAGCCAGATAACTTGTGCGCGGCTCAATATTCAGATAGTTAAGCAAAGTGTAATTTTGCGGAAGGCCACGCAGCTTCGCCACCTGGCTCTTTGGGTCTTTGATATCGCCGAAAACGATCGCTTCGGCTGGACAGACTTGCTGGCAAGCGGTTTTGATCGAGTCCGTCGGCAGGGTGAGATCGCCAGCGACCCCCGCTTTGATCCGCTGCGAAATCTTGGCTGTCTCGATTCGCTGAACGCAGTAGGTACACTTCTCCATCACGCCACGCATACGAACGGTGACGTTAGGGTTCTTCTGCATCTTAGAAATTTCGTCCATGCCCCAGCGCGCGAGCGGACCCAGATAAAGCTGCTGCCTCCCCTGAAACCCTGGCGCGCCATACTCGACCCGGTCGAGGACCGGTCGATCGTTATAATTGAAGAAGTTAAAGCGGCGCACCTTGAAGGGACAATTGTTTGAGCAGTACCGCGTCCCAATACACCGGTTATAGACCATTACATTCAAGCCGTCTTCGCTGTGAACCGTGGCGTTGACCGGGCAGACGGTTTCGCAAGGTGCGTTCTCGCAGTGCTGGCACATCATTGGCTGGACGACCATTTCCGGGTCTTCTTCCAGGTGCGGGTTGTTCTGGTCGCCATCCGCACTCGCGTAGTAGCGGTCAACTCGCATCCAATGCATCTCGCGAGCGCGCTTTACCTGGTCTTTGCCGACGATTGGGATATTGTTTTCGGCCTGGCAAGCGATTACGCAGGCAGAGCATCCGATACATGCGTTAAGGTCAACGACCATTCCCCACTGGTTCGGAGCGTTCAGGGGCGGATGAGAGTACAAAGAAATGTTTGGCGGAATCTCCGCGTCCATTCCCACCGTCTGGGCAAAGCCAGGATTCTTCGCGTAGTCCTCAATCGTCCCTTCCCGAACGAGGTTTCGACCCTCCATGCTATGATGCTGCTGGGTCTGAACCAGGTCGTAGCCAGCCTTTTTCACCAGCTTCACGGTTGCATCGGTCGCATAGTAGAGTGACTCGGTGGTCCGAAGCGCATAAGCGTTAAAACCGGTGCCGCGTCCGACTTTGCCAACTGCGGGCCGGCCGTAACCGAGGCTCAAGGTAAGCGAATAGTCGGCGTGACCCGGAGCCACCATGATCGCCGCCTGCAGCTTGCGTTCACCGGCCGTGACCTCGACCAGGTCACCGTCGGATAGCTGCAAAGCTCTCGCTGTCGCCCTGCTCACGAGCAAAGCGTTGTCCCAAGTAAGTTTCGTAATCGGATCTGGCAGTTCCTGGAGCCAGGCATTATTGGCATGCCGGCCGTCTTCAACTTTAGAGTCAGCTGGGAAAACAACCTCGAGTGCGCTCGGATTTACAGGCGCTGGTAACCCGTCTGCGTTCTTAAGAAGTTCAGGGAGGCCATTCGAACTGAACTCTCGATTTGCCGGTTGATAGACTGTATCCTTCGCCGACCCCTGGCGGAGCAGATCCGTCCAGGCGGATTCGAAGTCGGCCCCTTTGGCGAAAGCCTTGAAAGTTTCCCGCACCGCCTCAAACCCTGCCGGCAAAGCGAGAAGGTGCGATAGAATATCGAGCTGCGATAAGCCTCCAAAGAGCGGAAGAATCATAGGCTGTATCGGCAGATAAGTGCCATCCGGCGCGCGTTGATCACCCCATGACTCAAGAAAATGCGCTTCAGGCACATTCCACTTCGCAAAAGCAGATGTCTCGTCGAAGTAGTAGCCGAGTCGCACTACCTCCGGAACTGACTTTTGTACCGCAGCCCAGTTCAGATCAGACGGCGCAGTGTAGACGGGGTTTCCCGCGAGGATGAAGAGGCGTTTGATCGCGCCGGATTTAATGGTTGCCACCAGTTCCTGGAGATTCCCGGTCTTTGTCCTAGATGTCTGAAGCACCTGCAGGGTCGAGCCGTACGCCCCCAACGCGTTGTTCATGGTCAGAACCAGGCCCTGCACCCAAGCGGGGTACCGCTGCCCAACCAGAATCAGGCCGCGCCCCTTACGCGCCACAAGATCATTTGAGCACTCCGTGATCCACTTGCTGTCAAACTGGCTGTCGTTGTCCTTGATCTGGCTGACCAACGCCGTCAAGACCCGGTCATTCGTTGCGCCAGCGACCTTCCTGGCCAGCGCCAGGGTAAACGCTGGAATCTGCGAAGCCGCACAACGCAATCGATGATCCGCCATGCCGCCGGTAATGGTGTACCGGTTCTCAACGCAATAGAGCCGGTTCATTGTCTCCACCGAGCCGTGCGCTCGCCGCCGCCGACTAAAAGCCCGCGTCCCGTCAATCGTCAGCTCAGCGCCGAGGAAATCTGCGTCAAGCGAGACGATTATGTCTGCGTTATCAAACTGCGGCTTAATCGTCGTGTCCGGACCGAATAGGCGTTCGGTGGCAACGAACACCTGCTCCAGCCCAAGGGGCTCATCAACATAGAGGCCGGCCTGGGGAAACTGCTCTTTCAACGCAGCGAGAAGCCGATCCCGCGTAGGCGAGTGCTGTTCGTCGATCAGGATGGCAAAACCAGCCCCTTTGCTCAGTTGAAGTTCGCTGCGACTCTTCTTCAGGTACTCCTCGAACTCCTGGGCAGTCGAGTCCTTGCCCTCGTGCAAGAACGTGCGTGCCCGATCCGGATCGTACATCTCAAGGATTGACGCCTGGGTAAATGCATCAGTGCCGCCATTACTGGATGGGACGAGAGGGTTGCCCTCAATTTTCGTCGGGCGCCCTTCGTAGGTAGTCACGATCAAGGGAATCCCACCCTGGCGCCCCGGGATTGAGGTCGTGTAAAGAACGGCTTTGCCCGGGATCAACCATTCAACACTCTTCGTATACGGGACAATGGTATTTACTGGACGACGGCACCCGGACAGTCCGACACCGGCAAGCGCCAGCGAAGCTCCCATTAAGCGCAGAAAATTCCGCCGCGATACGCCGTCGGCTTCGAGCTCAGCCGCACCTTGGGGGAACTCTCTTTCCAGCCAGCTCCTGACTTCGGGCGTGTCGGCTAATTCTTCAACGCTACGCCAGTAGCGTTTGCCGGTGCGTTCTTCAGGAGGATGATGAAAAATTCTCTTCATTACCGATGGCAACCCGCGCAATTCTGCGGTGGGTTAATGTCCCATTGCTGCTTTAGATTCAGTCCGATCTGCTGCTGAGATTGACCGCCATCGGGCTTCCAGTCCAAATTAAATACTTGGCTGACCGGACGGAGATTGTTCTCAGGATGCCGATGGCAATTCAAGCACCAGCCCATCGTTTGCGATTCATGCTGATACACAACGTCCATGTGATTTACCTGGCCGTGGCAGCTCACGCAGCTGATGCCGCGATTCACGTGCACCGCGTGATTAAAATACGCGAAATCCGGTACCTGGTGGACGCGTAACCAATTGACCGGTTTACCGGACTCCCAACTCTCCTTTATCGCGGTCAATTTTGGGTTGCTCGCCTGCACTTGCTGGTGGCAATTCATGCAGGTCTGGGTCGTCGGTATGTTCGATTGAGAGGAGACCTCGACGTAGGAGTGACAGTAACGACAGTCCATGCCGAGCTGGGTGACATGAATATCGTGAGAGAAAGGCACAGGCTGGACCGGCTTGTAGCCCATCCGCATGTACTCCGGCGTGAGATAATACCAGTAAACAAAGGAGGCAGCCCCACCCAGAACGCAAAGACAGAAGACGATCTTCAGCGGCAGATAGTTTGTCCAGCGCGGAAAAAAGTTAGCCATGCAACGTCATGAAAGCCGTTTGCGGTCCAGGCGCAGGGGGAAACGGCGCGGTCGGAACCTAAGTTGAGCGTCTGTACTGGGGAATAACCTGATCGTTTTCAAACTACCAAACTTCAAGGCTTCTGGAGCGCCCCGAGAATATTGGGATCGACGGCTTGCGCAATCATTTTTTATCCAACTTCCCGATGCCCCTCCGGGCGAAGAATCAGGCTAGTATTAAATTTTCTAATGGCAACGGTTTTTTACCGGCCGAGAAAATTTTCGGATAGCGCCCTTCATCCCCGGAGCGGGACAATGATTGCGAAATAAAGCAATAGGGCTGAGATCGCCATGCAACCGGTCGCCCAGGCGAGCTTCAGCACGGAGATCTCATCCTCAAATTGGAACCAGACCAGGATGCTGAGTGGAATCATGCCACCAAAGGCCATGACCGGACGGTTGCCGCCAATGAAAGAGCCGGCGATTTGACTGGCAAGCAGCCCGCAGCCAATGATGAAGAGTCCAACTTTCCAGAATCCCAGGAAGCGAGCTATTCGAGCCATAGAACGGGCGAAAAAAGTAGAAAGTGGACAGTCGACAGTTCTTGAGTGGAAAAAGAGCAGCGCTGAATTCCAGCTTTCCAGTTCCAGTTCTCCGCTTGCGGCTCCTGTCTACTGTCTACTCTCCACTGTCTACTTCCTACCGTCTGGCGAACAATCACTCCGCCTGGAGCGCGGATTCCGCCTCGGCGTTACGCTCTTTCATCGCAGCTTTGCGGCTCAACTTTACGCGACCCTTCTCGTCGATGCCGATACATTTCACCCAGATAACATCGCCGACCTTGACGACGTCCTCCACGGCCCTGACGCGGAAATCCGCCAGTTCGGAGATGTGAACTAGTCCATCCTTGCCGGGTAACACTTCTACGAATGCTCCGAACTCCTTAATGGAGACAACTCGGCCGTGGTAGGTCTCGCCCACTTCGATCTCCTTGGTCATTCCGGTAATGATCTCTTTTGCCCGATTCAGGCTATCCCGGCTCGCCGAGTAAATATGCACCGAGCCATCGTCATCGATGTTTATTTCCGCACCCGTTTCCGCAACGATCCCTTTGATGGTTTTTCCGCCGGGCCCGATAAGAAGGCCAATTTTGTCCGGATGAATCTTAAGGGTTTCAATCCGCGGCGCGTATGGACTCAATTCCTTGCGAGGGGCGTTGATTGCCTGGTTCATGACATCCAGAACTTTCATCCGCGCCTCACGCGCCTGGCGAATAGCCTCAGCCATGATCTGGTGGGAAATCCCGGCCAGCTTGAGATCGAGTTGAAATCCGGTAATTCCCTCTCGCGTCCCACAGAGCTTGAAATCCATATCCCCAAAATGATCTTCCGACCCAATTATGTCGGTCAGGGTGATATAGCGTTTCAGCCGTTCCCCTTCGTATTCCGTGACCAGCCCGACGGAAATCCCGGCTACCGCTTTACGAATGGGGACGCCGGCGTCCATCAGCGACATCACGCCTGCGCAAACCGTCGCCATCGACGTCGAGCCATTCGATTCCATTACTTCGCTACTGATCCGGATTGCATACGGAAACGCTGCTTCCGACGGTATGACCGGGGCAATTGATCGCTCGGCTAACGCGCCGTGTCCGATCTCGCGTCGGCTGGCACCGCCGAACCTGCCGGTTTCCCCCACGCTGAACGGCGGAAAATTGTAGTGCAAGATGAACCGTTTGCTCAGCTCGCCTCCCGTATAGGCATCCATCATCTGGGCCTCTTCCGCCGAAGCGAGAGTCGCCAGCGCTAACGCCTGGGTCTCGCCACGCTGGAAGAGAGCAGAGCCGTGGGACCGCGGTAAAAGTCCAACTTCGGCCTTGAGCAGGCGGATATCGGACAATCCGCGTCCATCGCATCGGGTTTTTCGGTCAAGGATGCTGATCCGAAACGCCTTTTTCTGGAGATAGTCAAAAGCCTGAGAAATCTCAAACGGAGTCGCGTCCGGATACTTCGCGACGATGGCGGTTTCAACCTCCTTACGAAGTGCATCAACAGCTTTGCTTCGGGCGACCTTGCCGGGCGTGTACAATGCGCTTTCAATTCGGTCACCGGCAACCTGATACGCGATTTCCAGAAGGTCGTCACGCAGGCTTAATAACTCGCTTTGGCGTTTCGGTTTGCCGACCGACGCGGCGAGCTCTCGTTGCATTTCGATGATCTCACGGACAAAGGGATGGGCAAACTCCAGGGCACGGATAAAATCTTCTTCCGGCAGCTCATTCGCCGCGCCCTCGATCATTATAACATCTTCCCAACCGCCCACGTAAACGAGGTCAAGATCGCTCGATTGTCGCTGGGTGTGAGTTGGGTTTACAACAAACGCCCCACCGACTCGACCGACGCGGACAGCCCCGATGGGGCCAGCAAAAGGGATGTCTGAAACGCACAGTGCGGCGGACGCTCCGTTGATGCTCAAGATGTCCGGATCATTTTCTCCGTCGGCGCTGAGCAGGACACTGATGACTTGGGTATCATAGAAGTAACCCTTTGGAAATAGAGGCCGCAGGGGACGGTCAGTCATCCGGGCCGTGAGTGTTTCTTTTTCGGACGGCCTGCCCTCGCGTTTAAAATATCCGCCCGGGAATTTGCCGACCGCAGCCGCCTTCTCCCGGTAGTCCACTGTGAGCGGGAAGAAGTCTTGACCTTCTTTTAGACTGGTCGCCGAGACGGCTGCGACCAGAATAATGGTTTCCCCGGAACGAACCGTGACCGAACCATCGGCCAATTTTGCCAGCTTGCCTGTTTCAATCGTGAGATCGGATGCGCCGATTTTCTTAGAGACTTTAGATTCCATGTTTGAATGCTTGTCTCGATCGATCGGCCGCATCGGCCTTTGCTCGTAGGTCCGAAGCTCGAATTACCTTCGAGCCTCGGACCTAAGACCAAGGCCGCGTTTTGGGGGACCGTCGAGAACTAATTTTTATCTTACCCCGTTTGCTTACCATCCGCTGATAAGCATAAAGCCGCTCTTAGAGGCGGCTAGGCTTTATTTTCTTAGATTCAGCTTTTCGATAACTGATTTGTATCGATCCTGCGAGGTTCGCTTGAGGTAATCCAACAAGCTTCTTCGAGTGGCAACAAGTTTCAGCAGACCCCGGCGAGAGGAGTGATCTTTGCGATGACCCTTCAGATGATCGGTGAGCTGATTAATCCGCAGAGTCAAAAGCGCGACCTGGACATCTGCGCTTCCAGTATCTTTGTCATGCAACTGAAACGCACTCAGATCAAAGTTGTCACTCGATGCCATAATTCCAAGGAGGGCAAATAATAGGGGAGAACGGCCATTGTGCAAGGAGAAAAGTGGCGGATCGCTCTATCGTCTGCCCTATCCCCTCGCCATTCGCACCAGTTCATCGGCAAGCCCACCGAAGTCCTTATTAATGAGCTTCTCACCCAAGGCGTTAATGTTGATCTCAATCCCGAGCTTCTCTTCCAAATGAAGGACAAATTCCACCAGTTCAAGACTTTGCTTAATCACATCGCTCGCCTTGAGCGTCTCGAGGTTTTCCGCAGAAAAGTTCGGGGACTGCTCCCGGATAAACTCGGCAATTGCTTGCATTACTTGCTCTCGGTCAATCATAAGAGCTCAAACTCGGGATCCGCTGCCATACGCGACATGAAACCCAGCGCCCATGGAAAGCCAGCGAACTTCCTGCCCTGGTGTCGCCCGGAGAATAACGTCGCCTAAGACATGCAGAATGCTCGCCCCACTCATATTCGAGAAGGCACGAAAATGGCGAATGGAAGGCTCCAACGCAAGGCGCTCGATACCCAGTTTCTTGGCGATGCTAAGCAAGAGCATAATCCCGGCAGGATGCACCGCCCAGAGAGCAGCAGGATTACGCTGCCAGGGCAGGTGGCTCATCGCTTCAAGAATCTCGTTTCGGACCTTCACCTCAAACTGTTCGGGGTCGGATAATCCAAACTGGTAGTAGTTCGGCCCATAGTCCCAACGAATCAGATCACTTTCCCGCCCTTGCCAAGAGGCGACCTGGGAAAGTTCGAGGGAACCGTTCGCTCCTTGATTTGAGATCCAGACAGCCGCGGCGCCGTCGCCAAAAGTGCAGATGCCTTGCCAATTTGATCGGTTCAGCGAGGTCGCGTCAGCCATCGTCGAGGCGGGCTCTGTGACGACGATCAAAGTGTTCTTCACTTCCGGCCCCAGGCGAACAGCCGCTTGAATGGCGCGCACGCTGGCAGTGCATCCGCCGTTACCGATGTCCAGCAAGATCGCATCTCGACCGACCCAGGGTGTGAAAGCGCGGCTTGCCCGGTCGGAGATTCCCGGCAAAACCTGGCCGACGCTGGAAACGCCAAGGACAGCATCAAATCGACAGTCGGGCGAATCCGCCTGCAAACTTAATCTCAATGCCTCCATCGAGTCGCTTACGGCTCGCTCGAACGCGGAGGCATGATCCCGAAAGGAGTTCAACCAAAGAAAGTCGGAACATTGGGCATACCGCGTTCGAGTTCCGATCAGCAATAATCGAACAAAATCGAGCAACGCCTGTTTTTCCGGGCCCGGAGCTTGAATTTTGGCCAAACGAATCCCGATTCGCTCGAAAGTTTCCTGATTACTCCAAGGAACTCCTACTTTCGGCGTGTAAATCGCACGGATGTATCGCTTCACTAAACGAGAGTTACGAATACCACAAAGCACGCGACTCCGTCGCGCAAAATTAAAATTCTTGGCAGGCTCGCTGATAGGGCGGCCGGACAAGATGCGATAGGATATGGCATCGTCTGCGATTCAGGACGCGGCGAAGCCGCAACCAAACGTGATTCGTGAGAAATGAGGCGATTTGGGGGGTTGGCGTAAAGAGGGAATGACCGTAGGGCGAATCCGCCGCGGCGGATGAGCCTAAACCGCACATGTTGCTGGCGCCTTAAGGCTCATTTGTCCGCTTCGCAGGACGAATTCGCGCTACCGCCTTTTAGCAGCAAAAATCCTCGCGAAAATACACCATTTTTATGAATAGAACTACGAATCTTGCTCAGAGCGCCTCCGATCATTCAAACCCCGACCCTCCATTCTTCCAGCAGCTCAGCGGGAATCTCTTTGAGAAAACGCGAGGGTCGCTGGATCTGCTGGTCGATCGATCCATTCAGCCACCGGTATGGATATGCCAGATACAGCTCATCCTTGGCTCGCGTCACGGCGACATAGAAAAGCCGACGTTCCTCCTCGATCGCCTCGTCGGTTTCTAGCGATCTGGAGCTTGGAAACATCCCGTCCGCCATCCAGACCACAAATACCACCCGCCACTCCAGTCCCTTTGCCTGATGAATTGTAGAAAGCGTAACCCTTTCACTGTCTTCGTCAGCTTCAGTTGCGCGCTCGGTGTCGGAGGTAGCCATCAGCGAGAGTTGACTGAGGAATTCGACGGGATCCTGAAATGTTCGGGCGAAATTTTCGAGCGTCGTGAGATCCTCGCGCCGCTGTTCATGGTTGGCGTACTTGGCGCGGAGATAGTCGTCGTAAATCGCTTCCAGAATGATTCGAATCATCGTCGCGGGCGGTAACGGCTTTCGGGCAGGCGCAATCTCGTCAAGCGTATGCCAAAGTTGTTCGAGCGGCTTCTGGACTTTGTTCCCAGCCTTGCATTCGCCCAGCCAGGATCGGTAGTCTTTGACCTCAGTCCCGGGCGCCGTTGAAACTTGGACCCAGAGAGATTCTGCCGTCTTTCCACCGACAC
>JBAUZZ010000523.1:0-18009 GCA_049585495.1 Chthoniobacterales bacterium | reverse complement strand
ACAACAACGCGGCGGAGAACGGCATCCAGATCCATGGCGACATCGCCATCACGATGGGCAACTTCTATCTGACTAACAGTGAGGGCAAGGAGATCATGGTCGAGAAGACGTTGGTGTTCCGGCGGTGCAGCGACGGCAAGTTGCGGCTCTGCACGCACAAGTCCGCACTGCCGTACGACCCGTCGAAGTGACGCCTGCAACGCCGACGGGCAAGAGATAACGTGATTACGCAAAGCCATGAGCGTGAGCGATGATCCTCGGTCCCCCGCGTCGTCCTGGAACGTCGTGCGCGGCGATTTCTTCGGCGGCGTGGCGGCTGGCGTCGTAGCGCTGCCGCTGGCGCTCGCCTTCGGCGTCGCTTCGGGACTGGGGCCAGTGGCGGGCCTTTACGGCGCCGTCGCAACCGGCATCGTCGCGGCGGTGTTTGGGGGCACGCCTGTGCAGATCACCGGGCCAACGGGGCCGATGACGCTGGTCGTGGCCGGCATCGTGGCGACGAACACTCTTCCTTCCGGCGCGGTGAACCTTCCTGGCGTTGTGGTGATTATTGTTCTCGCCGGTCTGTTGCAGATCGCTCTCGGGCTGTTCCGGATCGGCGCCTATATCCGCTACGTTCCCTACCCCGTCATCTCCGGGTTCATGACTGGCATCGGGGTGATCATCATCCTTCAACAGTTGTTCCCGATGCTCGGCGCGGAGCCGCCGTCTTCGGAGCCGTTGTCGATCCTCCGCCAGTTGCATCTGCTGGGCGGCAACATCAAATGGGCCGCCGTTGCCTTATCCGCCTTGACCATCGCAACGGTCTTCATACTGCCGCGATTCACGAAAGCGGTTCCAGCCTCGCTCGTTGCCCTGGTGGCGTTGACGGCGCTGGCGGTGTCGCTGGCGCTTGAAGTTTCGGTGATCGGCAAGATACCGTCAGGGCTGCCGAGCCTGGTGATGCCATCGCTCGACTTTCAGCGGCTGCCGTTGCTGATGGCCGCCGCGATCCAACTCGCGTTCCTTGGGGCAATCGACTCGCTGCTGACGTCGCTCGTCGCCGACAACCTGACGCGCACGCAGCACGACAGCAATCGCGAACTCGTCGGGCAGGGCTTGGGAAACATCGCCGCCGGTCTGATCGGCGGCATTCCCGGCGCCGGCGCCACCATGCGCACCGTCCTCAATGTCGAGGCCGGCGGGCGAAGCCGCTTATCGGGTGTGATCCATGGCCTGTTTCTCGCCGCCGTGCTGCTCGGCCTGTCGGGCCTCGTCCAGCATGTTCCCCACGCAGTCCTTGCAGGTCTGCTCGTTGCCGTCGGGATTGGCATCATCGACTACCGCGGCATTAGGCATCTCCTTAAGGTGCCTCGGTCGGATGCGTTCCTGATGCTCTTTGTCCTCGTGCTGACCGTGTTCACCAATCTGATCATCGCGGTGGCTGCCGGCCTCATCGTGGCATCGTTTGTCTTCATGAAGAAGGTAAGCGACATTACGGAACGGCAGACGACGCTCACGCCGGTCGCCGATGAACCTTGGGCGGATGAACTGACCATCCCGGACACGATCCGCAACAAGCTCTTAATCAAGCACGTCGATGGGCCCCTCTTTTTCGGTTTCGCCAGCCAGTTCCTCGACCTCGCCCGTCAGGCGGCAGCCCAGAGCAGGCTCCTGGTTCTCCGCATGGACCGCATCTCCTACATGGATCAGACAGGCGTCTATGCACTGCATGATGCGCTGACCAGACTGAATGCGGCCGGGGTGCGCGTGCTGGTGGTGGGCGTTTCCGTGGCCCACCTCGATCTTCTCGAGAAGCTGCAGGTGATCCCAGCGGTCGTCCCCGAATCCGACGTCTTCAGTGACTTCGACGCATTGAAGAAGGCACTCTACAGCCGCATCGGGGAGATGCAGGCGAAATCGGATACGGGTAGTCGTCCGGCGCGAACTCTATAGCAGAGATAACGTAAGTGTGAGAGATCGCTATCACTGACTCCTACCATGCTGGGACCGGTGCTTCGGTAGACGCTTACCCCGAAAAATCTAGCCGGCTTCCGACCTTGGTATAGCGCGCTGACGTACCCCCGAAATTCGCTGCCGATCGATCCCAAGAGATCTCCTCAGTTGCCTGGCACGAAAGTTTTGTTGGTGCGATCCTGTGCTTTGGCTCACGGATTCGCGCCGGCCGAGCCTTGGCCAGACGGAGGGTGGAAAGTAAGGACCCAGGTTGGCGACTTCCAACTCATGCCATCAGGCAGGACATGAGTGATCTTCGGCACATTTCCTGGCTCCGCATTCACTCATGCCACTTTTCGTTCATTTTGGTTCATTTTAACCGTATTCATCCTCACAAAGACAAGGCTGGCCAGACACGCCCTCTTGAGCGGGAAGTCCTTGGAATCAAGGATCTAAGAGTGGTTGCGGGGGCAGGATTTGAACCTGCGACCTTCAGGTTATGAGCCTGACGAGCTACCAGACTGCTCCACCCCGCGATTTAGAAAGGACGGCATATAGGCCGTCCTTTCGAAGTATGCAACAGGAAAGGCGAAAATTCTAAGGAATTTTCGGCTAAACGATGGACTTACTCCAGCGCCGGCGGCTAAAGCCCCGCCCGCAACGGCGGCTGAGCCAGCCGCCCTACAAGTCCTGGGTGCGCGGCAACATGACCAGGTCGCGGACGGTGACATTGCGCGGGCGCGTGAGCATGAAGAGGACGGCTTCGGCAACGTCCTCCGACCGCAAGCCTTCGCCGGCCTCGGCTCGCCGCTGGATTTCCGTTTCGTCGGTGATCCCCCAGAGTTCGTTCAATACCATTCCGGGGGCGACGGCTCCAATGCGAACTCCGGTTTGCAGCAACTGACGCCGGAGACCGTGCACGAACGATTGAACAGCGTGTTTCGAGGCACTGTAGACTGGCTCCCAGTGGATCGCCTGATGGCCGGAGATCGAGCTGCAGACAATGATATCGCCGGATTTCTGGTTGAGAAGACCAGGCAGCACCGTATCGACCGAGAAAAAGACGCCCTTTACGTTGACGTCCACCAGCTGCGACCACGCTGCCGGGTCGCCACCGGAAATATCACCCGAGATGTAGAGGCCGGCGTTGGCAAACAAGATGTCAATCCGGCCAAAGTGACTGAGCGCCCTCTGAACGGCCGACTTAAGGTCCTCGAGACGGGTGACATCGCCCGGACAGACCAGAGCGCGAGTTCCCAATTGCTCAGAGATATTGGCCAGCTTCTGTTTTGAACGCGCGAAAAGGACGACATTAGCGCCTGCGTCTGCCAGGGCTAAGCTGGTGGCGCGGCCGATTCCAGAGCTTGCGCCAGTGACGAGCGCTACCTTGTTTTGCAGGGATTCTGGCATTGGGGAGCGGCTATGTTGGCGCACGCGCGCCTTCGGCGTCAATCATGGTTCTTGGCAGGGCATGACGGTGGGGCCAAGTTTCACCTTCGCCTAAGCCGGGAAGCGCGTCCTAAATCGCCCCGCTCTCAAATCCTGCGACCAGGACTTTCAGGGTCTCTCGCGCCTTTCGCTCCGCGGTGCGTTGGTCATATTCGTGAACGAGGAGCGGGTGATGAAAAGGACGCAGTCGAACGCAAGACCAGCTCCGCTGCGGCTCGGTAATTTTTTTACCGACCATTCCCTGGCTTCAACGCCAGATAGGAGCTCTAGATTTTTACTCCGCTACTTTACTTCTCGGTGTCACGCGATCGGTCACAGTAGACGCACCTTCCAGGTGCAACCCAAAAATTGGCCAAACTTCAGCGGTCCGCTCGGAGAGCTGACCACACGCTTAGGCCCAAATGCCGAAATTCGGCGGCGACGGAGCGCCGCCCTCCAAGGTAATTTCGGAGCTTTCCGGCTCATCGCAAAAAAGCTGGAGCTTTGCGGACAGTGCGTAAAAGCTGGAGCTTTTACCTGCGTGGCTCTGAACATTCTCTCCATTCAGTCCAGCGTTGCTTACGGGCACGTTGGCAACTCGGCAGCAGTGTTTCCTCTCCAACGGCTGGGCGTTGAGGTTTGGTCCGTCAACACGGTTCATTTTTCGAACCACACGGGCTACGGCAGCTGGCGCGGCCCGGTTTTCCCGGCGGAGGCGGTCTCGGACGTTATCCGGGGCATCGAGGAGCGCGGCGTACTACCGCTCTGCGACGGCGTACTCAGCGGTTACCTGGGCGATGCCTCACTCGGCCAAGTGATTGTCGAGGCGTTCTACCGGGTGAAAGCCGCTAATCCCAGGGCCACTTATTGTTGCGACCCGGTGATGGGCGATGTCGGTCGCGGCTTTTTTGTGAGGCCAGGAATTCCCCAGTTCATGAGGCAAATCGCGATTCCAGCGGCGACGATCGTGACGCCGAACCAATTTGAGCTCGAGTTTCTCGCAGAAGGATCGGTCTCGGACCTGGGCTCCGTTCTGGAGGCGATAGCGAAAGTGCGGGCGCTGGGACCCGAAATCGTCCTGGTCACCGGCCTGCGCCGGTCCGATGCGCCAGCCGATCAAATTGAAGTCTTGGCGGTCGACCAGTCGGGTGCATACGCTATCGCCACGCCGCTCCTGCCTTTGAATGTCAACGGTGCCGGTGATACCGCAGCGGCACTGTTTTTCGCTCACTGGTTGCTGACCGGCTCAACCCGGGAAGCACTTCAGCTCAGTGTTAACGCAGTGTTCGCGGTTCTCGAGGCGACCGTTGCGGCCGGGGCCCGCGAGATTCAATTGATCGCGGCCCAGGATGCCATCGCCAGCCCACCGCAGCGGTTCACGGCGCGCCGGGTGGAGAGAGTGTGAGTGTGAGTGCGAGTTCACCTCGAACCTATTCTGGCTTGGGTGAGAGGGGAACCTTCAGCAAGCCGATTGCGTCAATAGCGTCTTTGGCCGTTTCCGGCGCCTGGGCCAGGCGCCCTACGGACAGGACCAGTTTGAAAAAAATGGATATAGCAGGATAATTACTGTTTTTAACCATGGTAACCGCGTCGGCAGCATGACACAGAGGCTCCAAAGCTATCTCGGTTATTCGTATCCATCGCAGCTCACCGAGTTGGTGAAGAAGGTTTGGCCGCTGGAAGCGATGGAGGCGCTGCCGAGCGACGGCCAACTCCGTCTTTTGTTCGATGTAGCATATCACGCGAGCTTACTAAAAGAAGAACTCCGACCCGTTACTTTCCGGCTATTGTGCGCTGACCCTTCCCTGATCCCCCAGGATGCCGGTCCGCCAAGCGGGTTGACTCCACTCTGCTTGGATCGAGCTCGACCCTATAACGAACAGGAAATACGGAGAATCTCGGTGGGAGCAGACTTTTTCCGGTCGCTGATTGGCGTTTGCCCAGACCCCGACGGGGCCTTGAAAATCTGGGGTGTCGTGGTTTCCGGGACACGTTGGGTAAACGCCGTCGACGGCGGACGGTTCGCCGGCGTGCCAATGCCGACCAGGCTGGTGATTCATGCGCTGAGCCCAGGGAGACTGACTGTATTTGTCGGGCACAAGAGAATCGCCGCGCTGAGCAGCGGCCAGATGGAAGCGAATGCGTTCGATCTTTTCCAATCGAATTGGCTGCCGGCCGCCTTCGCTGGTGTCCGCGAATATATGATGGAAAGAATTTACGGTGACTCTACGAAGTTTTTGTACGTACCGATCAAAGTCGATTTCATTAGAGTAATGACTCAAAACGTGCTTCGCCGCACGTTGAGCGTTGTCCGAGACTCCAAGCATGGCGGTACCTTGGTTTTCGTCGAACCCGAGGAACAAGCCCTTTTCGTTCGAAGCGAGCATGAAGGGCCGATGCGGTTCAAGTATCGGTTTGCCGAGCATGAGTCGCGCTCCAGGTATCAGCGCCTGTTGACCCGCGCGGTTCAGCGTTTGACCGAGCTGGCGCATAAGAACCAGATCTTCAGTGTCGGTTGGGAGGATTATCAGAAGATTGCGGACGCGGAATTGAGCGAACTGGATGAGGGCTTCTTCGAGTTCGCGCATTTTCTGGCGGACCTGATGACGGTCGACGGGGCTCTGGTTTTGAACAAGCGATATGAATTGATTGGATTCGGCGCTGAACTCCGGTCAGACGCTCCGCGGCTCGGGCAAGTCCGCAAAGCGCTCGATGTCGAAGCTGCAATCTGGGTTAACGAACCGCTCGATGATGTCGGTACCCGGCACCGGGCGGTTTATCGGCTCTGTGATCGGTATCCAAATTGTGTTGCGGTCGTTATCTCCCAGGACGCATCGGTGCGTTTCGTAAAGAAGCACAACGGCGCGGTGACGTACTGGGACCAGCTCTCCTGGTGACGTGGGGCAGAGCGGTGACGCGGTAGAACGGTAAGACAGTAAGACGGTAAGCGAATCATGTAAAAGAACCTGCTTCTGAACCAGCCGATCATCTTCCGAAGAGCCCCGCATCGTCTACGCGCTACCCTTCACCGTTTTACCACTTCGCCGTTTCCCCGGCCATGAATCAACCGCTTACTGAGTCCAGGGTTCTTCGCTCGCCGAAGCGCCGTGCTCGGGAATCTTTGTCGCTTTCTCAAGCGCGACGGATTGCGCTGGAGGCCCAAGGGCTCGCGATCCCCAGACCTGAACGGGTCACCGGCCGGCATATCGTCGCATTAGTGAAACGCCTCGGGCTGCTGCAGATCGACTCGGTAAATGTGTTGGTCCGGGCACACTTCATGCCGGTCTTTTCGCGCCTGGGACCGTACCCGGCGACGCTTCTAGACGAATTGAGTTCCAAGGGGCGCCGGCGCGCGTTTTTCGAATACTGGGGGCACGGCGCATCGCTGATTCCTCTTCCGTTTTTCCCCTTGTTTCGGTGGCGAATGCAGCAAGCGTCCGAAGGTCACGGTCTCTATTCGAGCTGGGCCCGGTTTGGCCGGGAACGAAGACCATTTATCGAGAGGGTACACGAGGAAGTTCAGCGGCACGGGCCGGTCAGCGCCGGGCAACTGGAACGGCTTCTGGAGACGAACAAGGTGGCTGGCACAACAGGATGGTGGAGCTGGAGCGAATACAAGAAGGCGCTGGAGTGGCTCTTTTGGGCGGGACGAGTCACGACCAGTTTCCGAAAGAGCTTCGAGCGGATCTATGATTTGACGGAGCGGGTAATATCCGCCGAACTCGTGTCAGCTCCACGAATCGTGGAGGTGGACGCCCAACGCGAACTGATCCGAATTGCCGTGCGGGCGTTTGGTATCGCAACCGAGAACGATCTGCGCGACTATTTTCGGCTAAGTGTGAACGATGCGAAAGCAAGGGTCGCGGAGCTGGTTGAGGCCCGTGAGCTGCTCCCGGTAGCGGTTGAAGGTTGGCGCCAACCGGCGTTTCTGAATCCGGTAGCCCGTATTCCGCGTCAGTTGGAAGCACAGGCATTGGTCTCGCCCTTTGATCCGCTGATCTGGGAACGCGCTCGGACAGAGCGGCTCTTCGGGTTCAGGTATCGGATCGAGATTTATACTCCCGTTCACAAACGCGAGCACGGTTACTATGTGCTGCCGTTCCTGCTCGGCGATCACTTCGTGGCCAGAGTTGACCTCAAAGCGGAACGCAGGACCCGGACACTCCAGGTGGTCGCCGCTCACGTCGAAAATGGGTGCAAACCAGCGGAAATTTTGTCTCCTCTATTGCTCGAACTGAGACGGCTGGCCCGGTGGCTCGGCCTCGAGAAGATGCTCATTTTAAATCGGGGCGATTTGGCGGGCCTGCTGAAGCGATCGGTCGGGCCGGGTTCCATTTCGGCTTGAGGTTAGCCTGGATCGCTCGCTAATCCATCTTGCGCGGGGTTGCCTTTCGTTTACGTTCACGCCCGGAATGAACCAGGCTTTAGTTGCTCTTGAGGACGGACGGATTTTCCGGGGACAACCGATTGGCGCATCGGGGACGAGCGTCGGCGAGATCTGCTTTAATACCTCTATGACCGGTTATCAGGAGGTACTCACCGATCCCTCCTATCATGGCCAGATCGTTACGATGACGTACCCGCTTATTGGAAACTACGGAGTGAACCCCTTGGACGAGGAAAGTCGTCAACCGCATGTTCGAGGATTCGTGGTCGGAGAACTCTCGCCGGTCGCCAGCAACTGGCGTGCTGCCGGATCGCTCGATGACTATTTGAAGAGGTGGAATATTTCTGGGATTGAAGGGGTTGATACCCGCGCCCTCACGAAGCATTTAAGAGTACGGGGCGCGATGCGGGCATGCTTGACGGACGAGATCGCGAATCCTGGGGAGGCGGTGAAACGCGCATTGGAGGCGCCGGAGATGATCGGGTCTGACTATGTTAAGGAGGTCACCACCCGCGAGATTTACGAATGGGATCCGGAGGACCGGCTCAGCCGCAGCTGGACCATCGTGAAAGGAAAGGGCGAGCACGTCGACGAAGTGCTCGACAATGGCCAGGTGTTCAAGAAACTGCCGCCAGCCCGGTTTCGAATCGTCGCTTTTGACTATGGCATCAAGTTAAATATTCTCCGACGTCTCCGGCAGCACGGATTTAAAGCCACGGTCGTCCCGGCTGCGACCAAGGCCCAGGACGTAGTAGCGATGAAACCGGACGGAATTTTTCTTTCCAACGGACCCGGGGATCCCGGACCGCTCAACTACATCCATAATGAATTAAAGCAACTTATCGGCAAATGCCCGATATTCGGGATTTGCCTCGGGCATCAGCTGCTCGGTTACGCATACGGAGGCAAAACGTTTAAGCTAAAATTCGGACATCGTGGCGGGAACCAGCCGGTGCAGGATGTTGTGACCAGAAAGGTAGCGATTACTGCGCAGAACCATGGATTTGCGGTCGATCCCGACTCATTACCGAGCAACGTCGAGGTCTCGCACATCAATCTCAATGATGGCACGGTGGAGGGGCTGAGGGACCGTTTAAATCCGGTTTTCAGCGTACAGTACCATCCGGAGGCTGCGCCCGGGCCGCACGATGCGACCTATTTCTTTGATCATTTCGCAAAGCTGATCGACGAGCACAGGAAAGGGTAACTTTTCATGCTCATCATGGTCCTCAAATCAAGATTCAGGCGACGGCGGCCGCCTCCGGGGAGCTACGGCGCGCCCTTCTGGGTCGGGAGAGGCTGCCGTAGTGTACGTGCCATCCATCTCCAGCCGCGACGTAGGCCTTGTGAAGTCGGGAGCGTCGCCCTCCAAATCAATTTTGGAATTTAGGTTAAATCGGCTCAAATAAATTTTCGCCCTACCGACATTCCTCACCTAAACCAAACTGCCTCTCACCGATCACCTCTCACAGGTTTTTGCCGGGTTCTTTTGTAGTATCGGGTGTGCGTTTGCCGGGGAGCCTTGATTTTTCTCCCCGCAAACGGGACAATTGCTTGTAGCGGTTAAATCCAAATTCCGAAATTACCTTGGAGGGCGGTGCTCCGTCGCCGCCGAATTTCGGATTTTAGGTTAAAGAAACTGATCTTCTGCAAATTCCAAAAGATTACTAGTGGAGAAAATTTATGGACGAAAACCCAGATCCGCAGGCTGCCGCTGACAGCGCTAAGGAGCACGTCAAGGCTGCTGCTCAGGACTTCAAAACGGCGGCCAGCGCCAAAGCCGAGGAAATCCGGCGAGCTGCCCAAAAAAAGACAGACGAATTGCGATCGGCCGCCCAAGGGAAGGCCCGTGAATTCAGGGGAACAGCTGAGAGTGCTTGGTCAGACGCCAGGGGCCGGGCCAAAAACTGGCAGACCGACGGCGAAGCCTATGTTCGCGAGAATCCGGCAAAAGCCGTGGTGATCGCGTTGGGTGTCGGCTTTCTGCTTGGTCTGATTCTGCGCAAATGATCCATGGCTTCTGACTCTCCGGAGGGAGCTGAACCGGAAAGGATTTCGGCGAGCGAGTCGGTGCGCAACTGGGTCGCTGCTCTGGTTCACTACCTCGAGCTAAAACTGCAACTGCTGGGAGTCGAGTCGAAGGAAGCGGGATTCCATGTGCTCATCCTGGCTCTGCTCTTCGCCGGTACTGTTGCGTTTTTTGGCGCGTTTTCCCTGCTCTTCGGCGTTTTCCTGCTCTATCTGATTATGCGTATTTCCGGTCTGGAGTGGGGTTGGAGTGCGTTGATTTGCGCCGGAGTTCTTTTGGGGTTGAGCCTGGTCTCTGCCATCATTCTTCGGCTGAGAATTACGAAACCGATTTTCTCGCTCACTCGCGCGGAGCTTCAAAAGGACCGTGAATGGCTAGGCCGGACGAAACCAGACAACGACTAATAGATCAACTAGCCCGAAGCCGGCAACAACTGGTGGATCATTCGTCGATTGTTCGTGGCAAGCTCAACGTACAGCGACGGTTGACGGAGACATTTCACCGATATTCTTGGGGCTGGATGAGTTTGGCGGCGATTCTTGGCTGGATTTTGTCCCGCCTTCCTGCCCGCAAGAAGAAGATTTACATTCAGGCTGGCAATCACCGGGCGGCGACAAAACTGAGCGGTGGTCTCGGCCTCGGCCTGAAAATCTGGGGAGCGCTCTGGTCCGTCGTCCGACCGATATTAACCGCTTACCTGACTAGAAAATTCAAGGTTAAGGCGCAGAGTCCCGGCCTGAGGGAATAACCAAAGACCTTACAGAAGGGCGCGAAAGTGGATTTGTAGGGCGGCTGGCTCAGCCGCCGGGCACACCCGGAGCGAATCTCACCCTAAACAGATTTTCCCGGCGCGTGAGCCACGCGCCCTACAAACGCGTTCCGACCCATCGCATCGCCCTTTCGGTTTAAACCTTGCGGCCGAATTTTTTTTCCAGCTCGCCGTACGAGATCTGGATCATGGTCGGGCGACCGTGGGGACAGCAATAAGGCAGATCACAAGTTAGCAAATCACCGACAAGCTGTTCTATCTCAGGTAATCGCAAATCGTCATTCGCCTTTATCGCGTGATGGCAAACGGTCCTGGCGATGACATCCTCCCCCATCCTGAGCCGAGAAGTGCCAGAGGTTATCGATCGTAATTCGTCGACGAGGTGCCGCACAGCTGAAGCGGGATCGTCTACGCGGAAAAATTGCGGAATCCCATCGATCTTCAGGGTAGACTCTCCGAAGGGCTCAAGCGCAAATCCCATCCTGTCTAGAGTGTCGGTGTTCATCTGAAGCCAATCATAGTCTCTGGGCGCGACCTGAATGGTTAGAGGAATGAGGAGGCGCTGACTGGGAACTCCCTCCGATTCCATTTGTCGGCGCATCTTCTCGAACAGAATGCGTTCGTGAGCCGCGTGCTGGTCTACCAGCACAAGGCCTTCACTATTTTCCATCAGGATATAAAGCTTGCCGAGAATCCCCAGGATCCTGAACTGGGTTCCTGCGGAGTGAGGCTGGAGGGGGTTCACCTCTGCTGGAGCTTCGGATTTCGCCGCGGCGATCGCGGACAGGTTGGCGGAGGGATCCTCTTGCCCGAGGGTCAGGGGGTCCACGCCAGCCGCGAACTCCGCGGACGATTTCCCGTCTGAATCAAGTCCAGTCTCGAAGCGACCTCGGGGAAAGTGGGCCGGGAACTCCGACCAATCACGGCGCAGCGAAAACTGTTCAGCATTCGGGATCAGGGCTGGAGTCGCGTCCGGCAGGTGTCTGGCCGAGACCGTGGGTGCACCACCCGGCTTTGGATCCGTGTGCGTGTGAAATGTTTTTGACCATCGCGAACGGTCAGCTTCCAGGGTTTTGCGGACGACCTGTGCGATCGCCTCCCGAACTGCATCCGGTTCCCGAAATCGAACCTCACGCTTCGCGGGATGAACATTTACGTCAACCATTTCAGGGTCTAAATCGAGGAAAAGGAAGGTTACCGGGTACTGCCCCTTCATCAGAGCTGTGTGGTATCCTTCCCGCAAGCCATGATAAACTGTGAGGTTCTCGACTGGGCGGCCGTTCACGAAAATGATCTGGTCGGATCGCGTAGACCGGCTGACTCCGGGTTTGCCCAGCAAGCCGCTGATTCGAATCCCGTTCTCCGTTTCCGGCTCGATCTCAAGCAGCTCGTTTAATAAATCCTGACCGCGGAGATCGCGGATCCGGTCAGGGAGCCGATGTGTCGGCGGCACCTGGAAGGCGGGCGAGTGATTGCGAACAAAGGTAAAGCCAACCTTGGGATGACCAATTGCGTTCAACAGGAGCTGGTGTTGGACATGGCTCGCTTCGGTGTTTTCGCTCCGAAGGAATTTTCGGCGCGCGGGAAGATTGAAAAATATCGACCTCGCCTCGACCAGCGTGCCGGGGGCTTCCCCGGAGGCGCGGACGGATTCTATTCTCCCGCCTTGCACTGTAATTTCCGTTCCCTCAATGGCGCCGCTTGGCCGAGTGGCCATGCGGAATCGAGAGACACTTGCGATGCTTGGGAGCGCCTCTCCACGGAAGCCCAGCGTTTGAATTCGTGCGAGATCATGACCGGTCCGAATCTTGCTCGTGGCATGGCGTTCCAGGCTGAGCAAGGCGTCGTCTCGGTCCATCCCGACACCATTATCTATTACCCGAATCGCCGAGACGCCTCCTCGCACGATGGCCACTTCGATCCGGGTTGCCCCGGCATCAAGGCTATTCTCGACCAGCTCTTTTACCACGGACGCCGGCCGCTCGACTACTTCACCCGCCGCGACTTGACTTGCAACCTCATCCGGCAAGAGCACAATCCGACCCATGCGGCAGAATACAGCCAACCAGCGCGATACGCCAACGGCAACCTCCGTTGACGTTCGTTCCCGTTCGCTGTTTATTAAAACAATGATCACAGTCACGGATGCTGCAATTCGTCAACTGCGGGCCTTGATCGCGGAGAACCCGGAATACCGCGACAAAGGACTCCGGATTTTTGTAGAAACCGGTGGTTGCGCAGGGATGCAATACGGAATCCAATTCGATGAAGCGAAGGACGGAGATCAGCGCGTGCAAGAAGACGGCGTTGAGGTTTTGATTGACGCGCAGAGCGCGAGTATTTTAAACGGGTCAACGATCGATTTTACTGACGGTTTAACGGATGCCGGATTCAAGATCACCAATCCTAACGCCGTACGGAGCTGCGGCTGCGGAAGCTCGTTTGAGGTTTCGCGTGATTCTTAACTGACGCTGCGGCAAGATTAGTGGCTGCTTAGTTCTTCATGAAAGCAGTTCAGCTTGGACGTCCGAGTCGGCAGAATCATCAGCCCCCGGAAAATGACAACCTCTTCGGGTGGACAATTTTTATTCTGCTGCTCTGCGGGTTTGCGCTGGTGTGCTGGATCGGCACCTTCTACGTTTTCAGTCATCCTGAAGAACCGTTTGCCTACCAGATCCTGACGAAACTCAAGAAGCTCGACCCGCCGCGTCGATTCGAGTTGACTGCAGCGCCTGGCGGCGAGTTTCTCGGTGGCGACAAACTGATCGAGCGGTTCGGGACACTGACGGCCAGCCAGCTGAACGACCAGAGCAACGACCTGCTGCGCGCCTACCTGCGCAATTACGATCACCAGACCGCGAAGGTACCGTACGTCACAGGGAAGTTCACGATCCTGGATGCCTACCCCCTTAACGAGAACAGATTCTTCAATTCCGGCGTAGTGGTGATCGCACAGTCAGTCGATAATCCGACGATCTATCTCGAGCACGTGTTCCCGGCGGCTAAGGAACATCTTGCTTCGATGCAGCATATATTAACTACCGGCCTCGGCATCGAATTGCGGCGCTCATACGATTTGTCGGCGGTTATCCACGTTAGCAGCATTGGAAGCGGGAGACTCCTCTTTACTTGCCTGCCGCTGCTCTACGGACCGTACGGTACGACTCAGAACGGTTCTGGGTTTCAATTGGATCCGCCGAAACTCTTGAACACGAAGGCCGGACTACCGCTGGTTAGTCAAAATCAGCTGCGGGACGCCGAGCAGCGGTATGCCGAGTATCGTAAAGCGATCGGGGCACAGCAGCGAACGACGGTCGCCAGCGCCGAGAAGGCAAAATCGAATGGCGTCGAGGCGGTTGCTTTGGTGCCGGTAGCCCGGGCGTTACCGGTTACCACTCCGATAGTGGCGCCGCTGGCGAAGCCGAGTGCTAAGCCGTCGCCGACTCCGATTCAAGTGGCGGCTGCCTCCCCAACCCCGCTGGCCAAGATTCCGCAGGTAACGGGTACTCCGCCGGCTGTCGCCGCGAACCAACCGTTACAGCCTTTTCTGACTGCCTCACCGACGCCGGGAACCACAGGGCGCGTTGGTTCCTGGCAAACCTACCGGCCGGGTCAAATGCCACGTGGCCACCTCATGGATGTTGCTCAGACTTCCGAGTTGGCTGATCGGGGAATCGGCAATGAGACACTCTATCTTCGTGGAGATTTCACGGTCACTGCGGCGCGAGAGAATCGCGCAGTCCTGCGCCCGAGACAATCGCTGGCGGATCGAGTCCTTAACCGCGGCAACGCTCGCGTCATCGTCGAATATCCCCGGGGATTTCCAACACCCCGGGAGGGGGAAAGTTTTCAAAGAGGCCCGGAACGGCCGTTCCAGATAGTCGATATTCGAAAGGGCGCGGACGGCGAGCTGAATATCTATGTTCGGGAAGTCACGACCACCGAGTAATCGTAAAAATTTAGGGGTGTAGAGGGTGGGACGGGCGTCTTGCCCGTCGATTCTGTGTAAACAGGCATCTTGCCTGTTTTTTTTCCGAAAACGCGCAGGATGCGCGCGTCACTTTAGAAAAAACGGGCAGGACGCCCGTCCTACTCTCCGCACTCCTCAATAAACGTCTCGTTTGTACCGCTTCTGCTTCTTCAGCGTCTCGACGTATTCGGCCGCCTGCTCTGGTGTCTTTGCGCCTTCCTTCTCGATGATTTGATGGAGGGCAACATCGACGTCTTTGGCCATGTGCGCGGCGTCTCCGCAAACGTAAAAATGCGCCCCGTTCTCGAGCCAGGCATATATATCTTTGGCATGCTCGATCAAGCGGTGTTGGACGTAAATCTTATAGGCTTGGTCACGAGAAAAAGCCGTGTCGAAGCGGGTCAGCACACCCTCTTTCTGAAAGCGCTCAAATTCCCCCTGATAAAAGAAATCGCACTTCGATCGCTGTTCACCGAAGAAGAGCCAATTCTCACCCTTTGCTCCGGCCGCCTTGCGTTCCTGTAAGTAGGCACGAAATGGGGCAAGCCCCGTGCCAGGACCAACCATGATAATCGGGATACTCGGATCCTCGGGAAGACGGAATCCCTTGGCAACATGAACGAACATCGAGACAGGGGCATCGCTGGCAAGCCGTTCGGCAAGATACATGGAGGCAACTCCGAGCCGGTTCCGGCCATGACTTTCGTACCTGACCGAGGCGATCATGAAATGGACCTGTTCCGGGTAAGCCTTCAGACTTGAGGCGATGGAGTAGAGCCTGGGCTGCAGCTTGCGGAGTGTGGCAACAAATTCTTCCGGCGAAAACCGTACCGAAGGGTTATCTAAGAGAAAATCGATGATCTCGAGCCCCCACAGAAACATATCGAGATCATGTTTTCGTTCAGCCTGCATGAGCTCACGCAGTTCGCTGGCGCCGACCGACCGCTGGGCGATCGCTTCCAGAAATTGCTTTGACGGTTGGGTAATATGAAAGTGTTTGAGGAGGCCTTCGCGGATCGAGAACGTTTCTCCCTCCTTGTTGGTAACCGGCTCTTCTCCCGAAAAGTGCAGCGCCCGGAGGAGCTCATCGACCAGGCGAGGATCATTCTTCGGGAAGATGCCCATCGAATCGCCGACCTCGTAATGCAGGCAGGAACCGGCCAGCGAGAACTCGTAGTGGCGCGTTTCCTTTTCCGACCCTGAAAAGTTCAGCTTGCGATTAACCTGCAGCTTGGCCGGGAACGGATTTTTCCGCGTGTAAGGAGGCCCTGACGCTGTCGTGTCCATAGAAAGCTGCAATAAAGAGACCTCTGGGGGGAATGCAAGTGGGAGTGCGAGGACGCGCTTCGCGGGTAAGGTGTTGTAGGGCGGCTGGCTCAGCCGCCCGGACAGCCGATGCGCTTTGTCCCCGGCGCCTGAGCCAGGCGCCCTACAAAACGTGCAATTTTCCCCGATCGCACTCGCACTCACACTCAGCACTCGCACTCCTCACATCGCCACCAACGGATTCAAGAGATCTTCAACGCTGACAATTCCGACGGCCTGACCAAATTCATTCACCACGGCAGCCAACCTTTGCGGCGCCGCGCGCAAGCGTCGAATAACCAGGGACGCTTGTTCATCGACCGACACGGTCAGGATGCGCCTCAGATACTGCTGGGCGACCGTGTCGGGGCGGCGATCGACGATCAGATCGAAGACGCTGACCACTCCTACAATTTTGCCCGTTTCATCGACCACCGGGAAACGATCAAACTTGGTCTCCTTGGAAAGCCGGACGACATCATCCAGCGGGGAATTCAGTCGAACAAAGACCACCACCTCCATTTTGACCATGACGTCACGAACACGAACCGATCGAAAATCGACCACGTTGTGAATCATTCGACGCTCAATGCTGCTAAGTGTTCCCATTCGCTCGATCTCGCTCGTTACATATTTGAGGTCTTCTCGAGCCAGAAAGATTTCCCTGGGGCGTTGCAAATGAAGGACCCGCCGAGCAATCCAGGTTCCAACCCAGATCACCGGAGTCAGCACATAGGAAGCAAATTCCAGCAGCAGCGCGATTGAGGCTAGCGCGCGGTAAGGAAACCGCCGAAAGATAGATTTCGGCAGGATTTCCACGACGAGCAGAACAACCGGGACCGCGATGAGCAGGGTCCAGACGTAGCCGAACCAGCCGAAGAAAGCGACTAGCCGGCTGGCCAGCAATACCACCGCGATGATGTTCATCAAGCTGGTTACGAACAGCACCGTGACAAACAGCCTCGTCGGCTTTTCGAGAAGCTGTTCAAGGCGAACGGCAGCCGGATCTCGTTGTCGGGCGAGATGGCGCAGCCGGACCCGGTTAAAAGACAGAAGCCCCGCTTCAGTTCCCGAGAAAACAAACGACAACGCGAGACAGAGACCTATGGTGAGCCAGCTCATTCGTCGGAACCCAAGGATTGCATCCGCCCGACCAAAACTTCCAGGATGCGCTTTCGGCTGCTTTGACGAATCTCGAACTCGAGCGGCGGGATTTCGACTATCGTCCCTGGTTTCGGCAAATACCCCAGGTGGGTAAATATAAGACCGCCGACGGTGTCAACACCTTCCTGAGTCAGTTCGATGTCAAGAAGTTCTCCGAGGTCATCGAGTCTTGCGCTCCCGCTGGCGAGCCACTTCCCATCTCCGATTGCTTCGATGTAAAGCTCTTCGTCGCCCCGAGGAGCAGCTTCTCCGAGAATCTCTTCAACGATGTCGTTGAAGGTGATCAGCCCTTCGGTTCCGCCAAATTCGTCCACGACGATCGCGAGCCGCTGGGGACGGGTTAAGAATGCGCGCAGCAGGTCGAGAGCACGCATAGTTTCCGGAACGAAAGATGGGGGTTCTAATCGCTCGGTGTAATGCTTGCTCGGATCGAGCAAGAAGCTTTTCACATCGAGAACCCCTAAGATCTCATCCGGGCTCTCGCCGTAAACCGGAACCCGCCCGTGCCGCTTGACGCGGAGCTCGTGGATCGCTTCTTCGATACTGAGATTGTCCGGGATGGTGAAAGCATCAACGCGCGGCGTCATGCAATCCTTCACGGTTTTGTTGCCAAGCTTGATGATCTCCTGAATCATCTCGCGTTCGTCATCGCGCAGCTGGCCCTCTTCTGCGCTGAGCTCCACCAAAGTCATCAGCTCTTCATCATCCAATTGTTCCTGGACCTCGGGCTTTGCCGTAGCAAACCGATTGGCCACTTTTTCGGCGAACTGGTGCAGAACGAGGGACAAGGGGCCGAGGATCGGCAGCAGCGTCCTTAAAATGCGGATTGCCGATTTTGAGAAACGAAAAGGGTCGGCAAGCGCGAGTACCTTGGGCAACAGGTCGCACACGAGAACAATCAGGGCGAACAGCAGAAGTGTTTTTGCCCAGTTCGGTACCGGTGCGGAGACTGAGTTAGCGAATGCCAGTGAAAAAACAATCAGCGGAATGTTAATCAGGGTATCGGTAAGCAGGAGGACACTGAG
>JBAUZZ010000522.1:0-3665 GCA_049585495.1 Chthoniobacterales bacterium | reverse complement strand
GGAGAAAACCTCGACGCTATGCAATGTCCACGATGCCAGGCTGTCTCCGAAGAAGATTTTTGCCAGCAATGTGGACTCGATTTGGCAGTTCATCGCCAACTCCAGGCGCTGAAAAAAGAAATTGCGGACCTTAGCGCAGAGCTGGCTAGCATCCGGACGACGGGAGCCGGCATCCAGATGCGAGAGGTCGGTGAAACCGCTTCGCCGATAGAACAGGCAAAAACGCAACCTCCGCGCCTTCCCGGAACTGAAAACCCAGTGCCGGTGGGATCGGTGAGCGTGGGCAGCAGGGAAGCATCCGAAATCGCGGTTGGCCAAAAATGGTTCCTGGGGTTAGGGGTCGTGACCTTACTTCTCGGAGCTGGGTTCTTTCTGAAATATGCTTTCGATTCGCGCTGGATCGGCCCTTCGGTGCAGGTGACTCTGGGTTTCGTGATCGGCTCTGTTTCGCTCCTCGTGAGCGAGTTTTGCCGCCGCCGCGGCCTCAAAGGCCTCGATATTGGCATTGCGGCGCTCGGGCTCGGGCTCTTGTATCTGGCTGCCTACGCTGGATGCCAGTTCTACGAATTGCTTCCAGATTGGCTTACCTTGATTCTTACCCTGATCATCACGGCTGTCGGAATCGTGATGGCTTACGTCTGGGATTCGCGCGGGGTCGCCTTCCTAAGTCTTTTCGGCGGATATCTGGCGCCTCTCCTTTTGATTTCGGAAAGACTCAGCCTTTTTTTTATTTACCTGACCGTATTGAATCTTGCGGTTCAGTTGCTCGCTTTTGCCAAGCGCTGGTCCTTTCTTTACGTGGTGGGCGCGGCTTTCAGTTGGGTCTCCTTTTACACCTGGACACTCGACCACGACCTTCGCGACGCGTTTCGCCTGAACCTTCCAGGGACGGATGGGTCGAACGGCCATGTTGGACCCTATGGACACCAGCGGTTTGCCGAGGCTTTTGCTTTCACACAGTTCCTCTTTGTTCTTTACTCCATCGCGCCGTTTCTCGCGACCCTGATTCGTGGCGAACGAGAGAAAGTTAGCGGGTTCTGGATCGGGATGATCAGCGGTCTGCTTTGCTGCTGGCATTCGGCTTATCTGCTCGATTTTGTAAAGGCTCATGTATCCATCGTTACGCTTGGTTATGCAGCTATGACCCTCGCCTTGGCATTTGTGGTTTGGCGGCAGAAGATGCCGAGCCTGGCTGCGACCTGGCTAACGGCGGAAGGCATGACCTTTCTCCTGGTGACGTCGGCGATATTGCTGTCAGCCACGTGGATTACGGTATTCTGGGCGGCGCAAGCCGTCGCGTTGTATTGGGTCGCAGCGAAAGGAAGGGATCGCATTCTCCTGAACGGGACGATTGTGTTGGGCGTGCTTGTTGCATTCCGGTATCTAGTGGCCGATCTGGCCATAGTCCCGGGATCGCCGCGGTTTGGTGGGTGGCATGACGGCTTCACCGAGGGCTGGCCACTCCGCGCGTTTACCGCTCTGGTCGTGATCGCTTCGTATTTTGCGATTGTGTGGCTTGATTCTGCATCGCTGGTCAATGGGTCTTATCGCGACGTTTCCCGTTGGTTCGAGGCCTTGGGCATCGTCTCCTTGTTTGGATATCTCAACGGCGAGGTGAACCGGTTTACCTCGCAGTTTTTGCCGCGGGCTGCGCTGGCAAGTTATTCGGTCTTATGGGCGCTTTTCGCAGCGGGATTGTTGGGTGTCGGGCTTTGGAAGAAGCGTAAGGTTCACCGGATAAGTGCCATTGTCCTGCTTTTTCTAACCATCGGCAAAGTGCTCCTGCTTGATACCGCGGAGGTGACTGCGCCTTACAGGATTCTTTCGTGTGTCGTGCTGGGCGCGGTCTTGGTTTGCCTATCCTTCCTGTACTATCGATTCAGTGACCGCTTGCCTGGGAAGTAGGGGGCGTTTGGCGTTCCGAGTTCCAAGTTTCAAGTTCCGAGTTTCACGTTTCACTGTCAGTCTTCGGCCTGGCAGACGACATTCCCGCTCGTCGAGAGGCCGGATCCGGCTACGTAGCGAATGATAACTCAGCAACAAATTGCCGACTCGGAACCCGGAACCTGAAACTCGGAACTTGAAACTTGGAACTCGGAACGCCGAACGCCGAACGCCGAACGCCAAACGCCAAACGCCAAACGCCTTCTCACCTCAGACCCGCTCGGATCGTCGGCAAGGCATCCTCCAGCGATTCCGGGTCGCCGATCGAGAGGACCTGCGTTCCCTTGCGAATCCGACCTACCAGGCCCGCGAGCACCTCTCCGAGGCCGAGTTCAAGAAACAGCTCGCAATGTTCGTGGTCAATTAGATACTCGATGCTCTCCGCCCACCGAACCGACCCGGTTACCTGTTGTGCCAAGGTCTGGCGAACAGCGGTGGGGTCGGTGACCGGCTGAGCAGTCACGTTCGCGACGATCGTCACCGAAGGATGCCCAATATCAGCCTGGGCGAGATCCTCGCGAAGTTTCGCTTCGGCCGAGGCCATGAGCCGCGAGTGAAATGCGCCGGCGACGTTCAAAGGAAAGGCGCGTTTGATCCCGTGGACTTTGGCGAGGGCAATTGCCCTTTCGATTCTTTCCCCTTCGCCGGACAAAACGATCTGGCCCGGGGAATTAAGATTTGCAATATCGACGTCAGCCTCCCTGGCAATCGATCGGACGTCTGATTCTTCGCCGCCGACGAACGCGGCCATCGCCCCGTGAGTTGACTCGCAGGCCTCTTCCATGTAGGTGCTTCGCGCCGCCACAAGTTTAGTGCCCGTTGCGAAGTCGAACGTCCCGCCGGCCACATGGGCTGTCAATTCGCCCAGCGACAACCCCGCGCACGCCGCGAAGCGAAAATCGCCTAGTTCTTCCCGTAATATTTGTAGCAACGCCAGCCCGTGGACATACAATGCAAGCTGGCAGTTGGAGGTTTTGGTCAGCTCATCCATCGGACCTTCGAAGGCGATCTGGCTCAGCGATCGCCCAAGGAGTTCGTCTGCCTGCGAGAACAGATTCGCCGCCGCGGCAAATCGCTGAGAAAGGGTCTTCCCCATCCCAACTTCCTGGGCGCCCTGTCCCGAAAAGAGAAGCGCGATTTTCTTTGCCATGATCCGGCAAGCTTGCATAGTTCGCGGGAGGACGCGAAGCTTTACCGGCTGAGGTTCGGCACGAAGCTCCTGCTGAGCCGGTGCGGTTCTGAAAAGAGCGTCCCTCACGGGGAATGCGGCTCGCCGGGAGCTCTTCCTACCCTAGGCCGAGCCACGGAAATGTCAGCTATACGAGGTTCATCCGAGCCGCCAGTACAAGAGAGGAACAGCTGCTGCCCTACCGCATCGACACTGACTCTCGCACTCACACTATCTTGCGTGCCTGCGCATGAAAGAGTGTCGGTGTCAGTTGCTTGTGTCAGTTGTTAGTGCCAGCAAAGGCAGGGACACAGAAACTTCCTGAAACTAACAACTAACAACTAACAACTAACAACTAACAACTAACAACTGCCACTGCCACTGCCACTGCCTTTGCTGACACTGAGACTTTCATTCCCCTCTCTGCGCCTTCTTTCGCTCATAATACCGTTTAGCTTTCTCGCGGCTTCCGCAGTCGTCCATCGCGCACCAGCGCCGGCTATGGTTCTTGCTTAGATCGAGAAATAACCAACCGCAGGTTTCGCTGGCGCAC
>JBAUZZ010000521.1:0-4724 GCA_049585495.1 Chthoniobacterales bacterium | reverse complement strand
CATTGGGGCCACCCTAAAGCAGTGACCGGCCAAATCACGATAAGCAGGGACCGATCAACGCGCTACTAACCCACATCCTGCGAACCCAATCTAGCTATTTCGCCTCAGATTCGGCAACCGCTCCTCGGCAGCTAGTCGCACCTCCCTGGCCCTGCGTTCAGCAATGCCATCACCATAGGCATTTTCACTGAATCGCCTTGATACGTCCCTACCGTTCTCTTTCCAGTACGCTTCCCAAAACCAGTCAATGCGCTTTCCGACCTTCCGGGAGCCGCGTCTGACGCCATAAGTTCTTTTCACTTTTCCAGCCATCGATTCCCAGCGAAAAATACCGCGGGGATTCCTAATGCGACTCTCCACGTGGCGATCGTCAAAGTAGTCAATTAGGCCGAGGCTATAAGCGAAGTCGATCGGTGGTATGCCGAGTTCTCTACGAGCCGAAAGCCGAAACACATTGGCTCGGTGCAAGGTTAGCGATTCGCGAACACCGATCTCTGTAGCTTTCCGGTCGAGAAATTCCATGGCGTAATCATCGATATCGATCATGTGGAATTGGACCGATTTTGCAAAATCACGATGCGCCAAGATGTCGAACACCTCAGCGGCAGGACCGCAAGCCAGGCTCAATCCGACCCACGCTCTTTGGCCGGTCCAATCGCCGATAAACTCTATGGTTGAAAAATCAGGAAAGCGGCCTTTCCTTTGTAGTTAAGCCATAGCATATGAAGAAGTTCCATGTGTTTCGTTGGCTTTTTGCGGCGGCCTTCGCAGCCGCAATAACGTTCACCACGCAATCCGTAGCTGGTCACGGAGCAGGAAGCGGGTCTGGAACCGGAGGCGGGTCTGGAACCGGAAGCGGGTCTGGAACCGGAGGCGGGTCTGGAACCGGAGGCGGGTCCGGAACCGGAGGCGGGCATGGAACCGGAAGCGGGTCTGGAACAGCAGGCGGGCATGGAACGGGCGCCGGGCATGGAGCGGCCACTGGACAGGCGAAAGGTGGACAGCACGCTCTTTTGCAGGGAACGGGCGCCGGGCATGGAGCCGCCACCGGACAGGCGAAAGGTGGACAGCAAGCTTTTTTGGGACACCGATTTTCGCAAGAGACCGGCGACATGCGCTTCGCTCATGAAAACCATTTCTTTCGCCATCAGCCCCGATTCTCCACCGGTTTCGATTTTGCTGGGTTTGCTCTCCCTTATTGGTGGTACCCCTACGATTGGGGGTACCCCTACGCTTATGCGAGTTATGATTACCGATTTTGGCAAGATTTGGCCATGAAAGTACAGTCCGAGCTTGCCCGGCGCGGCTACTACCGGGGTCCGATTGACGGAGCGATCGGCTCCGATAGTCGCCAAGCGATTCGCGGGTTCCAGGAGGCCCAAGGGTTACCTGCGACCGGACTGGTTGACCCCAACGTATTAAGAGGTTTGAAGCTACCCATTCCGCAAGTCTCTGCACGGTTCCGGTGAGAGCCGAAAGCGAACCTCATCTGCTGTGTGGAGGGCGGACTTTGGAGCTCAGCCTGCCTCGCCTCAAACACCGAGCGGACAGGGAGCAAAGTAGGTAAGGTTCGAAATATGCCGCCTGATGCTCCGAGTCAGCGCAACCGCTCAGAGTGCCAAGCCGAGTTCACCTACGCGATCTCGTTAAAGGAGATCAAAATTCAGGACACCGGCAGATGGGAGAAATCTGTCGCCGATGACCTGGGAAGCTGTCTTGCGAAAGATCGAGAATTGGCACCAAGGATCGATCGCGGGTTATCGGATCAGTTTTAGAGAGGCACAAGATGCTTGCACCAGGTCGACTGGGACGGCAAAGAAGCGAGAGTTTGTCGTGGCTGACAATTTGCCGCTACTGATCGTGCGGGAGATAGTTTCCACTCACGTAGCCACGGAGGCCCTGCCATTCGACCGGGTACCACCAAGTATCGCCATCCCAGACCGCATCTTCGTCAAACGCCAAAATACCGGTCGCATCGGCTGGTATTGCTGCCACGACATTAAACCTAGTTCCCGGTCCGGCCCGTAATTTCAGGGCGTAATTTGGCTCAACGTTGACTACGCCAGTTAAAACAAAATGCGTCGGATGAAGAAGAATTATTCCGTTAGACCACGCGACTGCCGCCCGGTGCCCCATCTCCGGGGTATAGGACACATACGGATATGGAATAGGTTGTCGAGTATCGGCGCACGCCAACAAGGCAACGCAGGCGAGGATTATTACGCCCTTCATTTTCGGGTTCTCCTCTCTCTAGCTCACATATACGCCTATTCCCGGTCGGTTGAAATCCACTACCGCCGCCGCTTCGGTACGCTGGGATTTCTGACATCCGCTTACACATCCCACAGGGGATTGGCGGAGCTTCGACCGGTCGTACCATACTGTCTGATAGCCTTGCTACTTCTTTCAGCTTCTTTTTCTTTTGTCGGTTCCAAAATACGGACTCATGCCGAAAACTCAGAATTCAACCTTGATCGCTGGAAAGACGCATTGCGGTTCGAAAGGATCGATCTAGAGCTTGAGAAGGCTCAGAAGTTCAAGGCTGCTGGGATCCCGTTACCCTCTGCTTCCCCAGTCCCATCAACCGTGCTTCCGGGTAGCATCAAACCTCCACGTTAGCCTTTTCCGCGACAGGTTGATCCCCGCTTTCAGTTTCGGTTTGATCAGCGCACCCGGCTTGGCCGAAACGCTTTTCTTGTACTCCAAGGTCCATTTAGGAGGATCGCCGTACTCTCAACCTCGCCCAGTGAAGCAAGGTCATATTCCGCTCGCAGGTTTTCCGGTCTGAAGCATCGACGAAAGGGCGAAAGTGCAGAAGCTCAACCTCAACCAGTGAACCTTTTCCTCCGGTGACGGACTGATCCGTGACCATAAGAATCATCAGCGCACTTGATCCTCTTTCATCAGGCAGACCTTAGAGCCAATCAGAAGAATCTGAAAGTTTCGGTGATTGGCTTTCCCGCTGCTTCGTGAAAAAGACGGAAGCCTCTATTGCAAGGCATCTTGAATTTCGCGTGATTGCTGGATGCCCCTCTGCGTGGTCTTTGTGGCTCAAGTTGTACCGGAAGAGCAGGAGTTTTGTTCATATGGCTGTTTCGTTATCGACGCAGAGTCCAACAGACAAGATGCGATTCTAGCTCTCCTTACCGATCGTGATAGACGGAGGATCGGAGTAGAACTTGGCATCATTGCCAATCTCGGCTGTGATATGCCGCTCGATATGCGATACGAACTTGGCGCATCCACCGCCAACCCGCTAAACCTCCCGCCAACACCGACCTTCACGATTGAGAGCGGACGCAGCGTTTGGGTGATCCGTGACCTTCAGAGTCATTCTCTGTAGCCTTACCCGAAAAGTCCTCAGGCGATCGCCTTTCCCGCCAATTCCTGCTAGCCTTTTTAGTAGCGATTCAGTTTGACGTATTACTAGTCTTGAAGATGCTAATAGCAGTTCTTTTGGACGATTTGTTAGGCGTGGTTCGGAAGGAGAGAGAACCGGACCACGCCGATGCGTTATGGATGACAAACTTAGGAGATTAGTGGAAACACTCTCTCAACATCTGGGGGAGCAAATTAGGAAGAGCAACAGAATCCCGAACTGGAAAAGCATCTAGTTAGCGTGGCTCTCGTTTCTCTGATTGAAAGGGCAATCCGGCTAGGTCTGACCGAATCTGAATTCCTCGAGGAATGCCGAGAAATCTGGGACATCCAAACCCATCCCGAAAAGTATCGAGTCTGATTGCCTTTCCCGCGTCTTCTATGGTAGCATTCGAGAGTTGGTTCTATAGGAATTGGCGAGTGATCGGATCGGCTGCCGGTCACTCGCTTTTTGCCCAAGAGACTACCTCGCCTTCTCCGAAGGCTGATCACTCCTTGCGCCGGGAAATTGCTCCCGAATTCGAGGACAACATTCGCTTGGCATCCTGCCTGCCGTAGAGGTTCTCCTCGATCCATTCCAGAACGGTGAGAAGAGATTCACCGGAGAGAGGCAATTCGGGAAACACTTCCCGTTGAATCTTAGCTACAAAAGCCGGAGTAGGAGGCCAATCCATGGGGGAGGAAACTCTGCCAAAATGACCGGCTGATCCACTTTGGACGTGTCACAAATTCGTGACATTCTCTTTCGGGTGTCGGCTCGCGAACACCCCCTGCCTCGCCTTCTCCCAGAGCCGGTACCGTTACCGGCTCCCTAGCGAGCGAGTGAACATTTGTATTCGTTACAAAGTGGAGGCACCCTTTTGTTGGCGTTCTGGGTGTCGTAGAGGTTCTCCCTGATCCAGTCAGACACTTTGACCGTCTGGGGCAATTCAGATTGCCTTTCCCGCCGGTCGATGGACATCCTAGAGACACCAAAGTATGCCTCGCAATCCTGCTGACTGGCAACCCAAAGGTCCATCCTTGTCTCGTGAGCAAGCACGCCTTGAGTTGCAACGCACTATTGAGAGAGCAAAGCAACTCTTACAAGAACAACCTTTAACCGAAGAGCGGTATCAGGTTTGGCAGACGAATGCCTTCGAAATCCTCAGGGCAGCATTCGGTGAGGATTCTGGTCATGTATACAACTTTGTTGGAGATGTACGAGTCTCGTTCGGTGAGAGGTCGGAATATCATTTGCATGCTGAGAGGCAAGCAAGGTTAGCGCGACAAATCCGGTTCCTTGAAGAGGTGATAGAGGAATTTCCGGTTGAGACTCAAACCCAAAGCACCGGCTCCGATTTTTTCAA
>JBAUZZ010000520.1:0-36004 GCA_049585495.1 Chthoniobacterales bacterium | reverse complement strand
CGGTTGGAGGGCGCATCTCTAAATGGATAGGCGAGACGGTACACTAGGAACAACCACAGCGGCTTTGGGTTCACAGGCGAAAATCGTTGACCGCACCATACTCCTGGTTGTGCCGGCCATTTGTCTGGTGCTGATGTTATTTCTCTATCCTTTCTTCTATGGATTTGTTCTTTCGTTCTCTGGACGCGAAGGCGCCGGCTTTGGGAATTATACTAAGTTTTTCTCAACACCTTTTCTGAGCCAGACGGTTGCAACCACTCTCTGGATATCGTTACCCGCCACGCTGGTTAACCTTGGGTTGGCTCTGCCGATCGCCTTTGTCACCCGTCGGCATCGATATCAGCGGGTACTGACAACTATTCTGGTCGTGCCGATAACGTTGGGTGCGGTTCTAATCGCCGAAGGTCTGTTGAGTTACCTCGGACCGCAGGGTTGGTTTAACCGGTTTTTGTTAGTCACTCATCTTTCGGCCTACCCAGTCCGCCTGACTCACAATTATTGGGGTGTCTTTCTTTCCCTTATTGTTAGTGGGTTTCCCTTTGCCTATCTACTGCTGCTTAGTTACCTCACGGGAATTGATCCGGCTCTCCCGCAAGCCGCTGCAACGCTTGGCGCAAACCCGGCGCGGCAATTTATTTATATTTACCCACCATTGCTCATTCCTGGTTTAGCCATCGCTTTCTGCCTCTCTTTCGTCCAGGCATTTTCCGTATTTCCTTCCGCGGTCGTGCTGGCCAGTCCGTCGACGCAATGGCCGTTATTTACATGGCCACGACGCTGATCTGGCCTCTGATCGCTCTACGGTTCGTCAACCCGACTCAACTGGTAACCCGGGTGAAAGAGTAGATGGTAGCCCGGGACGCTACCACCGCTACAATTCGGCGGCGACGCGCTGTGAGCGATGCTACCTGGTCACAACGCGTAGGCGGCGGTTCCGTCGAACCAGAAGGCGGCTTCGGGATCAGCCCAAGCGGTGTTGGGGACGGTTGCGAACCATCCCGGCCGCGCCGGATCACGGTCATAGGGGTAGCCGCCAAGGCGGCGGTAGGCCTCGGCGTACTTCTCGATTTTGTCACGATCGAGTTGGACGCCGAGACCGGGCCCATCCGGGACGCGAATCGCGCCGCCTTGGTATTCAAATTTGCCGCCGGTGATCACATCATCAACCAGATGATGGTAGTGGGCGTCAGCTGCAAAGGTCAGATTGGGGAGAACTGCCCCCAGATGCAACATGGTGGCGAGTTGAATGCCCAACTCCCCGGACGAGTGCACGGCGATGCCCGTTTGCGCCGTCTCGCATACCGCAGCGGCTTTGATACAGGGCCGGATGCCACCCCAGAACGTGGTGTCGAGTAAGACGACATCGACGGCCGGATCGCGCAGGTTTGTTGCCAACTGCTCGAAATTGACTATCACCGTGTTGGTGGCCAACGCGATCGGCACGGCTGCCCGCACTTGGCGCATCCCGTTCAGTCCCCAGGTGGGATCCTCGTAATAGTCGTTGGGCAAATCGCCGATGGCGCGGCCGAACCGGATGGCTTCTTCTATCGAGAACGCGGCATTTGGGTCGAACCGGAATGTGTCACCCGGCAGCCCGTCGCAGAGTGCTTGGTAGCAAGCGAGCTCGTGGCGCGGAGTGAACACGCCGCCCTTTAACTTGTGGCTGACAAACCCGTTGCGTGCCTTCAATGCGCGTGCCTCTGACACAAGTTGCTCCGCGGTCCGCACCTCGTGGCATCCGGTCGCATCGCTGGCAAAACGAAAGAAGAGATAAGACGCGAACGGCACAGCGTCGCGAAGCTTTCCGCCGAGCAGTGCATGCACCGGGACGCCCAGCGCGTGGCCAATAATGTCGAGACAAGCGAACTCGATGGCTGCCAGGAGCTGCGTGCGGTTGTTGTAGAGGCTGGCGGTCGGGTTGGCGATCTTGAAGCGCAATGCTTCGAGTGCAAACGGGTCGTGGCCGATAAGGTAGTTCTTCAGCCCGCGGAAGGCGGCCTCAGCGCTTTCGCCCCCGCCGCCCATCTCGCCCAATCCGGTAATGCCCGCGTCCGTGTCGACTTCCACTACGGTTCGTACGAAACGGCCCCAATGGCATCCGTTGGCGTGACGCAGGGCGGCCTCAAGCGGAACCGTGACCGTCGTCGGGCGGATGTCGGTAATACGCAGCCGAGGGCTCATCGCAGATCGTTCCTCGGCTGGGTTTCGCTCACCCGGAAGCAGCATACCGCGGCTAATTTTTCTCCCGGTGCCAGCGCAACAAGACCGTGCGCTTCCGGTCCCGGCGGGAGATTATGAGCGTTCACGGCATGACTGACCGGCTCAAAGCAGAAGAATGAGGCATCGGCGGATGGCGAATACAGAATGAAAGTCAAGAGCGGGGGTTGCGCCTCGACCTCAAGCGCTACCGCCCGGTCTTGCCAGAGAATTGTGGCGCGACCGTTCCAACCAATGAAGCCGTTGTTGATCCAGTCGATCGGCAGAGGTTGAAACGACGAAAAGTTCCAGTCAGGGCGACTTGCCACCGCGACGCACTCCGTTGGCAGATGGCGGGCATCTTCGAGCCAGACCGATTCTGCCTGCGCCATTAACCGCGTTCCCGGTGTGCGCGGCAACCAGGGATGGAACCCGAGCCCAAATGGAAGCGCCATAGTAGCGCGATTAGTCACCACGAGCCGGATCGTCATTCCGTCGGCGTCGAGGGCGTAGTCAAGCACCGCCGCATAGCGGTAGGGGCCAGGACCGTCTGCTTCGCGTTCGAGCCGCGCGCGCCGGTCATCGGCGGAGGAGACACACCAGGGGGAGAGCCAGCCGTCGCCATGGATAGGGCAGGGTTCACCCGCCAGATTGGCCGTCAGCGGGTGGAATACGCCATCAAATTTGAATCCGTTGCCAGAGATGCGGTTCGACCAGGGTACGAGCACGTACAGCCCGAGCGCGCTCGGATCATCCGTGTCGCCCTCAGATCGAGCGCGGAACACCTCAATTCTTCGTTTGCCACGGAGAAGGTCGAATCGCGCGACTCCGGCCCCTAGCGACGGTATGATTTCGACAGCCAGAGAACCCGCCGCAAGTCGCACCGCTGCCTGCATTTCTACCAGCCTCCGTCGATTAATATGTTCTGGCCAGTAATCATGTCGGATTCCCTGGCGCAGAGGTACAATACCAGATCGGCGATGTGCTCTGGAAAGATGCGTTCCTTCAGTGATTGGCGGTCGAGTACCCAGTCGTTGTATTGCTGCAACCGGTCGCCGAAAACGCGGTCTTCGGCCTCCGAGCGCACCGCGCCGGGGCTGATGGCGTTGACGCGAATACCGTGCCGGCCGAGCTCGCGAGCGAGCGTTTTTGTCAGGCCGTAGAGCGCGCCCTTCGAGGCTACGTAGGGCACGTAGCCCTCGACCACGCCGTTGAGTGTGACCGAGCAAAAATTCACGATCTTACCGTAGCGTTTGGCGATCATACCCGGAGCTACCGCCTGTGCCAGAGCGAACCCCGCTGCGGCGTTGACACGCAGCTGTTCCTCGTACTCAGCCAGCGAAAATTCCATGAACGGCCGGTTCACGATCAGCGCAGCATTGTTAATGAGCACGTCGATGCCGTCGTGCTCTTTGGCGAGGACCTCGATTCGCGCCTTCGCGGCTTCGAGCTCGGCAAGGTCCTGGCCGACAAAGGAGGCCGGACTTCCAGTAGTTTTGGCGACTTCGGCGGCGAAACTTTCTCCGCGCTCGTGACCAGGTCGATCCAGAAGCAGAATGCGCGCGCCGGCACCGGCCAGACGCATCGCCTGTGCCCGGCCCAGAGAGCCGAGCGCACCGGTGAGCAGAACAGTCTTGCCCTCCAGTCTCATTGTCTCATAAAGCGTCCGAGACCTCCTCAACGTCGGTCTCACCGACCGGCTTGTCGAAAACGATCTCGCCGCGGGCCATGACAACTATGCGGTCACATGATTGGAACACGTGATGCAGGTTGTGGCTGATTAGTATCCCTGTTACGCCCTGACCAGGAAGACTGCGGACGAACCCGAGCACCTTCGCTGTTTCCTTCACGGAAAGGTGATTGGTCGGTTCGTCCAGGATTAGCACCTTCGACTTGAAATGCATGGCGCGCGCGATCGCGACGCCCTGTCGCTGTCCACCGGAGAGTTCACCCAATAACGCGTCGGCCGAGCGCACCTTAAGGTCAACGTCGGCGATCGCCCGCATCGCGCTCTCGCGCATGCGCTCATAATCAAGCAACCCTAGACCGGCAATCGAGAAGCGAAGCGGCTCGCGCCCAATGAACAGGTTGCGTGCGATTGACATGGTGGGAACCATGGAGTTGTCCTGATAGATCGTCTCGATGCCGAGCTTCATCGCAGACTTTGGCGAGGCGATTTCGACTGGGCGGCCATCAATCCTGATTTCGCCTCGGTTCGGGCGATGAACGCCCGAGAGAATCTTGATCAGAGTCGATTTGCCGGCGCCATTGTCGCCGACCAGCCCGCACACCTCGCCGGGTCGGACGTCGAGGTTGACGCCCTTAAGAGCATGCACGCCCGAGTACCATTTGTGCAGGTCGCGCACCGAGATCAGGGGCGTGGTCATTTCAGCCCTCCACCTTAATGCGCCGCGCGGTCCGTCGCAGCCAGGAATTTGCCACGACCGCAATGATCGTCAGCCCACCGACGGCGAATTTGAACCAGTTGGCTCCGACCTGAGAGAGCACCAGGCCATTGTCAATCACACGGATAAGCAGCGCGCCAACGATGGCGCCGAACACCGTGCCAACGCCGCCCGTCAAGGCCGTGCCACCGATTACCGCCGAGGCTACCGCCTGCAGCTCAAGTCCATCGCCGATCGAGGGAAGCGGTGCACCCAACCGGAAAACCTGGATGGTTCCTCCAAAGCCTGCCAACATGGAGCACATAATGAAGCAGGTCATCTTCACCCACCAGACCGGGACTCCCATGGCCGCAGCAGCGTCGAAAAAGCCGCCCGTGGCGCGGATCCAATTGCCGAAGTTCGAGCCGCCCAGCATCGCGGCCGCGACCAGCGCTATGATAGCGAACCAGATGAACGAGGCGCGAAGCATTCCACCCGGACCGACGAACTTTGTGAATACGCCGATCGGCAGATCATTCGACAGCAACGGCGGGAATCCGCCGGTAAGCACAACGGCCAACGAGCGCACGATGAAAAGCATTCCCAGGGTGGTGATGAAGCTGGGTATATTGAACGCCAAGGTGATGAATCCATTGGCGAAGCCAACCGTGGCGGCTATGGCGAGGCCGAGAAGCATTGCCGGAATGAAAGGGACGCCTGCGTTCGTCATCAGCGCGATGGACACGGGCATCAAGGCGAACATTGACCCGACCGACAGATCGAATTCGCCGCAGATCATCAGCACGGTGACGCCGATCGAGACCAGCCCCACCTCGGGCAGCAAACCAAGGATACCGCGAAGATTCTCGACCGAAAGGAAGACTCCATTCGAGCGGGCCTCGAACACGAGCGTCAAAGCGAAGAGCAGCGCAACACCGGCCAACTCCGGCTTCTCCAGATAGATTCTAAAAAACCTCCTCACGGTTCATACTCAGCGCTTGCCTTCCTTCGAAAGGGCCATGATCGAGTCGACCTGATCAGGGGTGATCACCGCCTCGCCCGTATCGATGTCTGCCGGCGCCAAACCGATGTTCTTTTTAAGATAAACTTCCATCACCGGCATGAAGCCCTGCTCATAGGGCTGCTGGTCAATCTCAATCTGGATATATCCGGCTTTCATCATTTCGAGCACCTGCGGTACCAGATCGAAGCCGCCAAGCAGCACTTTACCCGGGGGAACGTTGCGGTCCTTAAGAACCTTGGCCACGCCGGCGTGCCAGAACCCCATATCGAAATAGGCTGTCGTATCACCGTGAGCATTCAGATAAGCGCCGACGCGGTCTGAGACAGTTGCCAAGTCCGTACCCGAGTCGATTTTCTCTATGGTTACTTGCCGGTCCGGGTTCGCTTTCTTGAACGCCTCCAATCCGTTCATTACGCCCTGGGCGCGCTGCTCGGCCCAATTCTGGCCGGGTGCGCTGACTCCAACCAGGACGCGGATCGGGCCCTCTTTGGGGAAAAGGGCCGAAAGACGCTTGCCCAGAGTCGTTCCAGCCGGGATGAAGTTCTGTCCGATAAAAGCCTCTCTGAGCCCGAGGGCCGGGCCGGCGGTGGCGTCAACGTTTGAGGAGATGATCGTCAGCCCCTTATCCTTGGCATCCTTGAGCACCCCAACGAATGCGTTATTGTCGACCAGTGAAGTAATTAACGCGTCCGGCTTTCGGGCAACGGCGGCTTGCATGTTCGCGACTTGCTGTTCGATCGAGCCTTCCGTCTGTACGAATATGAATTGGCCCTTGGCCCCTATTTTGGCGCAGGCGTCGTCGAAGCCGAGCTTGACCGCCTGCCAGAACGAGTTGGTCGTTGCCGAATGGCAAGTGAACACGACGTTGAGCGCATCCGCGGCTGAGGCGGACCCTGCAAGCATAAACGACAGTGCCAGTGCGCCGATCCCGAACATGCGACCAGAAGATCGCGGGAATCTGAAGGTCACCATAGATAGCGCATGCTAACCAGGGGTTGATATGGCCAGTCAAGAGATTCCAAGCACGGTCTGCAAAAGAAATGGCGGTAAGCAATGCCGCAGGCGACTGTATTAGTAAATGTCTTGCTAAGGACTCTATGATCCTCAAAGGAAATTTGTTAGCTCAATGTTCAAACGATTACGTTTCCAAGGCTAAGTCCTTGGTGGCCGCGATGGCGCTTGAGGAAAAAGCGTTGTTGTTATCGGGTGACGGATGGTGGAAGACTCACGGGATCGACCGATTGCAGATCCCCTCTATCTGTATGACGGATGGTCCGCACGGGCTTAGGAAAGTCGAAGGCGGAGGGCTTTCGACGAGCGTGCCTGCCACCTGTTTTCCGACCGCCTCGGCGTTGGCTTCTTCCTGGAACACGGACCTGCTACGGCAGGTTGGCGCTGCCTTGGCCCAAGAATGCCAAGTCAGCGACGTTCAGATTCTCCTGGGACCGGGGATCAACATGAAACGCTCGCCCTTAGGCGGCAGGAACTTCGAATATCTCTCTGAAGATCCGGTTCTGGCCGGTAAGATGGCGGCCGCTTACATCGACGGCCTCCAAAGCCAGGGCGTAGGCGCTTCGCTAAAGCACTACGTGGCTAATGACCAGGAGTTCGAACGCATGGCGACGAGCTCCAACCTGGATGAGCGTACGTTGCATGAGATCTACCTGCCGGCGTTCGAAATCGCGGTTAAAGAGGCTCAGCCCTGGTCCGTGATGGCCGCTTATAACCTGGTGAACGGCCTGCCTGCCACGGAAAACGGTTATTTATTACAGGACATCTTGAGGGCTCGATGGGGTTTTCAGGGTTTCGTGGTATCGGACTGGGGCGCCGTTAACGAGCGGGTGAAGGGTGTTAAGGCCGGGCTCAGCCTTGGGATGCCTGGCGGTGGTGACTATCACCGAAACAAGGTCCTCGAAGCAGTCCGTACTGGACAGCTTTCGTCAGCCGAGCTCGATGAAGTCTTGGTGCCATTGCTCGCTGTTATTCTCAAAGCAAAAGATCATCATCGGCCTGGCCTGACAATCGATGCCATGCAACACGATGCTCTGGCCAGATACGCGGCCGGCGAAAGCCTGATTTTGCTGAAGAACGAAGAGAACCTCTTACCGCTCGAAGTGGGACAAGCCAAAACGATTGCTGTGATCGGTGCCTTCGCTAAGACGCCGCGCTACCAGGGCGCTGGCAGCTCACAGGTCAACCCGACCAGAATTTCCACCGCCTATGACGAGTTAGTGAGGCTGACAGGAAGCGGGGTGATCCGTTACTCGGAAGGCTACACCGAAGATGGTACGACGACCCAAGACCTGATCGACCATGCCGCGAACCTGGCCAAAGGTGCCGACGTAGCAGTCGTTTTCGCCGGCTTGCCGGACAGCTATGAGTCCGAAGGTTTCGACCGCGCCTCGCTAGAGTTGCCGGCCGGGCACAATCAGTTGATCGAGGCGGTTAGCGCTGCCCAGCCCAATGTCGTTGTCGTCCTGATGAACGGGTCGGCTGTCACTATGCCTTGGGTTGATAAGGTAAGGGCGATTATGGAAGCGTGGCTTGGCGGCCAGGCCGGTGGGGGTGCTGTCGCTGACGCGTTGGTTGGCAGGATCAATCCTTCCGGGAAACTATCAGAGACATTTCCAGCGCGGCTGGAAGACACACCGCCCTATCCGGACTTTCCCGCGCGCAATAAGCAAGCAAATTATGGTGAAGGAATTTTCGTCGGTTACCGCTATTACGACGTAAGAAAAATATCTCCCTTATTCCCATTCGGGTTCGGACTGAGCTATACGAGCTTTGCTTATTCAGACCTGCGGGTGGACGGATCGGCCATCAGAGACGCAAACGGCGTTACGGTGGATGTGAAAATCAAGAACACCGGCCAATTGGCCGGTAAAGAGGTGGTGCAACTTTACGTTCACGAACAACGCCCCAAGGTTGTGCGGCCGGAAAAGGAGCTAAAGGCTTTTGCTAAGGTTGCCCTGGAACCGGGCGAAGAGAGGACGGTTAGCTTTCGATTAGAAAAGCGCGATTTTTCCTACTACGACGCTTCCATGCACGAGTGGTCCGTAAATCCGGGCAAGTTTGATATTCTGATAGGCAGTTCTTCGCAGGAGTTGCCTTTGAAGCAAACAATTGAAGTGGAGGCAACCCGGCCAGGCTATACTCAGCTAACGCGCCATTCGCTACTGAAAGACTTCTTGAATCATCCAAAAGGAAAGACCTTCTACGCTCAATTGGTAGAGGCTTTCGGCCTGGGAAATCCTGGCGAAACGACGGACGCCGTGTCCAACCTCACTCCCGAGGAAGTCGTCGCCAAAAAGAAGGCCGACATTGCGGTCAAGGCTTTTCTGGATGACATGCCAGTGTACAAGATTTTCTCGTTTTCTGAAGGGAAGTTCACGGAGGAAATGTTGGACGACATTTTGAAACGGGTGCAGTGACGGTGACCGGCTAAGTCCCGAAATTTGGGAATTGTCCCCGTGGTCGCGCTCTCGATTCAGCCCGAATTTCGAGATTCTGGAGGGCGATGCTCCGTCATCGCCGCGATGTGGCTCGCGCTCACCGGCTACGCCGGAGCGTAGCCCTCCAAAAACGCCTCATCTCATTTTCTGGAGCCAAATTCCTCCAATGCGCATCAGGTTCCGATGAGGCTTAGTGGAACCGAGCCTCGATGATTGAGAAATCGTCCTCCAGGTGAGGCGATCCGCGAAGGCGATAAACATGATCCAGGAGCTCATCCATAAGGTTTACCTGCCGTTCTGCCAGGCTTGCCAGATGCGCAATGCAGGCATCCAGATTCCACCCGGCGCGTCCGTCGCGGAAGATTTCAAACACGCCGTCGCTGAAAATCAGCAGGCGTGCGCCGGCCGGGATGCTGCATGACTGAGCAGGGAAATCTACGCCACGAAGCACACCCATCATCAGCCCTGAGGAAGGAAGAAGGAGCGGATCAGGCTCACCAGGAAACAGCACAACCGAGGGGGGATGACCGCCGCCCGCCCAAGTTATCCTGCGGCTCGTACAACGGTAAACACCATACCAGATCGTGAAGAATCTTTGGCCGTGCCGTTCGCCTTGGAAAGCTTCATTTAACTTGGCCAGCACCTGATCGGGTTGCTTCATGTCGGCCCCGGGTAACGTGCCCGCGCGGATCACGTTGGCCACGCTGACCGATAACAGCGCGGCATCAAGCCCGTGTCCCGTGACGTCGACGAGGTAAAGGGCGAGATGATCGTCGTCCACCCAGTGGTAACCGATAGTATCGCCGCCGAGGGTAGAGGCTGGAAGATAGCGCCAATCGACCGAGACCAACCCGTCCATCGGCGGCGGGATGCAGTCGCGCACGTATTTGATGCCAGCGGCTAACTCCGCGCGGATACGCTCGTCGCCGAGGTTCTCGAGTAAGGCGGCCGCGTCGGCCAAATCGGGTATCCTGAAGCCCTCGGTGAAAATCCCATGCGCCGCGCTGAGCGCCCTGAACGCATTTTCGCGGCCGCCTTGCTTTTGCCAAAGTCGGGCGAGGCTCGTCGTCGCGCGCAGCTCCCACGCTTTGCTCTGCTGGCGGTGGGCTGTCTCGACGGCTCGACGAAAGCATTCCTCTGCCGCGATTTGATCGCCTGACTCTGCCAGGAGCAATTCGCCCTTGAGCCGATGCAGTTCCGCTTCCTGGAACCGCTCATCGTTTTTTTCCACGAGCGTAAGAGCCTCGTTCAGGGCTGCACGCGCTTCAGCGAATCTGCCTGCCTGCGTGCAGCCATTCGCCAACATGCTCAGGTAATACGGAACCGCCAGTTCTGCGCCCGTCCCTCGGTAGGCTTCCAGTCCCTTTTGCAGGAGCCCAAGCCCTTGCTCAAGCCGGCCCTGCAGCAGCAACCCGCCGGCGGCGTAAAGTGTGCCCGATGCATGCCAGAAAAGAAACCCTTGCTCGGTTGCGATCCGAATTTGTTCGTCGCCGGCGGCCTGCGCTTGCTTCCCCAGTCGGCAGTGTTGGTAGAGCCAACCCGTGTGATGCAATGCGTATTCGAGGCTGAAGGGGTGGTTGATGGCGCGCGCCAGTTGGAGCATCTCGTCGTTGAGTTTGAGCGCCTGGTCCGGAAACCCAAGGTGCCACAAGGCCAGCGCTAGATAACAGCGATGAGTGACGCCGGCATCCTCGCCCAAGAGTCCGGCCCAGAACGCCGTGCGCTCGCGATCGTCGAACTCGGCGATCGCCCGCACGCAGCATTCGCGAGCCCCGGCAAAATCGCCGCGATAGAGCCGCGTCAGGCCCTTCAGAAAGAGAGCCTCCATGAGGATGCCGGGATCGTTGAGTCGCTCGCCAAACGCCATCGCTTCCTCCGCCAACTCGGTGCAGATACGGAAGTCGCCGCGCACGATATGGAACGCAAAATTTCCCCACATCATCGCGAAAAGCTGCGGCGTTCGCCCCACCCGTTCGCACAGCGCGCGGGCGCGACGGAAAACCGGACCGACTTCAGGCGCTGCATATCCACGTGAAGCGATGTAAGCGGTGCCCAGCGGTCCGAGCAGTTCTAATTCACAAGCCTCTCGTTCGGGCGATACTTCCAGCATTTCAAGCAGCTTCAGGCCTTTGGTGAAGTGGCTGATCGCCTCGACATGGGCGAACCGGTCTCGCGACCGCAGCCCTGCCTTCAAGCGATACCCGATCGCTTTCCGAATGATCCCAGCTTCAGTGAAATGCTCCGCGAGCAGTTCCGGCTGCGTTTCAACCAAGTGCGGAAACCGCGCTTCTATGACCTCGGCGACCTGCTGATGAAATCGCCTGCGTTTCGGCGCATCGATCGCACTGTGCAACGCTTCCTCGAGCAGCGCGTGCCTAAAGAGATAAACGGATGCTGGTGGCTGACCTTTGACCGAGAGGATGCCGGCCGACACCAGCTTTGCCAACTCGGCCCGCAGCGTCTGTTCACCCATGGTCACGACGGCCGCGAGCAACTCGTACTCAAACTCGCGCCCCAGCGTGGCGGCGAATTGGGTCGCCTCGCCGTTGCTCGACATTCGATCGAGCCGGGTCATCACGAGCTCCTGCAGCGTCGCGGGCAGTTCCTTCGTGCCTGCCGTGCCCCGGGAAGCTGCCAGATCGGCGGGTTCGAACATCGCTGACTCACGCGCCATGCGGATAAACTCTTCGATCAGCAGGGGCACCCCGCCGGTGCGTCGGTAGATTTGCGCTACCAATGACTCCGGCAACGCTTCGTCAGCATCTCTTCGCATCCACTCGGCCACTTGCCGCCGCGTCAGCCGATTAAGGGCCAGGGTCGTTTGATGGGCCAGCGCCGGCCAAGGAGTTTTGAATTCGGGGCGGAAGGTGAACACTGTGAGGATACGGTCGTGCGGACCCTCGCTGATGAACTGCCCAAGGAACTCCAGGCTCGAAGCGTCGATCCAGTGCAGATCCTCAACTATGAAAAGGACCGACCGCTTTCGGGAGTAGGCGCGCAACCATTGGTGCAGGGCGCGAAAGGTCTCCTCGCGCTCGCGAGCGGGGGTGAGGCCTGCCGCCGGATATCGCTCGTCCGGCGGCAGAAAGAGGAGCTTCGCAAATAGCGCAACGAACTCTGGTCGACCCAGATCGTAGTCGCTCAAATGCTGCGCCAATCGGTCGAACCGGGCCGTTGGTGATGGGTCGCGGGTTCCGAGGGATCGCTCCAGATAATCGGACACCGGGCGCAGCTCCGAGTTCTGAAAATGCTGGGAGCAGCGCCATTCGATGATGGGAGAGTCTTGTTCGACCGATGCGTTCGCGGATTCGCCATCCACTCCCAACGAAGCGTCACTCGCCTGGGTCTGCACACGCTGGGCGAGTGTCTGCACGAGGCGGGACTTGCCCAGACCCGGCTCCCCGATCACGAGAACGACTTGGCCCATCCCTTCTTGAGCCTGCTCCCAACGATCTTTGAGCAAGCTGAATTCGGTATCGCGGCCCGTGAGCGGCGTGAGCGCAGACGGCGCAGGCGGTTCGGACTCGCCTCGACCGCCGGAGTCGGATTTCGTTCGCGGCTCCCCGGTGCGTTCCTGCAGCTTAGATTGACCGGCAAATCTAAAGAGATTCACGGGATCGGCGCTTTTGCTCATTTACAACCTGATATGGTGAGTCGATTGGCGCAATCGTGTCGCCACGGCACGTGTTTTGTCTAGCCCGAAAACAAGCTCAGCTTCAGACCTCTCGATTCTGGAGGGCGATGCTTCCGCCATCGCCGCGATGCGGTTCTCAATAAAGAGCCACGGCTACGACGGAGCGTAGCTCTCCAGAGCGATACCTAAAAAAAGAAGAAAGCGATGCAGGCTAGATGCGATTCCCTCCATCGCTGGTCGAGACATCGGTGGCCTGGCGCAGCAGATGGTAGCCGACGGGCAACAAGCGGATGTGCAACCTGTCGTTAATCAGACTCCACAGGCCGCGCGGTAGGAAGAGTGCGAAAGCGAGGGCGATCAGACCCAGGCCGATCAGGTACCAGGCGCCCAGATCGGCGAACTCGTACTGGATGACGAAGAACAGGATCGCTCCGATAATCGGCCCTTCGAACGTGCCGAGTCCACCGACTAACACCATGAAGATCAGGTAGGCGGACCATTGCACGCCGAAGATTGACTGGGGCTGGATGAACAGGGTGTTGGCCAGGGTCAGTGCTCCCGCGGCGCCGCAACCGAAGCCGGCCAGTACGAACAGGACAAACTTTAACCACGCGACCCGGACGCCGAGGGAGGCTGCGGCCTCTTCGTCGTCGCGAACGGCCTGGAGCGCTACGCCGGCTCGGCTGCGCAACAACAGGAAGAGCAGCAGGAGCAGCAGGACCGCGAAGCCGAGTGTCAACCAGTAGGTGAACGCGGTGCGGACTTCGCGGGCGTAGACATTCAGGCCGCGCAACGAGATGCCGGTACCACCGCCCAGTCCCTGGTCGAGGGCAACCAGCAGTGCGATCGCCTCAGCGACTACCCAGGTGCCCACCGCGAACTGGCCGCCACGCAGTCGCAGCACGAGCAGCGACAGGACGGCGGCGAGCACCGCCGAGGCGACGGCGGCGAGGATCATGGCGAGGTAGGGCTGGACGCCCTGCTGGGTGATGAAGATCGTGCCGTAGGCGCCGAAACCGATAAAGGTCTGCTGACCGACCGAGACCAGGCCGGCATAGCCGGCGAGGGCGTTCCACATGACAGCCAGGATGACGAAGATGATCAGGCTGGTCAGTTGCTGCACAATGTTGGTTTCGAAAACCTGTGGGCCTGCGAACAGCGCGAGCCCGGCTAGCATCAAGGCGCCGGAGGCGATTCGTGACGCGGGGCTGGATCGCTGAATTTTCCACTTGGTGGAGGTCGCTGGCCTGGTAAGGGTGCTCATGCTTTAGCGCTCTGGGTGGCGATGAACCGCCCGCGAGGGCTGGCGAGAATGACGAGGAAGACGAGGTGCCCGGCAAGGATCGAGTACTGCGGGTGGACGGTGGCACCGACCGTTTGTGCGATCCCGAGCACGATCCTGCCGAGCAGGGTGCCCACAGAGAACCGAGGCCGCCGATGACGACAGCCTCAAACGCAAAGATGAGCTGGGTAGGCCCGCTGGAGGGATCGAATGTGGAGTGGATCGCCAGGAAGGCGCCGGCGAGGGCGGCTGTCGCGACCGCGATCGCGGTAGCCCGGGCGTACACCGACGGAGCGGGCACTCCGACGAGCGCCGCGGCTTCCGGGTCTTGGGCTGTCGCCCGCATTTCCCGACCGAATCCGGTGCGTTGCAAGGTGAACTGCAAAGCGCCGAGGAGGATGACTGCGACGGCGAGAATGAGCACACCGAGGTACGGCACGGACAGTTGGGAGGTCAGGCGCCAACTGGAGGTGGAGATGGAGCCAGTCAGTGAGCCGAGGGAGTGCACGTCAGGGGAGAAGATCTGCAGCAGAGCATTCTGGATGACGATGGACAGGCCGAAAGTAGTCAGCAGCGAGGTGAGTGGGCCGGAGCGCAAGCTGCGAGCCAGCACGGTGCGGTGCAGGAGGTAGCCAAGTACGAGCATCACCGGCATTACCGGAAGCAGCGCGATGAATGGTGACACGTGTGCCTGGGTGGCGACTACCCAGACTCCGCAGGCGCCGATGACCGCCAGGTCGCCGTGGGCGAGGTTGATGATGCGCATGACGGCGAACATCAGCGACAGTCCGCAGGCGAACAGGGCGTACAAGCCGCCGAGGAAGATGCCCTGGATGATGGCGTTGATCCAGTTCATGTTCGCTCCCAGACAGCGTGCTCCGCCTTTGCGGACGAGGTGTTGGCGCGGGGGAGGCCGAAGTATGCCTCGATCACCTGTTCGCGGGTCACCGCTTCGGTTGCCGACCGCAGCACGACTCGACCCTCGAGCATGCACACAACGCGGTTCGCCACCGAAAGCGCGCGCTGCAAATCCTGCTCGACAACCACGAGGGTGGCGCCGCCGCGGATGAGTGTTTGCAGCGACTGGTACACAGCATCGACGGCGACCGGCGAGAGGCCCAGAGACACTTCGTCGACGAGCAGAACCCGGGGATTGGTCATCAGGGCCCGACCTATAGAAGTCGCCTGCTGCTCGCCCCCGGAGAGGTTGGCGGCCCGTTTGCGGCGTAGCGGCTTCAGCATTGGAAACGCTTTGAGCACGGTGTCAAGGGTCCACGGACCGGGCCGGGCTCGCCTGCCGGCGACAAGGAGGTTCTCCTCGACGGTCATTTCGGGGAACAGTTTGCGCCCCTCGGGTACCAGGGCAAGGCCGCGGGCGACCCGGCGATGTGGCGGGATGCTAGTGATGTCGGTCCCATCGAGGCGGATGGTGCCGGCGGCGGCCGGGTGGGCGCCGGCGATGGCGCGCAACAGAGTGGATTTTCCCGCGCCGTTGGCGCCGACAAGAGGTGGAACAGAGTCTGGTCGCGGCGTTGTTCGTTAAGCGAACATCTGTACGATAAATGCCACCATCGAATAAAAGGACCGAGACTGTCAATGGGAAAGTAGGCTGCCGATGCTCCGCCGTGGCGCGCCAGTTCAACGGCAGCCGCCGGGATTGACAACAGCCGAGATCGAGCCTAGGCTGCTTTTCGAACAGATGTTCGTTTAGCGAACACGCGCTCCACCCGTGTTACCCCCGCTCTGCTACTGCCTGGATCAGCTGATGCGCTGGCCGCGCTATTTTCGCAGCGCAGGCCTCTCTTTCACCAATAGTGGCATTAAGCCGTTTACCGCGTCTGCCTTTGGCCCACCGATTGCCATGGGCGAGCGATAGTTCCTCTGTGGCGCCGTGAAAGACCACTCTATATCTGTACTCCGCGGATACCGAAAACCAAAACCCGGTATTCATCCGCCACATCTTTATCCCGACTACGTAGCGTCGACGACACGGGCGCCGGCCTACTCACCGGTTCCGATTCCGCAGACCCTTTCCGAGATCACCGGACCCTCTTTTCAATCACATCATCTCAGAGTTGGTGCTGACTTGACGGGGCAAGGCCAAGGGCCGCCCCTGGGACAGAAAATTTTGCTGACCGGCAGAGTGTTGGACGAGGACGGTATGCCGGTGCGCAATAGTCTGGTGGAGATCTGGCAAGCCAATGCTGCGGGCCGCTACCGGCACTTGGTCGACCAGCATGCCGCACCCATCGATCCGAACTTCGTTGGCAAGGGGCACCTGCTCACGGACAACGAAGGACGCTATCAATTTAAAACCATCAAGCCCGGCGCTTATCCGTGGCGGAATCATCCGAATGCCTGGCGCCCGGCTCACATTCATTTTTCATTATTCGGACCGGCGTTCTCGACGCGCCTGGTCACGCAAATGTATTTCCGGGGCGACCCCCTGCTGCCCTTTGATCCCATCTTCAACGGGATTCGAGACGAGGCGGCTCGTCAGCGATTAATTGCGAGGTTTGACTGGCAAACAACCGTTCCGGAGGAGGCGCTTGGGTTCAAGTTTGACATCGTGTTACGGGGTCGGCTGGAAACTCCGATGGAGAATCGGCCGTGAGCGAGAGGGCGACAGCGACCGGGATTCTGGGGCTGGCAGCATCGCAAACAGTCGGACCATTCTTCCAAATCGGCCTCGCAGACCTTTATCAAACCGACCTCACCGTGCCAGGGCTGGCTGGCACAATCATTACTATCTCGGGCAAAATCCTGGATGCTGACCGGCTGCCTGTGCCCGATGCATTGGTGGAAATTTGGCAGGCGAATAGCTTCGGGAAATACGCACACCCCGACGACGATCAGGATAAACCACTCGATCCCGGATTTACCGGATTTGGCCGGTGTCCGACGAATGCAGAAGGAGCATTCCACTTCCGGACCGTCAAGCCTGGTTCAGTGCCCTCATTAAGCGGGGCTGCGCAGGCGCCGCACATCAGTGTTTCAATTTTTATGCGAGGTCTGCTAAACCGATTAGTTACGCGCATTTACTTTTCCGGTGACGAGAGAAACGGCGCGGATGAAGTGCTTAGCCTGGTCGATCCGGCACGACGTTCCACGCTGCTTGCGCGGCCGGACCCGGTGTGTCCAAATGCTTACCGCTGGGAGGTAGTCCTGCAGGGACCGCAGGAAACCGTGTTCTTCGACTTCTGAGATTCATCATTATGTTCGATGCATTATTCATCGATTCAGAGGTGGGGAACCTCTTCACTGATGAAGCAATCGTCCAGGCTATGCTTCGATTCGAAGCCGCGCTGGCCCTGGCGCAGGCTGATGCCAACGTAATTCTCCCCGATCACGCGCGTTCAATTGCTCGTGTTTGCGAGAGCGCCGAGATCGATCTTAAAAAAATTATCCTCGCTGCTCAACAGGCAGGCAACCCGGCGATACCTCTGGTTAAGGAATTGACAACGCTGGTGGGCGAAACCGATGCGCAGGCCGCTCGATTTGTTCATGCTGGCGCCACTAGTCAGGATCTCATTGATACCGCCACCATGCTGCAGCTGAAGGCGGCACTCTTTAAGCTTTATCTCGGTATAACTCGTCTGCAACGGCGCTTGACGGAGCTGATCAACGAACATCGTGAGACCATGATGATCGGCCGAACCTTACTGCAGCAGGCGCGCCCGATTTCGTTTGCATTCAAGCTGGCTGGCTGGCTGGATCAGCTAATCCGCTGCAGGGGCCGGCTTCGCGAGGTGAGGGCTCGAGTGCTGGTGTTACAGTTCGGCGGCGCTGTGGGCACATTGGCAGCAAGTGGACACGATGCTCTCCCGATCATGTCGAGGTTGGCCGAACGGCTGGAATTGGGTGAACCGACGATGCCTTGGCACACGGCGCGCGATCGCTTTTTCGAGGTTGCGTCTGCGCTTGCCATGCTCACCGGCTGCCTGGGAAAGATTGCCACGGATGCTGCACTGCAGATGCAGACCGAAGTCGGTGAGATTTCCGAAGCCGCGGAAGAGGGGCGCGGCGGCTCATCAGCAATGCCGCACAAGAGAAACCCGATCGCACCCACGATGATCATCGCGGCGTGTAGCCGGGTGCCAGGACTTCTGGCGACCATGTCCGCGTCGATGATGCAGGAACATGAAAGATCGGTGGGTCGGTGGCATGCCGAATGGAATCCATTGCCTGAGATTGTGTGTCTGGCCGGTGGGGCAATCAAACATGCCGGCGACCTCTTTTCGCGTCTGGAAGTCAACCTAAGCCGAATGCGGCAGAATATTGAGGTGACGCGCGGGCTCGTTTTCGCCGAGAGCGTCGCCACTACCCTGGGGAGGGAGATCGGCAGATCAGAGGCCGAACAGCTCGTCAAATTAGCCTGCCAGCGAGCCAGGGAGAAAGATTGCCATTTGCAGCAAGTATTGACGCAGGATCCGACCGTATCGGGCGTCCTTGATCAGGCGACTCTCGAGCAGATTTTCCGCCCCGAAAATGCGCTTGGAGCAGCAAACGAGCTGATTGAGAGAGTTTTGAAGCAGGCTGCCGACAATGAACCCGATTTTCACTAATGGAAGAAAGCAAACGTTACAAAAAGGGCCTCAGGATCAGACGAGAGGTTCTTGGGAGCGACCACGTCGATCGTGCGCAGGCTCAGGTCAACAAATTCAATGGGCCATTTCAGGAATTGATCACTCGCTATGCCTGGGGCGAGATTTGGGGAAGAAGCGGCCTGACTCGACGAGAGCGCAGTCTGATCACCCTGGCAATGTTGGTAGCGCTAAATCGCGAGGCGGAATTCCGACTGCATGTTCGGGCGGCCTTCCGTAACGGAGTAACCGTGGAGGAACTTCGCGAGCTCTTGCTTCAGTCTGGTGTCTACTGCGGACTACCCGCTGCCAATGCCGCCATTCGAGCCGCCGAAGAAGTGATCAGTGAAACCAGAGATAGGCCGGGCTCTGCCTGATTCCCGGCGGGTAGCAAGCAACACTTGATCACAATTCTGCATGCACACGCAAGTTGCGATTCTCGGTGCCGGGCCGGCCGGTCTCCTGCTCTCACATCTGCTTTCTTTGCATCGCATCGAATCAATCGTTCTGGAGACCAGGAGTAGGTCGTACGTCGAATCAAGAGTCCGCGCCGGCGTGCTCGAACATGGAACGACCCAGCTTCTGTGCGACACGGGAGTGGGGGAAAGGCTGAAAAAACAAGGGATGCGGCATGAAGGAATTAACCTAGGGTTCTCGGGCGAGATTCATCCAATCAATTTCGCGGAACTAACTGGAAAAGCGATTACCGTCTATGGGCAGCACGAAGTCATAAAAGATCTGATTGCCGCAAGAATAAGCAGCGGTGGACAGATTCTGTTTGAGGTTGCTGATGTTTGTATTGATGCGCTTTTGACTAATCAACCTCGTGTCCGCTTTCGTCACCAGGACGAGAATCGGGAGGTTATCAGCGATTGGCTGGCGGGTTGCGATGGTTCTCATGGCGTTTCGCGAACCAGCATTCCGCCCGGGGCGTTGAGCATCTTTGAGAAGACTTACCCGTTCGGTTGGCTCGGTATCCTGGCCGAAGCCGCTCCCAGTTGGGAGGAGCTGATTTACTCGCACCACGAAGACGGGTTTGCCCTTTTCAGCATGCGCTCACCCAGCATCACGCGACTCTACCTGCAGTGTAAGCCGGACGAGGATCTTTCGAAATGGCCCGATGAGCGTATCTGGGAGAATCTGGAGCGGCGCTTATCCTTTCCAGGTACCAAGAGGGTACGTCGAGGCAAGATCCTCCAGAAAGGGGTAACCGCCATGAGAAGCTTTGCGGTTGAGCCGATGCAGTACGGTCGACTATTTCTGGCGGGCGATGCGGCTCATGTCGTGCCACCGACCGGCGCAAAAGGAATGAATCTCGCCGTCAGCGACGTCTGGTTCTTAACTCGAGCGCTGGATAATTTCTACGACAAGGGCCGGACTGATCTGCTGGAATCCTATTCTAAAGCCTGTTTGCGCCGGGTTTGGAAGGCGCAACGATTTTCCTGGTGGATGACCTGTTTGATGCACCGGTTCGATCGGGACGATGCTTTTGAACTTCGACGACAGCTGGCCGAGTTGGATTACCTCACGAGTTCGCGTGCCGCAGCCACGGCCTTGGCCGAAAACTATGTCGGTCTTCCCTGGGAAGGCTAGCCCGCCAACCTCACGCTGGGACGTGGTTCCGTCTTTACCAAACGCTGGGCCAAAGATTCGGTAGGGCCAGGTTCCCCACCCGCAACGCTTCCGCCTCGGGCGGATGCGGGCGGGCACCTTGGCCTGAATCGCGGAGGTGGTAGCGCTCGGGTGCAGGACTTGTGGAAGACGTCCTCGGCTCTCAGCATTAAGGCGGAGAGCCCTCTGACGAAATTGCGCCTACACATGACATCGGCTCATCCGGCGGCCCGCGGGAAGCCCTAGTAACTTGCCTCGAGCGAAGCCTTTTACTTTTAACCTGCGACCGCTCGCGGTCTGACCGGTAACCATGCAACGCGTGCGCTCCCGCGTGGCCGAACTGGTAGCCAGGCCAGACGAGCAGTTTGTCGTGGCCGAACTGGGAGCCATGCGGTCTGCGGAGCTTGCTGAATCTTCGCGCCTGTCTGGGCACCGCCGGTTGGCGGATATCCGCCTGACGGCAACACCAAGAGCCCGAACCCGGCAATGCTCAGAGTAATGAATAGCTTTTTCATAATTATGTGACGAGTAAGACATTTTGTCGCGTCAGCGAGGACAAAGTTTGTTGATTGAATGAAATGTCGATTCTGGTAAGGCACAGCATCTTGCCCGGCAATGCGGCTCGCCAGGAGGATCGCCCTACCAGTGACATGCTTCCGAAGCGTCATCGGCGGGCCAAGCCGCGGCGAATGAGCAGCCGCAATTTTTTCCAGTCGAATCAAATGTTGAGACGTGACGGGAAACCGATGAATGTGATAGCAGATTGGCGCTTGGCTGATTCAATCCAAGCAGTATCACCAACGACCCCCCTCCAAGATATGAAGTTACGCAAAGCTCCGCGCTTAGTTAAAGCGCTGCTACCACTGTTTACGGTCTTCACTGTAACCGCATTCGGCGCCGAAGGTTCGTACGATGGCGGCCAGCCAACCAACCCGAAAGACTTAAAGGGAAAGAAAATCGTCCTTGCCGATGTGCCAAAACTCATCGGCATCGGCTACTTTGCAGCCACCACGAAAGGGCAGGCTGAGGCTGCCGCAGAGCTGACGAAGAACGGTCTGCCAACTGAAGTCACGACCGATGCGCCAACGGAAGCCGCTATTCAGAAGCAGATAGAATTTATCGACAACGCTATTTCGCGCGGCGTGGACGGCATCTTATTCGCTTCCAATGATCCGGTCGCTATTTCGCCCGTGCTCCGCAAGGCGCTGAAGGCTGGTATCCGGGTGATCGGCTACGACGCCGAGTCACAGCCGGACGCGCGCGAGTGGTTCGTGCAGCAAGCGACGCCGGACGGGATAGCAAAAGCGTTGATCGATTCGATGCTGGCTGAAGTTGGGAAAGACGCCGATATCGCCATTGTGACCAGCTCCCTGACAGCACCTAACCAGAACGCCTGGATCGCGGAAATGAAGAAGTATATCGCCGCGCAAGGCTTGAAGTTGAACATCGTTACGATTTTGCCTTCCGAGGAAGATCAGCAGCTGGCATTCAAGGCCACAGGTCAGATCGTCAAAGCTTATCCTAAAGTGAAAGGCATCATTGGCCTTTCTAGTGTGGCTTTTCCTGGCGCTGCCGATGCGATCACCCAGGCCAATCTTATCGGCAAGATCGCGGTTACCGGCCTCTCGACACCAAATCAAATGAAGCCTTTCGTGAAGTCCGGTTGCGTAAAGTCGGTCATACTCTGGAATCCGGTAGATCTCGGCTACGCGGCCATTTACGCGATGCGAGCCGTGGTCGATGGAAAGCTGAAACCTGGCGATACGGAACTGGATGCGGGTCGGCTTGGGAAGCTCAAGTTAATCAACGGCAGCCAGTTTCTGCTGGGGCCACCATTTATTTTCAACAAGGACAATATCGATAAATTCGATTTTTAGGCCGCAGCCAATTTTGGGATTCGGATTTACCTATGCTTGCGGGGTGGCGGTGACGTAGTGGGTTGCGCAGGGGGAAGTGGTCGAAGTTTCGACGCGTTTGGAGTGCCCAGGAATTGGAACCAATACTCCAAATCAACCCAGTTCGCCGCGGTAGATCCAAAGAGATAGTGCTGCTGTCCAAGCTTGCCGGTAATAACTTGCTCGATTATTGGCTCCTGTCCTTTGACTAAACCGCTGGGAAAGGAAGAGGCTACCACGACCTGCGCACCTTTGTCGGCGGCCAGACCGGTAACGTCTTCCGGGTAGATCGGGCGCGTGGAGCGAAGTGCCACGTAACCGATCTTGCGGTACCCCTGAGAAATCAGCGTTTTGACCGTTTTTTGGAAAGCCGGGCGATCGACGGTTTGGACGTTGACTTGCTCTCTCCAGACCAGGGCAACGGGCCTACCGGCATTTTCATCGTGATACAAATTGAGCAAGTCGCCATAGTAATACCACTGCTCTCCGGCCTTTCTTCGATTGACATCCTCGGTTCTGGCGCAACCGCAAACGGCGGCGATGATCAGGATAAGCGGGAGAAACCTCATCAGGGAATGCGAGAACGATAGCACAAACTGAGCGATTTCCTGAGGTGCAAGCGCAGGGTTCGCGCTCACACGCGCGTTAACCATGCTCGAGACCGTTTCGCTTGCTTTATGGTCAAGAAGACGGATACTGGTGGTCCGTTTGTTTTGGTAGGCTGCTTAATGGATCGTCAGTCGGGTTCTGACTCAATGGTGATTTTGGAACCCGATTTTCCCGAAGGCGCGCCGCTAGTTGCAAACAGTCACCAGCCGGAATTTCTAACCACTATGGCCGCAGACAGTACGATCGAAACCGAAGGGAAAATCGTCAGCGTTTTACCTGGGACGATGTTCCGGGTGGAGCTGGCGAACCAGCATCATGTGCTCGCTCACATCTCGGGGAAAATGAGAAAGCGCTTTATCCGTCTTACCACGGGCGACCGCGTTAAGTTGGAGATGTCTCCCTATGATCTGGCGAAAGCGCGGATTGTTTATCGGCTTGGTTAGCGACGGCAGTTTGTCCATTTTTCGTTAAGCGTGGCGGTCCGCTCGGCTTGCCTCGCCGCAGGCGGGAGAGCTGACCCTGTCCAGCTTGCGGCTTCCGTATTGGTAGGGCCGTTTCTCCGGAACGACCGTGGTTTGAATCCCGGAAACAGACCCACCGGGCGCCGCCCCCTCAAATCCCGAAATTCGGCGGCGACGTAGCGCCGCCCTCCAAGGGAAATTTCGGAATTTGGTCTCAAAAGGGCATCTGGGCATCGCCAGTTCGGGTCGGGTCCCATCATCGAGTATTGCAACACGACCCGGTTGAGTCTAGAGTACGCCATCTAGCGGGCCGTCTCAGGGTCTAAGAGGCTGACTCGCTCTGGTGTGTATGCATTCGATAGGTCGCGCAATTGGGCATTCTCAGCGCAATCGGGTGCGCTTTCTCTATTCGTATGCCTAAACCGATTGAATCCCTCCCAAATGTCGATCCGGAATTAGCAGCTCAACTCAAAAAAGTCGGAATCGCCACAGCCGAAGAATTACTCCGCGTCGGCGCCATGGCCGCCTGGCAGCGGTTGGTGCGCGCCGGGTTCCGCGACTGCATGAACAGCCTCTTGGCGCTCGAAGGCGCGATTGAAGGCGTACGCTGGCAGGAGCTACCATTCGAGCGGAAGCAGGAGCTAAGGCAAATGGCTGTCGGCTTCTCTCAAGGGAACTGAATCCGTGGCGAACCTACGTAAATTGAAGGAAGAGTTTGCCGGATTTGCGCCGGCAGAAGGCCGCGCCCGGCAGGTTAATCTTGGCTGGACGCGCTTGGGTGAGGAGGGAGCGAATCGCCTCCACATCGTTAAAGCCGACGTCTGGAATTTCGTGCCGGACAAGCCAACGGTATACTACTCGTCGCTGCAGGGCAGGAGGCAGTGCGCGAAGCGCCTTTACTAGCAGTTCTTTTTCCAGCCAAATATCGGGGACGTGTGACTGAATAAAGTCTTCTTCGTCCTGCGTGATCGCGCATATTCTCAGCACACTTTTCCTGACGGGTCGCTGGAAAACTGCTTCGATCTTAGGAATCAACTCGTGGCGCACCCTGTTGCGCGAGTAAACCCGGCTGGCATTCGAAGAGTCTTCCCGGAACTTGAGATGGTTGACTTGGGCGAACTCGAGCAGTTCGCTTTTCCAGACCGACAGCAGCGGCCGAATCAGCGACAGCTTTCGAGTCGCAATCTCTATCGTGGTTAGGAACTTCATTCCGGCATTGCTGTAGGAAGCTGTGCCGCGGAAAAGATTGAAAAGGAAGGTCTCCACCTGGTCATCGGCATGATGGGCGAGAAAAACGCCGTTGGCGGAGTATGTCTCGCTAGCCGCCGCGAAGAGCTGCCAGCGCGCCTCGCGCCCGGCCGCTTCCACAGAGATATCATCCGGCCACTCGGTAACTCGTTGGGTGTAAAAGGTGAGTCCGCTGCGCTCGCTGAATCGCCTGACAAAGGCAGCGTCTGCCTGGCTTTCCGTTCCCCTGAGATTGTGATCGAGGTGGCATACGACCAGATCTTTGAAACCAAGCTGTAGTAGAACGTGCAGCAGAACGCGGGAGTCGACACCGCCGGATACGCCGACGAGGTAGCGATCATCTCTTGGAAAGGGCATAAGCACATTGCTTACGGCCTTGAGCCAATGAGGAGGCGTCAATCGGCGCACTAGCATGAAAGTAAAACCAGATAATGGATTGTACTGCAAAACAGGCTCCGATTCGCGCATTTTGGGCTCAAATTTCGAAATTCGGCGGCGACGGCTGCCTCCGCAGAGCTACGGCGCGCCCTTCCGGATCGGGAGAGCTGACCCTACCAGGCCTGTGGCTGCGCCTTCAGCCCTGCTCAAGATTATGAAACACCGCGAAGGGGAAACTGCCCAGGCTCTTGAGAGGGATCGTATCGGAGCCACCCGTCAATTTCCTTTCGCCAAAGAGATCGCGCAGGTCGGGAATCGATTCATCAATGAGTAACTGCGAATCTTTCCAATCAATGGGTGCGCTCGGTTCGCCAAGCCGAGTTGTCAGGCGAGGGACAACGACCAGGATTCGTTTTTCTTCATGCCTGCGCAAAAAAGAGACGCACGAATTGCTGGCCAGGCCATTGGCGTAAACCGAAGCGTAGCTTCCCTTCTGGAACAGCACTGGTTCCCGTCGGCGGAGTCTTAACAGCCTCGTCGTAACGAAAAGCTTGATCAGACCGTCGGGCCAGTGTTGAAACAGCTCGTCAACAGACGCCTTCTGAACTTGTTCAAGCGCCTGCTGCCGCCTCTGAAAGTCGACCGGCCGCCGATTGTCCGGATCAACCAAGCTGAAATCCCACAGTTCGGTGCCCTGGTAGAAATCGGGAACTCCGGGACAGGTGAGTTTGAGGATAGTTTGGGAAAGGGAATTCAGCATCCCATGCCAAGCCACTTTCCGGGCGGTTTCAACGAAAACCGTGCGAAAGGCATGTTCCGGCGCCAGAATATGGCTGATAAATTCATTGACAGCCTTCTCCCAATCTTCATTTGGCTGGATCCAGCTGCTGTTAACCTTGGCTTCTTTAATTGCCTTGAGCATGTATTGCCGGATTCGACCCACATAGATGTCGTTCGCTTCCTCTTCGGACAGAGGCCAGGTGCCGAGCAGTGTTTGGTACAGCAAGTATTCTTCATTCGCGCTCGGAGCGGGTTCTCCTTCGATTTCGGTCTTCAGCTTTGCATTCACTTTCCGCCAACTGAGGAGCGAAGTTTCCCATTCATCCGGGATTTCACTCAGGACCGCAATACGCGCCCGAACATCCTCGCTCCGCTTCGTGTCATGGGTAGTGGTCGTTAGCAGAGTATCAGGTGTTTCGGCCAAGCGGGCACGATTCCGTTCGTGAAAGCGCTGGACGGTGATGCCGAATTGCTTCGGATTACCACCAACCTCGTTCAAACCAGCCAGGCGATTGAAGATGTAAAACGCGGTGTCCTCGAAGCCCTTCGCCATGATCGGGCCGGTGCATTGTTGAAATTTGAGAACAAACTGGATCTGTTTCTGGCGGGTCGCTTCGTCGAAGTTCTCGAATTTCTCAAGCAACAGAATGTCCCGAAGAAAATCGAATGTCGACGGGTCGATCGCCAGATTCCTTCGCTTGGCGGCGCGATTTGCGCGGAGAATGACCTGACGATCGCTCTCGGAGACCCCAGTTTCTTCGGTGATATACGTGCGGTAAACGGGAAAGCAGGCAATGAGTTCCCTCACGACCGTGCTGAGTGAGTCCAGGGTGAAGTCGCGGTGGAGCCGATCACGTTCCGCTAACTCGCTGAGCATATGGCCTAGCGTTTCGATATCACTCGCGAGAGCGACGTCCATGACCAGCTTTTTCTTTTCATAGACCAGCGAGTCGAAATGAACGTAACGATCGATAAAGTTCCGGTAAATCCGCGAGAATGAATCCCCATTCGCGGCATCGACCAGCATTTGCGTGACGTCAGAGGCAAAGTCGTAGCCGGTCGTTCCTTGGGCCGGCCAATCGGTTCTAAACTTTTCATCCTCCGCCAGGATTTTTTCGACGATCAAATAAAGACCTTCGGTGCTGTCGAGGGAATCTGGTTCCCCTACCGTGCCGGCGGGGCCAGAATAGGATTGCTGCAGCGCTTGTAAGTACTGTTTCGGATTCTGCAGACCGTCAACGTGGTCAATTCGAACTCCAGTGACGCTACCGGAATGCAGAAGCTGAAGGAGCAGCTGGTGAATCGTCTCGAACACGATGGGATTTTCGACCCGGATGCAGGCCAGCTCATTCACATCGAAAAACCGCCGATAATTGATCTCTTCGGCAGCGACTCGCCAATAGCTGAGCCGATAAGCCTGGGCGCTAAGTAGTTCGTCCAGTCGATCGAAAGAATGAGCATTCCCGACTTTGCCTTCCAGTTGGTTGATTGCCGCCTCGATCGCATCGCGCACCTGCGGGCACTCGGTACACAACCTGGAAATTCGGCGTTTTACCGCCTCTTTCTCGCGGGCACGTTCCCGCACTTTGTCCTCTCCGGTGTCAGTCCTCTGCGGGAGGTATTCGAGCGCGGTGAGAATGCTCTCCAAATCAAGATACATATCTTCATCGTTGTATCTGCCGAGCTTCTCGACAGCGACCCGGAGAATGAAATGATAGGTCCGTGGATTCAGAGGAAAAACCCAGTCGTAGTAGGTGACGAAGAATGCGCCTTCCTTAAACTCGATATGGAACTCGCCCCGCTCCAACACCTGTCCATATTGGTCCCCGAGGACTGGCAGCAAGACCTTATTCTGCAACTGCTCTTTGAGCGGATCCCAATCAATGTCGAAAAACGGAGCAAAGGTCGAGCTTGGTCCGTTCTCGAGAACATCCATCCACCAATTGTTGTTCGGGTCCGTGATTCCCATGTGATTGGGAACAAAGTCGACGATCTGCCCCATGTTTCGCTCCTTTAGCGCAGCGACCATGGCGTCAAAGTCCGCGCGGGAACCAATCTCGGGATTCAGCTCGTTGTGGTTTGTGACGTCGTAGCCATGATCGCTGCCGAGGCGAGAGCGAAAGAATGGTGAACTGTAGATGTCACTGATCCCGAGCTCTTCCAGATAGGGAATAGTTTCGAGTGCGCTCTTGAAGGTGAATTGTCTGCCGAATTGCAGGCGATAGGTGCCGGTTGGTATGCGTGCTAGAGATGCCATTGCTGATACTTGCCTCCTCTCAAAACTCAAAACTCAAAACTCAAAAGCCAAAACCCAGAACCCAGACTCAACCCCCCTTTTAATCAGGTGTGCGGGGATGCTCAACGAACGCCGCCACTTCAGGTTCGGTCAATAGAAACTGCTTTTTCTCCGGGTCGAAATTTGCCTGCCGCTCACCTCCATAATCCGGGGCATTGGAAGAGAGCGCGAGTGCCCAGGTAAGATCTCCTCCCAGCCGCAAAATATCGCGATCGAGACTTAAGACGGTCTGTGCAGGAACGAGCTGAGCCAAGATCAGCAGCCCAGGCGCTTCCGGTGGCGAATAACGAATGGCGATTGTCGAATCAGCGACTTGATCAACCACCCAGGTCCCTCGGCGCCGCACTTGCAGCCGCTGAAAACGGAAACGGAGAAAGTCGCGGTAGAGACGAAGGATTGAGCTCGAAGCTGCGTTTTTCAATTCGCGCCAATGTAGTTTTGATTTTCGGAAGGTTGACTCCGCTTGCGGGTCCGGAATCCTTCTCCGCTGGTTCGGATCTCGAAACTCTGAGAACTGAGCGAACTCCTTTCTTCTTCCTTTGGTGATATTTCGGCCCAGCTGAGGCTCGTGGTCGGTAAAATAGCAAAAGGGCGAAGAAGCCGCCCACTCCTGGCCCATGAAAAGCATGGGCGTATAGGGTGAGACCAGCAAAAGTCCGGACGCTGCGCGATAAGATGCCGGGCTGACCATCTGATTCAAGCGATCACCGAAAGCACGATTCCCGACCTGGTCATGATTCGAAATGCAGTGGACAAAATGCTCCGGGGCAAGATCTGCACCGAGGGTACCTCTCGGAATGCCGTCTTTCTGCAGTTGGCCAGTAAACAGCCAGCCTTCCCGCAGCGTTTGAAGCAGCTCTTCGATAGTCCCGTGGAAATATCCAAGGTAGCCCTCGTTCTCTTTCGTCATCTGGACTCGCACCACGTGATGAAAGTCGTCCGCCCAAACGGCATCGCATCCGTAGCCATCCTGGTCGCGCGGCAGCACAATTTTTCGCTCGTTGCGCGGGTCTTCACAAATGACCAGCCCGCCACGTTCCTGGACCTGTTCTGCGATCTCCTGGACCAGATGCTTGGGAGAATCATCCAGGATGGCATGAGTCGCGTCTAACCGAAACCCGTCTACATGGAAATCCGTTATCCAGTAGATCGCGTTCTCCACGAAATTACGGCGCACCGGCAGAGAATCTTCGCTGTCGACGTTGAACGCGGCACCCCAGGGCGTGTGATGGTTTTTGTTGAAATAACGCTCGGAGTAAGCCCCAAAATAATTTCCGTCCGGTCCGAAGTGATTGTAAACGACATCCAGGATAAGCGCGAAACCGGCGCGGTGGGCAGCATCAACCAAAAATCGAAGATCGTCCGGTTGCCCATAGGCGCGTGATGGCGCGTAAGCGCAAACTCCGTCGTAACCCCAGTTCCAGCGGCCCGGGAAGTCGGCGATGGGCATGAGCTCGATCGTATTGACACCGAGATCGTGCAGGTGATCGAATTTTTCAATGATCGCCCGGAAGGTTCCTTCCGGCGTAAAAGTGCCGACGTGGAGCTCGTAAATGACCAAGTCATGCAGAACGGGCCGGCGCCAGTTCTGGTCGGTCCAGATGAAGGCGCTTGCATCAACCACCAAGGAGGGGCCGTGAACGCCGTATGGTTGAAATCGCGAAGCCGGGTCGGGGAAGGCGTGACCGTCCAGTCGATACTTGTAGAGCGTGCCAGGAACCGATTCCGGATCCAGCACGCTCGAATAGCCATCGGGTTCTCGTTTCAGGGCCAGTTCTCGTAGCTCCCGTCCTTCCGCATCGAAAACCACAACTGAGACACTATTTTTTTGAGGCGCCCACGTCCGGTAGGAAACACCGGAGCCGGTAATTTCAGCGCCCTGGGAAAAGACTCTATTTTGCATGGGTAGCTTCCTGTCTGGTTGGGACCTTCGATGGGGCCTTGCCCTGCCTCGCTGTCCAGGAATCCTCTCTTGCGAACGACTCGTCGCCCTCTGCCAGACGCAACAGTTGAAGACTGCGCTCCGTCAGTTCCACCTCTTCGCCGGCAGCTGTAATCTTCTCCTCTTTGACAAAACCTGTCTCTTCAGTTGTATCCAACACCAATTGCCAGCGGATGTCTTCCCGGCCCGGGAGAATGAAGGTCAGCGGTTCATGGTGTGCGTTGCACAACCATAGAAACACCTGGTCCCTAACGGGCTCGCCGTACGCGTCGCGGACGTCGATCGTAGCGCCGCTCACTAAAAGCCCAAAGCACTTGGCAAAGCCGTTTTGCCAATCCTTCTCTTCCATCTCCGCGCCGTTCGGATTGAACCACATGATGTCCTTGACGTCAGATCCCCGGATTCTGCGGCCCAGAAAATATTTTGGTCGTCGAAAGACTGGGTGGTCTTTGCGGAACTGAATCAGTTTGCACGTGAAATCAAAGAGCTGTTTTGCGTCCTTATCCCATTTCCATTTGAACCAGGTCAGTTCGTTATCCTGGCAGTAGGTATTGTTATTCCCGTTCTGGCTTCTGCCAAATTCATCGCCAGCGTTAATCATTGGCACGCCTTGGGAAAGGAGCAGAGTGGCCAGGAAATTCCTGCGCTGGCGCCGGCGCAACCGGTTAATTTCGGCGTTTTTTGTGGGTCCCTCTGTCCCGCAATTCCAGGAATTGTTATTGTTGTCACCGTCGCGGTTTTCTTCTCCGTTCGCCTCGTTGTGCTTATCGTTATAGGTGACGAGGTCGTTGAGCGTGAAGCCATCATGCGCTGTGACAAAGTTAATGCTCGCGTAAGGTCGCCTGCCACGGTGTTGGTAAAGGTCTGGACTGCCCGTCACCCGGTAAGCAAACTCTGCGAGGATGCCATCGTCACCTTTCCAATACCGGCGCACGCAGTCCCGGTACTTTCCATTCCATTCCATCCAGGGGACTGGAAAATTGCCGACCATGTAGCCGCCCTCGCCGACGTCCCAAGGTTCAGCAATGAGCTTTACTTGGGACAAAATCGGATCCTGGAGAAGAATGTCAAAGAAGCCCGAGTCAGCTTCGACAAAATGCTCCTCTCGGCCAAGCGCCGGGGCGAGATCGAAGCGAAATCCATCGACATGCATTTCATTCACCCAGTAGCGCAAACTATCAATGACAAGTTGAAGTACACGCGGGTTTTGAGTGTTGGGCGTATTTCCGCAGCCGCTGTAGTCCATGTAAAAGCGCCGGTTATCGTGAACCAGCCGGTAATAGGCGGCGTTGTCGATTCCTTTGAAAGAGAGGGTCGGCCCGAGGTGGTTGCCTTCGGCGGTATGATTGTAGACGACATCAACAATTACTTCGATGCCTGCCTTATGCAGCTCACGCACCATCGTTTTGAAATCGTCTACCTGGCCGCCGAGTACGCCTTTGCTGGAATAACTGCTCTCCGGCGCGAAGAACCCGAGGGTGTTGTAGCCCCAGTAATTTGTCAGGCCGCGATCCTGCAGGAAACCTTCGTCGGCATGCTCGTGGATCGGCAAGGGCTCGACAGCGGTAACCCCGAGGCGCTTGAAGTAATCGATCCCGGCAGGGGACGCCAGCCCGGCGTAGGTGCCGCGAACGTCCTCCGGCACTTTCTCCCAAAGCTTGCTGAACCCCACGACATGGACCTCATAGACGATTGATTCAGCCATCGGGACGCGCGGCGATTTGTCGCCCTGCCAATCGAAAGCCGGATCAACGACCACACATTTTGGCACATTAAAGGCGTTATCCCGATAATCGCGTTTCAAGTCTTCCGCCGGCTGACCGAGCGCGTAGCCAAACATCTCCGGGCCCCAGATGATTTTCCCGGCAATAGCCTTTGCATAGGGATCAAGCAGCACTTTGGACGCGTTGAATCGATACCCGTCTCCCGGCTGGTAAGGACCGTAAATCCTATACCCGTAGAGCTGGCCCGGCCCGACTTCGGGGATAAAAGCGTGCCAAACGTGATCTGTGTTTTCGATCATTCGAATTCGAACGGTTTCGCGCTCCGCCTGGGGCTGATCGAACAAGCAGAGATCAACCCCGGTTGCATTTTCAGAGTAGATGGCAAAATTGACGCCGTCACCAGTCCATGTCGCCCCGAGGGGATAAGGCATCCCCGTCCACACCCGAATTTTCTTCATACTCACGTTATCCCTACGGATGATCGGGTTGCTGTCGACTGCAAAGTAGTTGCATTTTTTTCGCGGCGGTCGCTCAGTCCGTCAAATCACGCATTTTCAAACGGAAGCCCGCGAAGAGGTTATACACAAAAGAAGGCAACGGAATCTTAACCCAAATCCCGCAATTCGGCGGCGACGGAGCGCCGCCCTCCAAGGCAATTTTGGAATTTGAGGTTAAGGAATGTGGGTAGGGCGAATCCGCCGCGGCGGATGAGCCTAAACCGCGAATGCCGCTAACCCTTTGAGAGAAGAGGATCGGGGGACGAGCACAAGACTTTACTCTATCCTTGGCTGAAGATCGCGTAGCTCCGCAGCGCGTCGATCGCCCTTTCGAGTTGGGGATCGTGAAATTGGGCGACTGCGTTCTGTTCCTCCGGAGAAACCGATTTGATTCGGCGCTGTATAAGCACGTTGCGTTCCTCGTCCTGCGTCAAAATGGATTGGATATCTGGCGTAATCCCTTTGCCCTGGATCACCTGCTTATCCGGGGTGTAGTATTTGGCGGTCGTAAGGCGAATCGCGGAGCCGTCTGGAAGAGCGATTTCAGTCTGCACTACTCCTTTGCCAAAAGTGGTCTCACCGACCAGAATCGCTCGCTTCAGATCCTTTAACGCCCCAGCCACAATCTCGGCCGCGCTCGCGGTTTCGCCATTCACCAGCACGGCCAGCGGAAATGTCGGGCGCGGTTTGTCCAGCAGCTCCGTAAAATATTGCTGATTTTGAGCGGTGTCTCTTCCTTCGGTGTAGACAATCATCGTCCTAGGCGGGATGAAAGCGCCACAGGTGTCGACCGCACTTCTTACCAGTCCGCCCGAGTTGAACCTCAGATCCAGAACGAGCGCCTGCATTCCTCGCGCCTGGAGCGTTGCGAGTTCCTTGTCCAACTCTCGCGCGGTTGGCTCAACGAACTCAGTGATCCGCAGATAGCCAATCTTCAAGTTCCCGGTCTGCGCAGAATCGAGGATCTTCGCGTCCCGGACGCTGGGAATCTTAATAAACTCCCGCCGGAGCCCGATCTGCAGGGTTTGCTTCGTGCTTGGGCGGTAAATCGTCAGTTGCACGCTTTGGCCGGGTTCACCTCGCAAAAGGCGCCCAACTTCCTCAAAACTTTTGTGCTCGGTGCTCGTGCCATTGACACTGAGGACCTGATCTCCGGGCGCGATGCCCGCTCTGGCGGCCGGCGTCTCCTCGATCGAAGATACGATTGTCAGAACCCCACTAATTGGGGAGAGGACAATCCCAAGGCCGCTCATCTCTCCGCGATTTTCCCTTAGCTCCTCCTTGAAATCGGAAGGTTCAACGAACTGACTGTGCGGATCCAGTTTTTCGACCATGCCGTGCAGTGCAGAATAGATCAACCGCTGATAGGAAACCTTATTCTCATCAACGTAGTCCTGGCGAACCAACTGTAGCGCCCGGCTGAACACCAGTGTACTCCGCCCCAGGTTGTCACCGGAATTCGATTCGGGGCTCGAAGTCAGAATCCCGATGCCGATCGTCAGATCAGCGAAAATGACTACAGTCAGCACCCACACGCTCTTCATTCAATCCAAACCGTAGCACATAATGAATGGCGGTGGCAGTGTGGCGTTCCGCGATTCGTATCGGCGTAACGGCGTGTCGGCGTATCGGCGTCGAAGCTCTTCAGTAGCGGATCGCCAGGCACGGGATCTTTGGCCCGCGGGTTCAGCCGTTAGGGAATTAACTAATGCGATGCTCTCATAGGTTCTTAATTCCTATATAAACGCCGACACGCCGACACGCCGATACGAATCTTAGGGCTAGGAACGACTGGCATTTAATACTGGCTGCCCGGCGTTTCCTGATTTTGTTAGACACACATGGCGGACGCGATTTCCTTAATTCGATCAAAGATGGAGAAGGCGGGGCTGAGTGCGGCGGCACAACGGGCCTTTTTACATCAGTACCAGCAACTAGCCCGGAATGAGGCCGGGTTAATTCCGGAGAATTCGATCACTCCTGTATCGGATCTCCCTTCAGTCGATGATCATTCTTTTTCGAGCGGAATAGACCGACTCGCCGGCCAAACTGTGATTCTTAAGCTGAATGGGGGTCTGGGCACCAGCATGGGCCTGGACAAAGCGAAGAGCTTATTACAAGTCAGGGGTGATTTGAGTTTCTTGGACATTATCGTCCGTCAATTCGAATCCCAGCGCTCCCAAATTTCCAACAACCTGGAGCTGTACTTCATGAACAGCTTCAGCACGAGCGCCGATACCAGATCCGCACTCAAAAAGTATCCGGAGCTGGGCGACCCAAACCGAATGGAGTTGCTCCAAAGCAAGGTCCCGAAGATTGAGGCGAGCACGTTGGAGCCAATCGAGTGGCCGGCCAATCGGCAGCTCGAATGGTGTCCGCCCGGCCACGGCGATATTTACCCTTCCCTGCTCGGCTCGGGTCTCTTAAAGCGTTTCCTGGCGGCAGGGAAAAAGTACCTCTTCGTCTCAAATTCGGACAATTTGGGCGCCACGTTGGATCTTCGTCTGCTTGCTTTTTTCGTGGACTCCGGGGCTCCGTTCCAGATGGAAGTGACCCGGCGAACGCCTGTGGACCGAAAGGGGGGGCACGTCGCGACGCGAAAAACGGATAAACGGCTGCTCCTCAGGGAGTCTGCGCAATGTCCGGCGGCGGACATGGAAGCGTTTCAGAACATCGAACGGCACCGCTTCTTCAACACGAACACGCTTTGGGTGCGACTCGATGCACTTGACAAAGCGCTGGCAGAAGGGGAGGGATTGCTCCCTTTGCCTGTAATTCAAAACATCAAGACGGTGGACCCGCGAGACAAGCTTTCTCCCAAGGTCTATCAATTGGAGACGGCAATGGGAGCGGCAATCGAATGCTTTGCGGACGCCCGGGCGATTGAAGTGCCGCGCAGTCGTTTTGCACCGGTAAAGACCACCAGCGACCTGCTGGCCATGCGATCGGATGCATATGAGCTCGATGCGGAATTCCGCTTGGTGCTCCGAGCGGACAGGCAGGGTGCGCCGCCTATCATCAAACTCGACGAATACTACAAAATCGCGGATCGATTTGAAGAGCTCGTTGCCCAAGGGGTGCCATCCCTTGCACTGTGCCGGAGTGTCGCGGTCGAAGGGCGAGTCCGTTTTTCGACAGGCGTCAAAATCATCGGCGACGTTACGTTCATCAATCGTGATGAGAGGCCGAAGCTGATTCAGCCAGGCGTTTACGAAAACTCCGACATCGAGCTTTGAATCTAACTAAGTTCCGAAGTTGCGGGGACGACGGCCGGCGGAACCCTTTCGATCATGGCTGGTCGGAGCGCTGAAGGCGCGATCAGACTAAAGCCAAATTCCGGCGGCTCAGCAGGAGCTTGGCCCTACCGGACGATATGTCCCTGGCACGCAAGTGGTAGGGAGAGCTCCTGGCGAACCGCATTCCGCCTCCGCGGACTACGGCGCGCTCTCTGGATCGGGAAAGCCTGCCGTAGTGTACGAACCATCCAATTCCGGCCGCGACGCAGGCCCTACGAAGTCGGGAGCGTCGCCCTCCAAGGCAATTTTGGAAACTGGATAATCTCACGACGACTGCGGGCTTCGGTCCGAGGTGGGTTCTCCAACCTGACGTCCAGTTGTCACGGCCGGCGGAACCTTTCGTCATGCTTGGTCGCAGCGCTGAAGGGGCCAAGAGATTAAAGCCTGGGCTGCAAGGCCCAGGTACCCGATAAACAGAAACGCGAGCGCTGAAAGCGCGGAAGAATCCCTCGTTCGCACGAACCGTGTTGATCTTTACCCCGTCGCAGGCCGTTTCGGCGAGTCCTCCTGGCTTGCGTTGGATCACCGAGTTCTTAGGCGCTGACAGCGCTCCCGCTCGTTTTTGTGGGCGTTACCTGGGCCTTGCAGCCCAGGAGCCTGTCGGATTTGAAAGCGAGCTGAGCGGCAGTTTGCGCGTCTAATCCGAAAAGCTTCCGCCCTCTAGACAGGCTCCTAAAACTCCGCTTCGCGGAGGAATTCAGGGAAAGGCCAA
>JBAUZZ010000519.1:0-13187 GCA_049585495.1 Chthoniobacterales bacterium | reverse complement strand
GCGGCAGGCTCTGCCGCCAAGACAGCCAACCGCTCTGAAAGCAGCATAGTCTTCCAGCCTGTAGGTTCTGAGGACCGAAAGTTCCTCTGGACCGATCCTACATGATGAGCGCGGATTGTCCCAGCGGCAGAGCCTGCCGCCCTACAAAACCGGGCGCTGGTACCATTGCTCCTGCCTCTTTATTTTTCCGATGACCAGGAAATCGCTGCCGATCCGCCGGAAGCGGACATCAGCCAACTCGATGGCGTCTTCGTTTGTTTGCACGCCCGTCCCGCCGAAGCTCGGTTTGTCTCCACCGGTCAACAACGGAGCGAAAAAACACCAGACTTCGTCAATGAAATTGCCGTCCAGTAATTGCCCGAGCACGTCCCCGCCGCCTTCAACCAGGAACCTGGTTACGCCACGCTGCCCGAGGTCCGACAGGAGCGTATCCCAGTCCGGTTTGTGATAGACCAAAGTCCGATTCCGATGTTGGTCGGTGAAGACTCGCGCGTTTGCCGGGAGTCTTCCGGATCGAGTCACAATCACCCGCCAAGGTTGTTCCCTTAAGCGGCCTTTGCGCACTGTAAGCTGGGGGTCATCGGTGCGAATTGTTTCCGCGCCGACGAGAATCGCGTCGACCGTGGCACGAAGGCGATGGACAAGGTCGCGCGATCGCTCATTCGTGAGCCACTGGGGTTCCCCCGGGGTCCGGGTCAGATGACCATCTAATGACTGGGCTACTTTGGCGATAAGCCACGGCCGTCCGGTCATGATCCACTTGTTGTAGCCGACGTTGAGGTCCGCGCACTCCTTGGCCAGCACTCCTGTTCTTACTGAAACACCCACCCGGCGAAGCCAACGTACACCGCGACCCTGGTGGCGCGGATTCGGATCGATTGCTCCAACAACTACCCGAGCGAGACCTGCCGCGGCAATTGCTTCGGTGCAGGGCGGTGTACGGCCATGAGTTGAGCAGGGCTCGAGGGTTACAAAGAGCGTTGCGCCTTCAGCCGCATTGCTAGTCGGCAACCGGCCCAGCGCCTCGATTTCGCCATGAGGGAGACCTGCCCGTCGGTGGTAGCCTTTTGCGAGGACGCGTCCATTCTGAACGATCAACGCGCCAACTGCCGGGTTTGGGCTCGTTTTTCCAAGCCCCTTCCGAGCCTCATTGAGCGCCAGACGCATGTACTCTTCGTCGGTCACAATTCGAAAAATAGTCGAAGCCGCGCAAGCACGCCCTCTTTCGTTCGGACAGAAGTGGTCTCAGCGGTCTCAATTTCGAACCGCTCCAGCTCGCCTTTCGTTGCCAGCCGCCGCGCAGCGAGCGTCTCGCTCAATTGCTCCGCGAGTTGGGGATGCTCATGAAGCAAAGCGGCCATTGCCGCCTTCTGGATCTCGAGGATTTCACAGTCCGTCTGAGCGGTGACCGTGGCAGTCCGATGTTGGCCGGTTAGAAGGGAGACCTCGCCAAAGTTTTCTCCTGGCTGAACGAGGCCCACCCGAAGCGGCTGCCCATCCTTCAGCACGAATACCTCAGCGAATCCTCTCGCCAGAATAAACATCGACTCGCCCGGTTCCCCTTGATGGATGATCGTTTCCCCCTTGCCAAAACGGATTCGTTTGGCGCTTTGCGCGAGGCGTTCAATCTGTGCTTCATCGAGAGCGGCAAAGAGCGGCTGCTGCCTGAGCAACTCCGCCTTCCGGTCTTGATCCAGGGTCCGCGGTCCCGTTTGCTCGATGATTCGTACCGGATAAGCAAACGAGATCCCGCGCCGGGCGAATTCGTACCAGCAATTCGTCCGGATACCATCGATAATCTGTGGATAACGTCGTCCGTCCTTGAGCCAGAACTTTAGCTCGTAATTGATCGATGACTCGTCGAAAGCCATCAGAAAAGCTTGAGGAGCCGGTTCGGCCAGAACGCCCCTGACCGACACCGCAGCTTTGAAGAGCGCCTCCTTCACCTCGTTAGGAGGTACCCGATACTCGACACCGACCTTTACCCGCATCGCGTGGACCGGGGTTGGATAGTACAGATTGACGATTGTTGCCTTGGCTAGCTGACTGTTTGGGATATTGAAACTTGCCTCGTCGTTGTTGCGGAACCTCGTGGAGCGCCAGTTGAGCTCGACGACCTCTACGTGCTGACCGTCAAGGAGAAGCCAATCACCGACCTTAAACGTTCGTCCGGCTTGAATACCAAATCCGGCAAAAATGTTTCCCAGAGTATCCTGCAAGGCGAGTCCGATAATGATTGCGATCACGCCGGAGCTGGCCAATAACCCCGTAATCGTCACGTGATAGAAAACCGCGAACCCAAAGAAGGCAGCGAAAATGACGAGCATCAGGGCTACAACCTGTGGCAGAAACGTCGGAATCCGGGATCTTTCGCCCGGGTAACCGTAAAGCGACCAAAAAAACCGGTCGAGGACCGCGTTGATTGGAAACGCTGCGGCGACCATAGCGAGGAATCCGATCTCCTTTCGACCCGCGAAGTCGATCCGCAGCAACTTTGCGCTCGCGTAGACCGCGAACGTGACGATGAACAACTGGTATGTCCACCCCAGCGCGATCCTCGAGCGGCGCTTGAAGAACCGCCCGGCGAATAGGCCGATCGCGTAGAGCAAGCAGGCCGAACCAAGGAAAAGTGATTCCTGTTCAGAGAGCCTTAGAAAATTTTGGAAATTCACAACTGTGACATGGATGGTGCACCGAATGGCGCGAACCTTTGTAGGGCGCCCAGCTCAGGCGCCGGCAAACCTGGTGCGCTTGGCCGGCGGCTGAGCCAGCCGCCCTACAAAGCTAACATTGATTCCCACGCGGTAACCATAAACCAACCTTACTTCCACCTCGCCTTCGCGCCATTCGACCTAGTTGCTTTTAACCGGAACCTCAACGCCGGGCGATCCAATTTATCTGGCATGAATTCCAACCCTGTCTCGCTCCTCAGGTCCGCCTTCCGCGTTCCGGGCAGAACATTCTATTCCCTGTCGCGGGATCCATTGAATCTTCTTTCCCGGTTGGCCACGAAGGAAGACCCCATAACTCGTTTGGGATCGCCGGTAGGGAATATCTACTTTGTCAACGAGCCTGAGCTGGTGAAGGAAGTGCTCGTCACCCACAGTGCGAAGTTCCAGAAAGGACGCGGCCTGCAGCGCATCCGCCCCTTTTTGGGGAATGGGTTGCTGACCAGCGAGGGAGAGTTTCATCGGCGCCAACGGCGGATCATTCAGCCCGTCTTTCATCACAAGAGCTTGGTGACCTATGCCAAAATTATGATCAACCGCGCATCGCACCTCGCCAGCGCGTGGAGCGACCGGCAGGAGATCGATGTAACCGGGCAGATGGCCGGCCTTACCTTGATGATTGTCGGTGAAGCCTTGTTCGGCGCGAATGTCGAAGCCGAAACGCGCAGGGTGGGCGAATTGATGAACGCGATGATGAACTCGTTCCCGTTGCTGATGAGCCCGTTGGCTCCTCTGTTTGCAATGTTTGGTCATCCAAAGATGCGACGGGCGACGGAAGCCAGGCGAGAGCTTCGCCAGCTTGTTCGCGGAATGATCGAGGACCGAAATCGATCATACCCCACCATGACGCCTTATCCTCTCGACGGACTACGGGGCACAGACCAAAGGGAGGATCTTTTAACCCTTCTGTTCGCGGCGCAGGACTCGGAAACGGGGGCCCGGATGAGCGATGACCAGCTTCAAGACGAGGTGATGACCATTTTGCTCGCCGGTCACGAAACGACCGCAAACGCTCTGGATTGGACCCTTTACCTTCTCGCCCAGCATTGTGTGGAAGCGGAAAAGGTTCACGAAGAATTACGGCAGGTGTTGGGCACGGCGCCGCCGGGGGTATAAGATCTCGAGCGGCTCCCGGCCCTTGGCCGGGTTGTACACGAATCATTGCGCTTGTATCCGCCAGCCTGGGCGATCGGCCGGCGGGCTATTGAGGATCATGACCTAGGGAGTGTCCGTATCAGGAGGAGATCTCTTGTCGTCCTCAGCCCCTGGGCCATGCATCGTTCGAAGCGATTCTTTCCCGACCCCGAGGAATTCAGGCCAGATCGCTGGACGCCTGCATTCCGGGCAAGCCTGCCGAAGTTCGCTTTTTTCCCGTTTGGCGGTGGACCGAGGCAATGTATCGGAGAGGGGTTTGCCTGGTTGGAGTTGATGCTCGTTCTTGCCCATTTTTTGCGGGATTGGCGCTTTGAGCTCCTGCCTGGGCCGAAAATTGAGCCGTGGCCCGCAGTCACCCTGCGATCGAAGCAACCGATCCGCCTGCGAATCGTGAGGCGCGACGCGCCTCACGAATAGCCAATAGCCAATAGCCAATAGCCAATAGCCAATTCCCAACTTCGCAGATATTTTCGCCTCCGACTTGGAACTCGGAACCCGGAACCCGGAACTAGTGCCTCATCTTCGTCCAGACGCTGCCATTCTTGGCGCTTTCAACAGCGGCTGCGATGAAAGCCATTCCGATGACGCCGTCGTCGACGTTAGGGAAATCACAGTCCTTGGGGATGGGGCGTCCGGCGACCTCGGCCTCGATGGCCCGTGCCGCTTCGAGGTAAATGTTCGCGAAGGCCTCGATGAACGCTTCCGGATGGCCAGCGGGCAGCCGCGTAAAACGCTTCGCCACGTCGCTCAGGTACGCGTTGCCGCGCCTGAAAATTTTTCGTGGTGCCTCCTGATACTTTACGACGAGCTCGTTGGGATGTTCTTGATACCACTCGAGTGAAGCATTGGTCCCGTAGACGCGAATATTCACGTTATTCTCATCGCCGACTGATATCTGAGAGGCGTACAGGACGCCGCGCGCGCCAACCTTGTACCGCAGGAGCATATTAGCGTCATCCTCGAGACGTCGACCGGGGACGAAGGTCGTGAGGTCGGCGCAAAGCTCGTCAATTTCTAACCCAGTGATATACCGTCCGAGATTTTCCGCGTGGGTTCCGATGTCGCCGACGCAACAGGCGGCGCCTGCCTTCGCGGGATCGGTTCGCCAGTTCTCGATCGGATTGATCAGCCAGCCCTGCGGGTACTCGGCGACCACTTTGAGGAGCTGACCCAGATCGCCGCGGCGCACCATTTCACGAGCCTCCTTCACCATCGGGTAACCCGTGTAGTTGTGGGTCAATGCAAAAACTTTGCCACTCTTTTTGACGATGTCCCGGAGCTCCAGCGCCTCGTCCAGATCGTAGGTCATCGGCTTGTCGCATACCACGTTGAACCCGGCTTCGAGAAACGTCTTAGCTACCGGGAAATGAGCAAAGTTCGGCGTGACGATCGACACGAAATCAATGCGCTCCGCCGGAGGCAGCTTTGCCTCTTCGGCCGCCATCGTTTGGTAGTCGCTATATACTCGCGAAGGGTTCAGGCCCAGGTCTTCGCCCGATTGCTTTGATTTGCCAGCGCTCGAAGAGAATGCGCCTGCCACGAGGTCAATCTTCCCATCAAGCCAGGCAGCCATTCGGTGAACCGCCCCGATAAAGGCGTCGCGCCCTCCGCCGACCATCCCCATCTTTAGTTTACGTTTCATATTGCTGACCGAGTGCGAGTGCGAGTCTGAGTCTGAGTGCGAGTGCGAGTGCGAGTGTGAGTTTTTCGGGACGAGAGACTGCAAACGGGACTCATGTTTCTCGCCGGCATCTATTCTTAACTCGCACTGAGACTCACACTCACACTCAGACTCAGACTCAGACTCAGACTCACACTCTTCTTCTACTTCTCGAACGCCGCGTCGAACGCAGTAGCGCTCGGCGCGAAATCGTAGGACTTCACATTACGGCACGATTCCGTTGCTCCATGGATCCGATCCATCCGGATATCCTCCCACTCGATCGAGAGTGGACCGCGGTATCCGATGTCGTTCAGCGCGACAATGATATCCTCGAAACGGATATCACCGTGACCGATCGAACGGAAATCCCAATACCGGCGATGATCACCAAAATTGGTGTGGCCGCCAAAAACGCCGACGTCGCCATTGCCGTGGCCCCACCAGACATCTTTCATGTGAGCGTGATAAATCCGGTCCTTAAACTCGCGGAGAAATTTTACGTAGTTCACACCCTGATAGCCGAGATGGGAAGGATCATAGTTAAAACCGAATCGTTTGTGGTGCTTAACCGCTTCCAGCGCACGATGAGCTGAGCCAATGTCAAACGCGATTTCGGTCGGGTGCACTTCGAGACCGAAATTGACGTTCAGCTTCTCGAACACCTCCAGGATCGGGAGAAAACGCTTACCGAAATCATCGAACCCCTTCTGCAGAAATTCCTGGCTGGTTGGCGGGAAAGCGTAGCACGCATGCCAGACCGATGAGCCGCTGAACCCGATGACAACGGCCGGGAAATTCAATTCCTTGTTTGGCTTGGCATCGAGAAAATTTCGGCACGCTTGCGCTGCAGTTTTCATATTCTCAGCGGCACGCTGACGCACACCCTCCGGCTTACCATCACCCCAGACCTGGGGCGGCAGAATCGCCTGATGCCGCTCGTCGATGTTGTCGCAGATCGCCTGACCAACGAGGTGGTTGGAAATCGCGAACGCAGTCAGACCATTGTCAGACAAGATCCGCCAGCGTTCCTGGCAGTACTGCTTTGACTCGGCGGCTTTGTAGACATCGAAGTGATCTCCCCAACAGGCTAACTCCAGCCCGTCGAAGCCCATCTTTTTTGCCACTGGAGCAAGTTCGCTTAACGACAAATCGGCCCATTGGCCGGTAAACAGTGTAACAGGTCTGGCCATAACAATTTTTTTGGGGATTGAGAAATACGACACGCTAAGCAGCGGTCACCCCAAAACGCAAGCATGTTTGAAGGTGTGTGACACAGCCATCTTTGGAAATCTAGTTAAGTTCCGGCCGCTGACCCAGCCGCCCTACAAGCGGCTCGCAATGAAGCTCCTACCACGGAAGGGTCTCCCGACCCTCCTGTGCGCGGCCATCTGAACTTCACCCGAAATGTCATGACTAACTGCGCATAATTTTAAGCGCCAAACAGCTTGCCCGTGTTCCTTCGAACCGGCGTGCCGGACAATTCCGGTAGGGTCGCCTTTCCGAAACGACCCATTCGCAGCTGGAAGCCGCCTTCGCACGCTTCGGTCGAATTACCCGACGAAGAGATGCCTGACCAGAGCGAATAATTCTTCTGGCTTCCGAAAAAAATCTTTCTCCGCCACCCCCTCGCTAGATACGCTAAGACGAAAACCGCTAGAAAGATCCTTTAAAACTACTGTCTCTTATGAATGAGCACGTTGTCTGGGAGCAACGCTGGCATCCGTTACGGGAAGAGTGGGTGCTATATACCTCGCATCGCGGCGGGAGGCCTTGGCTTGGCGAAACGAAGTCGACCGAGACCGAGACGATTCCGGCCTATGATCCCGACTGCGCGCTTTGTCCGGGAAACGCTCGTTTGAATGGTCAGAATCCCAGATATACCGGAACGTACTGGTTCACCAATGATCTGCCCTGCTTTGGCCCGCCCGGCGAGGTTCCAGAGATCAAACCAGACGCCGGCTTACTCTACCGGCGTCGAGCGGCGCTCGGCACCGCCGAAGTGGTTTGCTATCATCCTGACCATAGCCGTACCTTTGCCGATCTCTCACCCGCGGAAGCGGTCGAGGTGGTGCAACTCTGGGGTGAACGGTACAAGGAACTTGGATCTCGCCCCGAGGTAAACCATGTCCTGATCTTCGAGAACAAGGGAACGCTGGTTGGCACTTCCAATCCTCACCCGCACTGCCAGATCTATGCCAGCTCCATGCTTTACGGAATTACCGAACGCGAAGTGGTCAGCTCCAGCAATTATTTTCGTAAAACCGGCCAGCTATTGGGTCAGGCAATATGGCAACGAGAAGCCGAAAGTTCTCGCGTGATCTCCCAGAACCGCCACTTTCTGGCCTGCGTCCCCTGGTTCGCACGGTATGCCTACGAAGTTTACATTCTGCCGAAGCAGCCAACCGCTTCACTTAGTGACCTGGATGCTGAGCGGCGGCGGAGCCTCGCTGAACAGATGATCGAGGTCGCTATTCGCTACGATAACTTATGGCAGATGCCGATGCCTTACGTCATGGCGATCCATCAGGCGCCAACCGATGGACGGGACTACATATTCTATCCGTTCCACCTCGAGTATCATCCGCCACTGCGTAAGCCGGATACAATGAAGTACCTGGCGGGTCCGGAAATTGGCGGAGGTTCAATGACAAACGAGTCCGATCCAGACGCGAAAGCGGCCGAATTAAAAGCGGTGTCGAAAATCCTGTACCGCGCGACTAATCGCAGGACCCTGACAAGCGGCGATGCTGTAGGGCGCCTGGGTCAGGCGCCGCAAGGACCCGGTTGTCCCGGCGGCTGAGCCAGCCGCCAATCAACGCCAAACGCCAAACGCCGAACGCCTCCATGTCTTTCAACCCCGAACGAATCCGACTACTCCTTCTCGAGCTAGGAGCTCACGTGCGCGAACGGTTAATCGCCGCGCGCCAGACGGCCTCCGTTCATCCGGGTTCACTCTCAGCGGTTTCGCGCGAAAGCGCGGCTGATACAATCTACGAGATTGATCGCGTGAGTGAGGAAGCAATTGAATCCTGGTTTATCCAGCATTGGCCGCCGGAGTTGCCCGTTGAATTGGTGATGGAGGGCATTGAGCCGGACCATCCAGTTACGATCCCCGACGGGACGCCGGTTGACCGGACGGTATGCAAGTGCATTCTAGATCCAATCGACGGCACGCGCGGGATTATGTATGACAAACGGTCCGCTTGGTTTTTGGCCGGTGTGGCGTCGCAAAGGGGACCGGAGACAAAGCTGACCGATGTCTCGGTTGCTGCGATGGTTGAGTTACCCACGACACGACAATGGCGAACCGACAGCGTCTCAGCAGTTCGAAACCAGGGAGTGGTTTGTGAGTCCATGAACTTGTTTACCAGTGAGGTCAAACCCCTGAATTTGCGGCCTTCGCGGGCGACGGATGTGTCGCACGGGTTTGCTTATATCAGCCGCTTTTTTCCGGTCGGAAAGGCACTTACGGCGACTGTCGAGGAAAGGCTCTGGAGTTCGCTCGGGCTTGTCTCCGCTGGAAAAGAGAGCGTGATTTTTGAGGATCAATATATCTGCACCGGCGGCCAGTTTTACGAAATCCTATCCGGGCACGATCGCATGATCGCAGACATTCGGCCGCTCGTCTTCGAAGCGCTTGGAATCGAGTCTGCGCTTTGTTGTCATCCCTACGACGTCAGCTCAAACCTGGTATTGACGGAGCTTGGGATACCGGTGGAGAAACCGTTCGGCGGCCCGCTCGATGCACCGTTGGATACTACTTCCCCAGTTGCCTGGGTTGCTTTTGCCAATCGCGACCTGGCTGACTGGATCCGCCCAGTATTTCAACACGTTCTGAAGGAAGTGCTTAGCCTGTGAATTTCATCTGCCCAGCCTCCCGTCATTCTGGCCCCTTAATCCCAATTCCTGGAATTGAGTTGTAGGGCGGCTGGTTCGGCCGCCGAAACTTCAGAAATTGGGTCAATATTTATGACTTTGGATTCCGCTAAAAGAGCAACTTCACCCCGAATGCGGCTCCGCCAGGAGGCTCGCCCTACCGATGATGTGCCAAGGAAACGTCATGGGTAGGGCCAAGCTCCGCCTGAGCCGCCACGGTTTTTCAGCCCAATTTACTAACCTAAAATGCCTGAAAATCCGATAGCCCAAGGCCGGGCCCCAGGGCGCATAGACTTTCTCGGCGGTGTCGCTGATTACAGCGGCGCCTGGGTGCTGGAGACCCCAATCGATGGACAGGCAACCGTCTCTATTGGGCCGGGGACCGAGTGGTTGTTTTCTTCCGAGCAAGCGGGACGGTTTGTGCTAGCCCGAAAGACAATGCGGGAAATTTGCTCCGCTGCAGTCGATAGCCTGGCTGAGGCGCGCCACGTCTTGGACGAAGCAATGGTTCCGACCTGGGGCCGGTACGTGATCGGTTGTCTTGTCGTGCTGATCCATCATGGGCGCTGGCCGGCTCTCTGCCAGGAATCCTGGGCAATTCGCGTTGAGTCCGACGTTCCGCTGGGCATGGGAGTCAGCAGCAGCGCTGCGATTGAAGTGGCAACCCTCCGTGCCTTCGGCGAGTTGAAAAAAATCGCGTGGTCTGGAACCGAGTTGGCGCGGTTTGCCCAGCAAGCGGAAAACGAAGTGGTTGGCGCGCCTTGCGGGCTCATGGATCAGCTCACTGCCGCGTATGGACAGGCATCCGCTCTCTTGCCGATCCTCTGCCGCCCGGACCTGTTGGCGGATCCAGTCAGACTGCCCCGGGGAGTCGCCGTTGTCGGTTGGCCGAGTGGAGTAAAACACGACGTCGGCGCCTCTCCGTACGCGACCGCACGCTGCGGTGCGTTCATGGGAAAGAAAATAGTCGAGGAAGCGCTCCGCCGAACCCTAACTCACTTAAGCGAGTTGCCGATGTCCGAATTTCTTCAGGTTGCTCCGCGGCTGCCGAGCACCCTCACGGGGCAAGAATTTGTAACCAGGTATGGCTCGCACGATGATCCATTGACCGCGCTTCCGAAATTGGACTGCGCGCGGGCTGCAGGAAGCGAGGCACTGGGCCGGAACTATCCGGTAAAAGCAGCTACGACGTTCCCGGTTGAAGAATCGGACCGCGTCCAGCTTGCGACGGGGATTCTTCGGGGGATTGAGAATTTGGACGGTCCGGATCGGAGACGTCGCGAATCGCTAGAGCTGGTTGGCAGGCTGCTCCTGCAATCCCATGAGGGCTACAGCCGAATGGGCCTGGGCTCCCCTGAGACCGATGAAATGGTTTCAGCAATCATGGAGTTGGGGCCTGACAAAGGCTTATACGGCGCGCGTATTAGCGGCGGAGGTAGCGGTGGCACGGTAGTCGTGCTGCTCGAGGAAGCCGCGCTGGACACGCTAGAATCCTTGCGAAACAAGCTAGGAACGCCGCATCCGTTCATCAGGGTATGACTTGCAAGTTCCGAGTTCCAGGGCCGCTTTTCCGGGCGGGATCCGGTAAGGCAGACAACAAATTGCACCCGACAGGGCTCGAACCTGCAACCCAGTGATCCGAAGTCACGGTCACATGGTGTTACCTGATCCGTTGCCGTTTGCTGGGGTTGAGTTCGAACCGCGCCAGTCAATGAAATATCGGAGCGAAATTGACATTCAGAGTCTAGTCGAGGCGGCAAACAAAGAGCTTCGAGAGGATCACCGAGAAGCTTATAAGACCTCTGAGCATTACACCGACTCGGCAGCGCGAGTCACGCCCGGGATCGGGCATTTATTGACGCGGTGAGCTGCGGGTTGGAACTGTAGGGAAGCGCTTCAGAGTTCAGACAAAGGCGAAATTTGGTGAAGATCGACCAGAATCTTTTCGCTGGACAGAAATAAAGGGGGCAGGCGGATGACCCTCGAAGCTTCTAATCTAAGAACCACTCAGCAGCGACAGATCGCCTGAGGCCGGTTCGACCAAGCAAACACAAGCGGGCTTCCCGAAGCATTCGCTTAGTTAAACAGGCCAATGGAAGGGACGTTAGTCATCAACAGCCTTTACACAGTGCTAGGCGCCGTCACCCTAATAATATTTGAGACGCCAGGGCCCGGCGTGAACTCATTGACGTTCTGGTTTTTGGCAACGACGGCGATTCCTTCGCCACGTATCACAAAGGCGACCGAGCCATCTTGGAATGTAGCCTGCTCAAAGCCCTTCGGGCTGACGGTCACATTTGAAAACGAGCCCGTCCCGTCTGCGGTGGTGCTCGCGAATTGAGAACGGAAGTCTGGGCCACCGTCCCCCAGTACCGCGCCAGTGACAGTAATCTGAAAGTTCACGACCCCGTGCCCTATAAAGTTTTTTCCCGACAACGTGACGACATCATTGGAGTCAATATTACCCTCAATAGACGGAGAAACCGGAGGCGGTGGTGGTGGTGGCGAGCTGACTGTGAAGGTTGAAGTGGAGGCCGGCCCTTCTCCGGCCTTGTTTTGCCCCCATACTGTGAGAGTAACCTCGCCTGGCGGCAGCGGGAAGAGCCACTTGACGCCTGGAGGAGTCAAGGGACTCGAGGTGACTGCCGGGCCTGTCAATTTGTGACTAGGATCGACTATGACGTTGTTTTGAGTAACGAGGAACCCGAACTGCCCAGCCGCCGCCGGTGTGCCTGCTCCGGGGTCGCGAAAGAATAAGTTAGGGGTGTTTGAGACATCGTGGGCGCCATTTTGTGGTTGGAGGTCTACCGGGGCGAGAGGCAAAATAATCCGTCCGGCCAAGTCCACCAAATTGCGGACCGAGATAGGAGGAGGGGGTGGCGTTAGTCCCACTTTCTCGGCCATGCCGATCACGGTATTTGACCCGAGAAGTCGGGCATACTGGATGAGACTTATGTCGGCCATTGATGCCTCCCGGGTAAATGGATGCTCTGCGGATGCCTTGAAAATTTCTCACCAGGCGGGCGTCGGTAGCCGTGTCGAGTTAGACTTTGCTCGTATTGGGTCATGGTTTTCGCGGCGATCCATTGTTTACTGCAACGCTATTAGAATCCGGATTAAGCCGATCCCAGAAGGTAGTGGCTCGAGCGCCTTGCCAATAATGGCGCCAACGGCTCGCGAAGGGTCGGCTGCTTTCATTGCATGGCCCGGTACGTTCGAAGTGGTTAGTAAGTCACCCACCGCTATCGGTGAATCGTCAGCAACTGCCTTCGAAAAAACTGTGCCTAAGAGGGCGATCGGAACGCGTCCTGCGGTGCTGATTTCTCCGTCAAAGATGATACCGGGTCGGAGGTTACCTGCTCCAGAAATAACACCGGCCACCCGACGATCATACTCCGAATGGCAACGCACGAGCGCCCCGCTATCGTCGATAGTCATAACGTTACCTGGATCGCACTCTTTGGCGTCAAGAACGTCAAACCGGTCTTCTACAGTTAGCGGCATCCTCTTTTAGGACGATCAAGTACTGGAGCGGCTTGGCGGGCGATTTTTGGTCGCCGACTCGAAAATGTAGTGCCAAGAAGATTAATTTATTAACCTTTTTAATTGCTTAAATACAATATCTGTGGCTTTTCACTGTAGCGCTAAGTAGCGCACAATGTTTTTCCGAGTCAAAAGCGCCGGTTCCTACCAATATCTTCAGATCGTCCATAGCATCCGCCAGGGTGAGAAGGTGCGCCAGCAGGTCTTTGGGACCCTGGGCC
>JBAUZZ010000518.1:0-2338 GCA_049585495.1 Chthoniobacterales bacterium | reverse complement strand
GGCATTACCTGTCAGCTGTTCGTATTCCTGAAGGATCGTGTCAATGCTCGCATTGACTGCTTGAAATGAACTCATCGCCTCTTCGTTCCGCGATACTCCAGCCGCTTTCTCCTGAGCGAGCAGCGGGATCCCAGTAAGTAGACAAAATATCAGTAAGGAGGGGAAATACATCGTCGTTAGTTCTGAATGCCAATTTGTGGGCGGTTGCTCTTGGTAGCAAGCTGAGCACGAGGCTACCGCGGGGCATTCGGTCTTGTCTCGCCTTGGGATGGCGCTGAAACGTTTCGGCTAAGCGTAGTTGGCAGTCCGCCCCATGCGCGACCGCGAGAAGCTTTCGTACTCGACGTAATCGTCTAGCCCCACGGCGCGATACAGGACGGAAAACTCGTCACCGAAATCGTTTCCGCCTACGCGCATTTCGAAGCCGCTCGTCTCCAGAAGTTTGCCGCAACTGGTTTTCCTCGCTTGCTTAGGAGCCGAATCGCCACGCTACGACGTTTGGCCCAGTCTTCGTCACTCAAAACGTAGCCCTCAACCCAATAGTGCCCAGAACCAGAACCGCGATAAAGCGTCAACATACCTGCGAGTGCTGGCATCCATCGCAGGGGCAGACAGGATCTGGAATACTACCGTTATGATTATTCGGTCCCAGAACAACATTGCCCAGTAATGCCCGTTGACGCGTGCTTCCGCAAAATTCTGAAATCGATAAGCGAAGACTCCGGGATATTGCCCGTGTTCCTCATTGTCCGGCAAAGCCGTTCACCCCGATGCTCAGAAAGCCCTTGTGGATGGCCTCTATGCTGACGCCCTCCATGGTGTTCACGAACGCGTGCCTGAAGTCCAGATTGTCATAGACCTTGCCGACGGTGTCCTTGCTCGGCATGCCGTCCTTAAAATCGAGCGTACTGATGCGCGTTTCGACTTTGTCGGGCGTGGTGATCGCGGGGGGAATTGCAGTGGTCGATTGGGCGGCGGCCTCTCGCCCGCCACTGAAAAAAATAGCGGCGAGGGCAGCAGTCATCGTCCCGTTAATGAGTGTGGTCCTGATTTTATTCATGGTGTTTCTACCGGAGGCATGGATTGCAGTTTCGTCAGCATTGCGTCCCAAAAACCTTCCTTTTCGGCTCGGCTAACCTTAAGGTGAAATCCCTCAATCTTTTCCGTGCGTGACAGCATACGTCAATTCTTAGCAGTCACCCTATCGCCAAAGCGAATCTGAAATCACCCGCTACCTAGTCATCTCCGCGTGAGCCGCACCTGCAGTGCCCCAACCCAGTTTACGCCCTATTCCAAAGGCGTGGATCGAGATCAAGTTTCGCCCCGGGGCCGACAGTCACTTTTGCAAAGTCCGGGTGCTGTGGGTTAAGGACAAAATTGCGTTCGATCCGGATCACCGCGCTTGGTACTGAAAGGATCGCCGAGCGCTTTTGCACAAACCACTCCTCGCCGAAAGCTTGAGCCGCCGTGATCGAGCCGTCCTCTTTGAACCGGGTCAGCCAATCTGCCGGCGGAGTTTCGACTCGTTCAACCAAGGCCTCATCGAATGCAAACTGAAAGTATACGTACTGATCCTGGGGGTCATAGCCGCCCTGGTTCACCCGGAACTCAAGAACGGCCAACGACAGATGTTCCGATCCGTATACCAACGGAATATTCTTCGGACTCCAGCGTCCCCCAAATCGCCTGGACCCTTCGCCACTGAATGCATCTCTAGCTCGCGCCTGGCGAACGAGGCGATAGCCAGCCATTACGTATAGACCCCGTAATCAATCCGGCCGAGCACATCTTCAACCTGCGTTGCCCCAAGGGAAGTATCGGCTCGTTCTAATGGCGTTTCGCCATCGAAAGCAGCAAGGCGCGTATTCATCCAGCCTCGCGCCTTCTCCGCATTTCCGAAAACCTCATGGGCCCGTCTAAGAATTCTTGCTACACGTGCCACCCGATCGGACTCCTCGGGGCTCAAAACTCCTTCTTTCAATCGCCGGTCAAGGGTTCTGTTCGGGATCTTTAGTACACCCGCCAATTGGCGCTCACTCATTTCGAGGTTCGCGGCCAGCGTTTTGAACACCTTGATCGACAGGCCTTGACGAACAGCCTTGATCGTTACGATACTCGGTTTATTGCGTGTTACGGCTTCGCGCTCGCTACTCCGAACACGCCCTCCAGCAGTCGGCTTGCGGCGAGCAGCCTCTACAGTTTTGCTCTCATTCGCCATCTGGCGCTTAGAATAGCGCCACTTGACGGGATCCGCAACCCCTTCTTTACAACCTTTGCGCCGAATCGTACCGACGCGCCCGCTCCCCGTTTTTCAAGCTCGGCCGTTGTACGCTGTTTT
>JBAUZZ010000517.1:0-6032 GCA_049585495.1 Chthoniobacterales bacterium | reverse complement strand
GGTGGCGGTATTCCGAACGATCGGCAGCAGGCTGTATAAAAACAGAGCGAAAATCGCCGTTACCGGGCTGATCCCGAAGAATGGGAGTGGCACAATTCAACGAGCATGTTTCGAACTCACGCGACATTCTTATCGGTATTGATGTCGATGAGGTCGGACGCGATGACGACGCTCATGCACGACAACATCGGCACGGCGGGCTGTAGACTTGATCCGGCAGCACTTAAGCGGAACAGGAGAGAACTTTGCGGATCATATCGGAACAAAAAAAGTGGCAAAGAAATGGCAAAGGGTAAAGCAATGATCGAGTCCTCGGGGTTGGGTTGGCCAAGCCGGTAAGCCAGAAATCTATCCGGGAAGCGCAGACTGGACCCCGCGGAATTTCTTTCGGCGGGCGGAGATCTGTTGTCCAATCAAGAACGCACCTTTACGGGATCGGGTTGAAAACATCCTCGACATCTATTGGAATGATAACGTCAAGCTCAGGAACAGTGGGCCGAACCAACCTACGTGCGGGTCCCAACCGAATGCCAGGGAGTGGATGCTCAGGCATTTTTTATGGAGCGAGTGCGCCCTGTGACTAAAACGTAACATGACGGGTGGTCGGGGAGGGTCCTAGACTTTAGGGTCGGGCAAATGCCCTCAACCAACCATGTTTACAATTCGCCCCCGCGCAGCGGACACCGCTCGCAGCATCGTATTCTTAGTCGTCAGCACCTACTTGGCAGCTTGCTTTTTATTGGCCGGACCTGCGTCTGCAGCAGATCCAGAGACTACTCAAAGTAAAGATAAAAAGGGAATCGGCGTTGTCTTCTATATCGACATGGAAAACCATAACTGGACCCAGCCGGCCAGTGATACCACCGCACCCAATCAGGTCTTTGGATCGCCAGCCGCGCCGTATATCAATAGCTTGGTGACGCCTGGCAATCCGAATGCCGCTCAGGTTTCGTATTGCAGCGCTTATCATAATGTCTTAGCTCAACCGGGCGGCGCGCCGGTCAGTGTCCATCCGTCCGAGCCGAACTACATTTGGCAGGAGAACGGAAGCAATTTGGGCATTTTCGACGATAATGACCCGTACGCGGCGGTCAATCCGAGCGTGCCTGCGATCCAAGCCTATCTGGGCGCCAACACACAGGTCAGCGGTCAGAATCTGAGCGGGTTACTGGAAGCCGCTCGTATCTCCTGGAAAGGACCTCGATAACAATCAGGTTGGCAAATACAACCTGATCACGCCCGATCAGTACAACGATATGCACTCGGCGCTGGCCAACGGGTTTACCTATCATGGGGTCGCCTATACGGGTGATCTCTCGCAGATCGCGGCAGGCGACGATTTCCTCTCCATCGTGATTCCTAAAATCATGGCTTCAAAGGCGTATAAGGATAATGGCATGATCGTTATTTGGTGGGATGAAACCGAGGGTACCAATCAGAACGACTTCACCCACACTTTAGGGGAAATTATCATTTCGCCGCTGGCCAAAGGAAATGCCTACAACAGCACCAAAGACTACACCCACTCCTCAGATCTCAATACGCTGCAAAAGATTTTTCAGGTCACGGCGAGCACCCCGACCGGGTACTTGAATGACGCAGCGAATACATCCCCGGACGGAATCTTGGATTTGTCGGATCTGTTTCAACCCGGAGTGATTCCTACCTCGATCCCTCCGATTAAGTGACTGGCGGTCCGACCAGTGACCGCGAACTCGAAGCTGTAAATTAAGCTTCAGGTCAGTGCGAGGAAGTTCATTCAGAACGACCCCCCAGACCGGTCGGCGGAGGCGGCAGTTTTAGGCGCTAAGCTGGTGGATGCTGAACGCCAACTCGATCCCCTCTTTCGTCGAGGCGAAGCCACCGATGAAAGAGTTACACCTTTGGTTCAACAGATCGGACAGTTGCAAGATGATATCCGCCTAGTGCACCTCCGGCCTCACCTTGAAATGCGAAAGGCTCTTGCGACAGACCAGATCAACAGGTCGAACAACGAAAGGCGAGGCTCGAAAAGCTTCTGAAGAAGCCGCGCGGTGTGGTTCGCTATTCAGAGTCCTTTAAACACGACGCACAAGAACTTCTGAGCCGAGCTCGGGACTTAGGACTTGAAGGTTTAGTCGCAAAGCGCCGGGGCTCTCGATATGAAGCCGGGAAGCTATCGGGGAATGTTCATTTTTTGTACGCGTGCGAGCCGGAGCAATGTGGTTAAATAAACTTTGTTCTCGGACTCCAACTCAGCCTGCTTCCCATGAACTCAAAACTACTTTCCCGTATGAATCGTGACTCCGTGGCGGTCCTGACGTTCGAGCGGTCTTCCAAGCTTAACGCTCTAAATTATGAACTAGTTGACGCCATCGTCCATGCCCTCAATGAGATCGAACGAGAAGATGAAGTGCGTGCCGTTGTTCTGACTGGGTCAGGGCGCGCCTTCAGCGCCGGCGCTGATATCCATGAGTTCTCGAAGGACGTCGCTGAAGGTGTAGATGCGTCCTATCGGCAATTCGTCCGACGTGGCCAAGGGATGACGCGTCGGATAGAGAATTTTCCGAAACCCGTGATTTCGGCTGTCAGTGGTCTAGCCTATGGCGGCGGTTGCGAGATTGTGGAGGCTACGCACCTATCGCTCGCAGTCCCAGACGCTCGTTTTGCCAAGGCGGAGATCGCCCTGGGAATGACCCCCACCTTCGGCGGAACGCAGCGCCTGCCAAGGCTAATCGGACGGAAACGAGCATTGCACATGATCCTTACTGCCGAGCCGATCAGCGCCGAAGAGGCAAAACGAGTTGGCCTAATTAATGATGTGGTTTCAAAGGAACGGCTCATCGACGAAGCCGTCGGCCTCGGCGTCCGCATTGCTCGCTTTGCTCCAGCTGCCGTGGCGAGCTGCCTCCATGCTGTCACGCGCGGATTAAATACGACGATTGACGAAGGGCTTGCTATCGAAGCAGAAGCGTTTGCGCGGATGGTTCCTACTGCCGCTTTACGTCAAGGGCTAGACGCCTTCACTAGCGGGCGTCAGTAGTTACAATTAGCTGACGACGATTTCTAGTTAACCGTTCCGACAAGGCTCACTGCCAGGTCTACTTCCTGCGCGGTACGAGCACTCGCCTTTAAATGGATTCGCATACTCTTTCGCTGCTGGAAAACTCACCAACCCTACGACGAAACACAATATCTTCATTTGTATCGAAAACAGATCCCAAAAATCTCTCAAAAGTCTTCGACGGAGCACCTCAGACACTAACGACACAGTAGGACGATCGGACGATGTCTGGATTTTGAAGATCATTTCGGGCGGCTCAGCAGCGCGGGGTTTGTGTGGCTGAAATTTCCAGCGCCGCGAATCGACAAGAGTGCGGCCGGCAGCAGCTCGGCCAGATCGCTTGGTTGATCGGGTCGCTTTAAATCCTCAGTCCCTTTGGTCGGGTCTCAGCACAATCTTCCCAAAATGTTTCCCCGCCTCGAGCCTTGTGTATCCTTTTTGTCAATGCGCACGCTGGCGCAGCGCGGGAACAGTCTTATCTTACGTCCGATGCGCGGAGCGATCCTTCCGCTATGCCTCCTGCAAGCGCTTTTTCTGGCCGTCGGCGTTTCGCAGCCGACGGTGCTCTGGGCAAAAAAATGGCGTAAGTGTTTTTTGCAGAATTATGAACGGAAATGATAAGAGAGGAAAGTTTGTTGAGTTAGCCGGTTCGGTGACTCTTGAAGACGTTTTGCGGATAAAGGTCCGGCGACGACGTTGGGCGGTTGCTCTAATAACGCTCGGCATTTCTTTTTTGGGTCTCTGGTTGATGATTGATGTTGTCCGCGCCGGTGGTTGGACTCCCCTTAAGGTGGCGGAGGTGGGGTTGTTCTGCTTGCTGTTTACCTCCTTGTCGTTCGGATTTACTCAGGCATTCTCGGCTTTCTGGTTCTGGCGGAGGGACGCGAGCCCCTCAAGATCACAAATACTCTCCGTAACGACACCCCCCTGGCATCCACGGCGGTAGTGATGCCGGTCTACAACGAGGATACAGAGACCGTTTTTGGAACATTCGAGCCGTGTACGATTCGCTCCGGGAGCGAGGGAAGTTGGAGTCGTACGACTTCTATATCTTAAGCGACTCGACGGACCCGGCCAAGGCAGTGGAAGAGGGAATGGCCTGGGCCGATCTCTGCCGCCAGACGAATGGGTTCGGCAACATTCATTATCGCCGGCGTAAACTCCCGGTGAACCGGAAGAGCGGAAACATCGCCGATTTTTGCCGCCGCTGGGGCCATCGTTACCGTTATATGGTTGTCCTGGATGCTGACAGTGTGATGACCGGTACGGCGGTTTCTTCCCTGGTCCGATTAATGGAAACCAATCCCCGCACAGGAATCATTCAAACGATGCCGAGACTGGTGAAAGCCGAAACGGTGTTTGGGCGGATCCAACAATTTGCATCGCGCCTCTACGGCCCACTTTTTGCCACGGGCTTGAATTTCTGGCAGCAGGGCGTGGGGAACTATTGGGGCCATAATGCCATAATCAGGGTTTCGCCGTTCATGGCGAGTTGTGGACTTCCCGTTCTGCCCGGAAAGGCACCGATCGGGGGAAAGATATTGAGCCATGACTTCGTTGAAGCGGCGCTGATGCTAGACGCCGGATGGGAAGTCTGGTTTGCTTATGACCTGGATGGCAGTTACGAAGAGTTGCCGCCGAATCTTACCGAGTACGTGAAGCGTGACCGGCGCTGGTGCCAGGGCAACCTGCAGCACATCTGGTTTCTGTTGGCCCGGAACGTTCAACCGATCAGCCGGATCCACCTGGTTCAAGGGATTCTAGCGTATGTATCCGCTCCCCTTCTGGTTCTGTTTGTCCTTATGGGAGCGATGCAAGCTGGGATAGACCGGCTGCATGAGAAGGTTGGGACCTTCCCCACCGCCTCCTCGGGCGTGCTTTTAGGGATGACGGTGACGTTGCTGTTTGGTCCAAAGGTACTCAGCGTGATGCATCTATTTTCCCGGCCTTGGGAGCTTGCCGCGTTTGGCGGTCCGGTCCGGGTGCTCTCGGGAGTGATTCTGGAAACACTTTTTTCAGTGCTGACGACTCCGGTTCTGATCTGGTTCCATACCAGGTTTGTCTTAAGAAATCTTGAGGGGAAAATGGTGATCTGGAATACTCAGACACGCGGCAGGAACGCGGGGCGGGGCTGGTCTGATATAGTGCGTGAGTATTGGCCGTTGCCGGTGGTCGGAGTTGGACTTACGGCGCTGGCCTGGGGGATTTCTTCGATCTATTTGGCTTGGGTTTCGCCGCTGCTAGTTGGGCTTTTTTTGGCCATTCCGGTGGCCAAGGTCAGCGGGGACACCTACTGGTTCCGCCGGCTGTTCCTGACCCCGGATGAGATCCTGCCGCCGAAGGAACTAACCGTGAGGTTCCAGTTACAACTCAGCGACGGGGATCAATTTATTCACGCCGTACTCGATCCTTTCTACAATGCCGTGCACGTTTCCCTGCAGCGCGAACGAGAGACGAGCTCTTCCGAAGTCGATGACTACCACGTATCGCTGGCAGCGAACCTTTTCGAAGGAGGTCCTGGCGTTCTAAGCGCTCAAGAGAGATGAGCCTTGTTAGCCGATGGCGACACTTTGGCTTATCTGCACACCCTGATCTGGAAAACGCCCTCTGAAAAAATGAACCCGGCGTGGGCGAAAGCACTGATGGAATACCGGACGTTGAGGTGAGGTGCTCCCCATCGTTTGGACAGTTGTGATGGGTTTCTTAGATATAAATTTTCGAAAGGAGCACAGGAAAAACCGACTGTCTCTTCGCGCTGCCTTTGCCGCCGCAGTCGGCGACCTAGCCTGCCATCGTGTTTCTGCGTTGCACCACGCGAATGTATTTCCGCTCCTTACTGATATTTTGTCTACTTACTGGGACCCCGCTGCTCGCTCAGGAGAAAGCGGCTGGAGTATCGCGGAACGAAGAGGCGATGAGTTCATTTCAAGCAGTCAATGCGAGCATTGACACGATCCTTCAGGAATACGAACAGCTGACAGGTAATGCC
>JBAUZZ010000516.1:0-11265 GCA_049585495.1 Chthoniobacterales bacterium | reverse complement strand
ATGGTGATGCATCTCCCGACGCGGCTTTATAGATTGTTCTGTCTTGTTCAGGCAATAAGCCCAGGTCGCGAGGGAATAATATAGCTGCTAGTTTCGCTGATCCTTTTCTGCCAGCAAGGCGTCCTTTGTTACCCCGCGTGATGTCCGAGGAAAGAGACATTTTTGGTCAAGGCTCCGCTCTTTAAACTGCCATCAAAAGTCGCACGATTGTAGGTGTCAAGCGGAAAATATCGCAGGCAGTATGAAGACGTTGGTAATCAACGCATTATGCAATCGCAGCGGCCAAGAATTGAAAGACAGCATTTCCTGTTTAGACCCCTTGCGAGTAACCGATTTGAACCTGGACTTCTGAGCCGATTGGCTGGCTCTGACCCCGACGTTCTTCCCCATAGCAGCGAGCGCATTGGCGTCGAGGCCACATCAAATCTCAGGCGCACGGGCCTAGCATTCATTGAGAAAAATTTCTGGATTCAATCTTACAAGGCTGGACGTGGATAACTTTTCTTTCATTGAACCAATGACGGCGCTCCGAGTACAGGAGTTGCCGGTCGGCAATTCGCTCTACGAACTCAAGTTCGACGGCTACCGGAGTGATCAACATTTCAGACCTGTCATGTCGCCGAGAACCTGGAAGAGTAGAGCAACGAGCCATTCAACCGTAGTAAGTGGTTTTCCTTGTTTTCTTTGGATGTTTTGGGATAAAAAACGCCCCGTTCCGGTAGATACACTCGTTACATCGAGTAAGAGGAGGAAGTCCATGAAAGGCGCGCCGACAAAAGCTGCTTGGCTCGGTTCCTTTGCCAGCTTTTTTGGCGCAATTTTACTAGGCCTCGCATTTGTCGACACAAACGCTGCCGAATCGAATAGCGATGAGGAGTCCAAAACCGAACAACTGGCCAAGGAAACGCAAACCCCGTCGCCAACCTCATAAGCGTACCCTTCCAGAACAACTTCAATTTTGGCATCGGCCCGAACGATGCGCTACTCATTCAGCCGTTTGTTAACTACAACTTCCCCCATGGCTGGTATGTGAGTAGTTCGCCCATCATTACTGCGAACTGGCTGGCTGCTAGCAGCAACCGTTGGACCCTGCCGCTTGGCGGCGGCCTCGGTAAAATTGTCAGGTTCGGTAAGCTGCCGATCAATTTTCAGCTCGAAGCCTTTTGCAACGTGGTGACGCCGCAACAGGGCGGCTCCGACTGGCAACTACGCTTCCAGGTACAATTTCTTTTCCCGAGATGAAGAATGTACAGCGCTACGCTTTTCCCTGCTGAATTGGCGTCGCGTTCAAAGATGGGAACAGGGAAGATTGTGGGTCAAGCCTTTCTTAAGACCGTCGGGGGAGATGTGAAATATGGTTGAGCTGTTAAAAGTCGCGCGGCAATTTCAGCTCGAAGGCTTGATCGCCAAACGGCCCGATTCCGTCCACGAGAGCGGCAGGCGTTCCGGTGCGTGGGTCAAAGTCAAGCTGACCCAGCAGCAGGAGTTCGTCATCGGCGGTTACACGCCGCCCGAAGGCAGTCGCAAATACTTTGGCGCTTTGCTCGTCGGTTATTACGGTCCAGACGGGTTCCTTTTCGCTGGTAGAGTTGGCACCGGCTTCTCCGAAAAAGCTTTAGCGACGCTGCATGGTGGCCTGCAGAAGATCAAGCGTACGACGTGCCCCTTTGTCAACTTACCAGAGAAAAGGCCAGGGCGGTGGGGCCAAGGCATCACCCCTGCAGTCATGAAACGCTGTGCATGGGCCGACCCGGTGCTGGTCGCTCAGGTCAAGTTCACGGAGTGACCAGTGATGAGGTTCTTCGACAGCCGATGTTCCCCGGACTGTGAATCGACAAAGGCCCAAAGGATGTCATTCTTGAATAGACATCAGGCCGGGACATTTATGTTCTCAGGCCGCTACACCTACTAGGAGTTTGTTTGTCGCGGGCTTGTCACTACGGTTTGGGACGGCCGACGGAGATTATCAATCAGGATATAGATGCTGATCAAGAGCACCCACAGCGGGAAGACCAGTAAAATCCAGTCAATGTAGCGCCCGCTGAGCAGGAGAAGCAGCGCGAAGGCAAAGCCGAGGAACGCAATCCAGCGCGGGGTGAAACCGGTGCGGATCGTGAGTGTGGAGGTAGAGATCATGAATACCGCCGCCATCTTGACCGCGTAGAGGTTCATGATCTCGTAGGTTGCGGCGCGGGCGAAGGTAAACGTCGCCGAATCCAGCAACCCTTCGGGCCTGGCGTAGGCTATGATGATTCCGCCCGCCACGGCCGCCGAGGCGAATAGCGTGGCGAGGAACAAAAGGCCACTGCCGAGAAAGACAGTGGCAAAGAAGCGGTCTTCGAGTTCTCCCAGGCGGTCGCGCAGCACGCCGATGAACCATAAAAAGGCAATGCCTGCGAAGGGCACCAGGTTCAACGCCAGAGCGACTGTGTTCGAACTGGTCTTAAGCCAAGCTCCCGTCTCCAGCGGATCGGCCCGGACCGAAAGCCGGAAGAGCGAAAGGCCGGTAATGAGGAGGACCGCGAAGAGGATTCCGGCGACGGCGGCGGCGCGCGGCGTCTTCACGCGCGCACGGATCAAGGTTGCTTCCTGCTTCATCGCTTCCTTCGAGGAAAATACTTCATGGAAGGAATTTATTGATCGACGTAACCTGGTGGCAGTCCTCCAGTTCTAACTCTCCTGTTGAGAACTTCCTTCTCCACAGAAAGAGAGATCCATTCTTCAGTAGGATTTGGATCGGTCCGCAGACTGCGAAGCTTAAGAAGAACGTCCTTTTCGTTCTTTGTCATCCGCTCGCGTTGAAGTAAGTGTTGTTTCCAAGAGGGCACAACCACTTCCATCCGGAATTTATTCGGTTGTTTCAGATCCTCGTACAAATGCCACCTGTACGCGCCGTTTCGTAAAAAGATCAGCCGAGCGTCGCGCATCAATTCGATGCATTCGTTTCGGCGCGTCGGATCGACATTGAATTCTGCGGTAATTGATACCGGTCCGTCTTTGGGTGCGGGTAGCCGGCTCGGGTCAAGGCTCTGCGAAAAGTTCGAGATCGGCGCAGACTCGAAACTCAGGCTTTTGGTAAAGTCGATCGAGATCTGAAGGCCTGGAACGACACGGACGATAATCATAATCAATAGGCCGAATACGGCAGCCCCAAGAAAAGTGGGAACGACTCCAGCGTGATGCGCCGCCAATCCCCAGAGAATTCCACCAAGAGCAGTGGCTGCCTGTGCAACCATGACCATGGTCGCGTTCATGCGGCCCCTGGCCCAGTCAGGCATCGCGCGTTGGCTCGCTACCCAGAGTTCGGAAGCAGAAAGCGTCCATCCCATGCCACCGAGCGCTGCAACTACTAAGAATACGAACGGCCGATGGACTAAAACCATCAGACAGCAATTTAACAGCAACACCAGATTCGCGAAGGTCGTAATGCGTTGGGGCGAATACCTGGCGCGTGCCCAGGGAATAATGAAGGCTCCGCTGATGACTGAGCCGACGGCCATACTCGTGAAGAGAAATCCCAGCTGAGAAGCTGGAAGATGTAATTCCGTCAGGCCCACGACTGGCATCAACGAAGGAATGATAGAGATAAAGAACGAAAACAACGCGTGCCGGGCCAGAAGAACCTTGATCCCGGGAGTGTAACGCACGTAACGGATCGCCGTCGTTAACGACTCAAAGAAGTTCTCCAGTGGAAGACTTGACTGCACCTTGGCCCGCTTCCACTGCAGAATGGCAACAAACATGAGAAGGAAACCGAGCCCGTTGGCGCCAAAGATGAAGCTTACTCCGGCTAACGGAAGCAAGAGCGCAGAAAACAGGGGCCCGATAATCCCCGATACATCCATCTGTAGACCGGCAAGAGTATATGCGGAGCCTAACTCTTCGGCTGAAACCATCTCAGCGATGACCGAAGAGTGAGCCGGAGAGCCAAACGCGAAACCAGCACTGAAAAGGAATGCGCTCGCCAGAATCAGGTATGGATTAAGCAAATGCGCCATCCACAGAATAGCCAGTGCGATCGCGAGGGAGGCATGCCAGAGTTGAACCGCTAATAAAATCTTTTTGCGGTCTGCCATGTCGGCAATGGCGCCCGCGGGTAAGGTGAACAGAGTGTAAGGCAGCGCCGAAACCGTGGCCATCAATGAGATAAGCACGGTTTTGGCGCCCAACGAATGCAGCGCCCAAAAGACGGCTGTGTTGTGGGCTCCAATGCAACTTCCAGAGACTATCATGGCAAGCCAAAGCCTTCTGAAGACGGGGCTTCGCAATGCTAGCCAAGTCGAGGTCTTTTCAGCGGTCTTTTCCAAGGGGGGAGTGGTCAAGTTAAAGCGTTAGGTTAGTGCATCAGTTCTTTCGCTCTGCGGTTCCTTTTGTGCATCCTGAAGCAAACGCCTAGCTCTCCGTGTACACTTCGATACGGCCTTGCCGGGCCGCCTGCACCAGTGCCTTATAGTCGCGCTCGTTCTGCTGGGCATAGGCAGTCGCGAAGTCGGCTACAGCCTCATCAAACTGATCACCTTTACCTAGATAGCCTGCGATCAGGGCGGGTTGGCCGGCCCGGGCGTGCGCCCGCGCCAACGCCCAACCGCAATACTCCGCGTACTGGACCATCACCTTGAGGGTGAACAGTTCGACCAAAAGCTTGATCTTCATGTCATGGAGTTGCCGGACGTAGAAGTGGCGGCCCTTGCGGCCCTCTGCCCACCCAAGGAACAGGTCGCTGGCCGACTGCATCAGCCTCAGACCGGTCACCACCCGCTGGCCATGGTTGGCATAAACGCTCTTACCCGCGTAGGGCTCCAGGACGGACGTTCCGGCCTCCTTGATCTGGAGGAACAGCGGGTCGTCGACGTCGGCCATCATCAGCATGACGGCGCAAAACGTGCCCACGCTTCCCACACCGACGACCTTCATGGCAAAGTCCTTCCTCTGGAATCGATCCAGTAGGACGCGGCGCTCGTCGGGCAGCGACTCCCGATAACGCGCAAAAGCGTCGGCCACCCTGGCCTCGAACTCCGGGCCGTCTTTCTCGCGCACGTGATAGATCAGGGGAGGATTATCCCGGATCGTCGGCTCCCCGTTTCCCACACTGACAAGCTTGGGGAAATCTGTTTCGAGCACGTCGCTCGCTTCGGCCTTCTGTTCGCGGCGCTGGAGGCGTTTCTGGGCCTCCTGGTCCTTGATCGAGGGAAGAATCGTCTCCAGGTCCAATCGTGCGTACCAGACCTCCAGGGTGCGCATCTGTGCGAATTCGGCCATCCGCTCCCGGTAGCTTCGAACGCAGCACAGAGCTGTTTTGCGGGCGGCCGATTCGCTGAAGCCATTGCTGAGACTGGCGATGAGAAAGCTCGTCGCCAACCGCTTGACATCCCATTCCCACGGCGCCGGGAGCGTTTCGTCGAAATCGTTAATGTCGAAGATCACCCGGCGCTCCGGTGTGGCGAATACCCCAAAGTTCATCAGGTGGGCGTCACCACAGACCTGGACCCGGATGCCAGTGGCCGGCGTGTGAGCCAGGTCGGCTGCCATGATTGCCGCCGCGCCGCGGAAGAACACAAAGGGTGAGGGAATCATTCGCCCGTAACGGAGTGGAATCAGCTCTGGAAGCCGTCCCTTGTTGGATGCTTCCAAGATCTCGATGGGGTCTGGACGATCCGCCGGAGGCTTCCAATCCGCGTGACTTGCCCGGGGGCAGGAATCTCGAATCGCCTTGCCATCAGTGTAGAGTTGCTCCCGCGAGCGCTGCCGCACCACGGCCGGGCTCGCTGGCTTATCCACTTTACCTCGAAGACGTTATTTTTCGCCATAATGTAAAAGCCTTTTTAACCGGTTAAATGAACCCAAATTCCGAAATTGGCTTGTAGGCGGCTGGGTCAGCCGCCGGAACTTCGGAATTTCGGATGAAGGCATCCGGTCTTTGAAAAGCGGTGAAAAGCCTACACCAGCGCCATGGTTTCCCTTGTCGTCGTCTATCTTAATCCTATCCATCCCGGCCCACCCCATCCGCCCCACGAACCCCAGTCCATCGATGCATCCTGGTTCATCTCCGCGGCTTCAAGATTTTCATTAGCCAGTTTATTCGCCAAACGCAGCTGCCTGTAAGCTTGATACTGTGTTGGACCACCCACGTAGGCCTGGTTGTTCGCTGCGTCCGGGAAAACGTAGTAGGTCTTCCCGTCTTTCTGGATCAAGGTCACTTTGCCAGCCGGAAGTGCTTTGAGTTTTTGTTGTTGCGCGGCAGTGTGGGGGGTAATTACTTTGAAGCCCGCGGCGATCAGAAGGTTCTCTTTGTTCTGCGTCTGCATGCTGGCGCAGCCCACTGCCAGGGCTAGAAGCGCGAGGGCGCCGATAGTCTTGAATCCGGTTAATATGTGTTTCATGGCTTTTCCGTTTTTCCTCGTTAGTTGTTTGGTGTGCTTGGGCGCTTATTGATGGCTGGACCTGCGGGGCCGACTGCGCCGATAAGCGAGCTGTTCAGAAGGGCCAGACCATAACTGAATACTTTGGGTTTATGTTTCATTAGGTGGGGTGTTAATTGGGTCGCGTTTCGGCAGAAGATGGCTATTTGGTAACAGAAGGTTGACTTTCAGCCGAGCGGCTAGCCTGTGTGTCATCTCCCGAGATCACGCACGAAAGCGCGTACGTGACGAACCGTCTTGTCAGTCTCCTGCCATACTCATGAGACTGATGCCGGTAATCTTGCCCTCCGCGTTGAAGCCCAACAGAAGGCTGGCCGCATCGCCGCGCGGAAAGACAATCTTCACCACGTAGAATGTCTGCTCCCCGATCGTGCGGGTCTTCAGAACCTGGGCACCCGTTGGCGACGCTCCGTACTCGTACTCCTTGAGGTACCGCGACGTTGCCTGCACCACGTCATCCGTCAACTGGGCACTATAGCCGGCGGTCAATTGCGTGCGGTCGATCTGACCCGCTCGCATCTGGGCGAACCATTCAAGCGCAAGGGCTTCCACGCTGCTCTCTGTCCGCGCGCTGGTCAGCGCCGGGGAGCCGGCGAAGGCAGCCGCGACGCAACCTGTCAACAGCGCAGCCACCAACGTAATCACAACGGGGAGCCTCAGCTGCGCCGTTCCCTTCCGGTTCTCGAATCGAATCCCCTCATTCTGCCCTGCCATACTTCGGGGTTTAAAATTCGTAATCATGATTTGGTCGCTAGAGTTACCGTTTGGGTTGGTTAGGTCAGAAGCTATAGGGGGCGCGCGATTGCCTACGCCCCCTTTGTCCTGAGGTTGGAGCCGCGACTAGCCGCCCCCACCGCCGATATGCAGCCGCTCGATCTGGTCCTTCAGCAAGGGAACGGGGTTATCCGGGTGTTGCAAGTTCGGAACCAGGTCGGTCGACGCACCACCAACAAAGCGCTGGATGCTGGGGAATTTTATGATCGACTTGTCGAAGTCGATAACCACGGGATAGATCAGCGACAGTACCCAGCCGTTGTCCTCACCCGTGTACTTCCCGGGCGAAGAGCTCAGCACGCGGTAGGGCGCGGCGCCATTGAAGACCATGTCGTACTTCTCGTATGGATCCATGGTCAGGTTGTACAGGGCGCCAATTGACCCCAAGTTGGCTTCCGAGCCGAGCCAGGAGTCCTTCGCCGTCAAGAGATATTTCCACGCTATGTGCACCCAGGGTTCCTTGGGATCCCCGCCGATGTCGGCTCGTGCTCCGTTGAAGTTCTCGCCGTCAATATAAACCCACCCGTTCCGCGCCGAGTGTTGTGACTGGCCCAGGATATAGGCGCTGTTGTCGATGCTGTCGAAGTAGATCCCCTTGCCGTCGTTGCCGACCCACTCGTGGGGCGGCGGCTTCAGACCGACCATCGCGGCAAGTGTCGCCCAGCAGTCGATGTGGGACATCATTTCATAGTACTGCGCGCCAGCCGGGATGTGATTCGGCCACCACATGACCCCCGGAACCCGCCAGCCTCCTTCGAACGGGGATCCCTTTTCCCCGCGGAACGGTATGGTTCCGGCATCGGGATAGGCATCCAGCCAGGCACCGTTGTCCGCAGTCACGATGACGATCGTATCGGGCGCCTCCGCACGGATGACATCCATGATCTGACCAATGTCGGCATCCAATTCCATGAGGGAATCCGAGTAGTCGCCGAGGTGCGACCTGCCTCTGAATGCAGGGGCCGCATTGGTCGGGTTGTGCATCTTAATGAAGTTGATGTCCAGGAAGAACGGCTTATCGCTCTTGGCGTGATCCTTGATATAAGCGACAGCCGAGTCGGCCTGGCGAATGTCGAAGTCCGCCAGGGTGTCGTAGGTGATTGTGCCAACCATCTTGGCAGGCTGGCCGGCGGTCCCTTCCCACTCGCCCAGGTTTACGATGTCGTCGTACATCTTATTGTATTCCGCGTTGTAAGACGGGAACCAGGGATGAAACCACTTTGAGGTATCGTTGTAGGAATAGACGCCCGCATAGTAGGCGGCAAAATGTTTCATCTCGTCGAAGCCATGCTCAATCGGATAGGCATCGGGCTTGTCGCCGAGATGCCATTTGCCCGAGAAGTATGTCGTGTAGCCATTCTTCTGGAAGAACTCGGCGATCGTTGGTGTCTCCTTCCGAAGGCGGTTTTCGTCGCCCGGAGCAACCACGATCGAGAGCGCCGAGCGGATCGGAATACGCCCGGTCATGAAGGAGGCGCGCCCGGCAGTGCAACTTGCCTGGCCGTACCAGCAGGTGAAGACGGCGCCCTCCTTGGCCATGCGATCGACATTCGGTGTCGGATGACCGAGGCCGGCGCCTCCGCCCGAATAGCAACCGAAATCGTTCCACCCGGTGTCGTCGGTCATTAGCATAACGATATTGGGTTTCTTGTCCGCTGCCTGTGCCGGGCAGACCGCGAATATAATAGCAGCCGAAGCCGCCACGGCTGTCCCAAGGGACTGACCGTAACTGAATACTTTTGGTTTATATTTCATTGTCATGCTGTGGGGGGTTGTTGATTTGGGTTGGGTAGATCAGAAGCTGTTTATTTGGAGAGAGAAGGTTGGCTTCCAGCCGAGCGGGTAACTTCCGCGTTGTCTCCAGAGATCACGCATCGGAAACCTGTGTGGGACGAACCGGTATCGGGCGGCGTTCCGCGACGCGCGCTCGGGCGATAACTCTCGCAGTAGGAGGGGTTGCAAAGGAATGAACCGCCTTTGACTACGCGCTTGGGAGCGTACGGATCGCCTGGATCATAGCTCTCAGTCGGTCCACGTGGGTCGCGACAAATGTTTTTGCTTGCGGCCTCGATGTGGCTATCGACCCGATACCAGTCGCTGCACCACTGCCAGACGTTGCCAGCCATGTCGTACAAGCCGTAGCCATTGGCAGGGAATGAGCCCACCGGCGAAGTGCCGATAAATCCATCTTCACCAGTGTCTCGAACCGGGAATATTCCTTGCCAGGTGTTCGCCATGTGTTTGCCGCCCGGCTTGAATTCGTCACCCCAGACGTAGCGTTTTGATTCCAAGCCGCCGCGGGCGGCGAATTCCCACTCAGCTTCCGTGGGTAGCCGTTTACCCGCCCATTGGGCATAGGCCATCGCGTCGTGCCAGGAGACCTGAACGACCGGATGATTTTCTCTTCCCTGGATAGAGCTCTCCGGGCCTTCGGGATGGCGCCAGTTTGCTCCGTGTACCCAACGCCACCAAGCCGACAAGTCATTGAGCGGGACTGGTCCCGAGGTCGGAGTAAACACCAGCGCTCCGGGCGCAAGAGCGTTGTCGTCCGGCTTGGGAGTACCGGGCGGAAGCTCCTTCTTTAACTCCTCCCAATCAATCTTACGTTCCGCGGTGGTCACATACCCGGTGGCTTCAACAAATTTGGAGAACTCCGCGTTAGTCACATCGTGCTCATCCATCCAAAAACCCTGGACCTGAACGAAGTGGGCAGGCCGCTCGTTGGGAAAACTCTCTTTGTCATTGGTGCCCATTAGAAACGTGCCGCCGGGGATCCAGGCCATTGCCGGCGGCTCTTTCCTGCGAACTTGATCCCCGGACGGCTTATCGGGATTGGAGGCGGTAGCGTTGCGGCTCGCCATTATTCCGCTTAAAACCAGCAGTACAGAGCCAATCCCAAGAAGACTGCAAAGCAACAATGCACGTTTCGAAATCGCGGCTGTTGCGCTACGAGGGAGGCTCCGTTCTTTTACCGGCCAGAAAGGCATAAGTGATCCATATTAAATAGCTCGCGCTACCTCGGGCCTTTAGGCGCTCGGCTGCATATGCAGTCTTAGTGAGGTTTTAGCCGAAATGGTTAGTGTTAGTGAGTTTATCCCATGCCGTGGCGAGCTGTATATGGGACCTTGGTACCATGTTGGACCTCGATGGCTGCTCTCCCACATCGCTCAGGCCCTGGAGTAGAGTGCTTGACGGGGGAGGGAGAGAAACGCGTCGTCGTTGCACATCATAGAACCATGGGCAAATTCACTTCTCACGTAGTTCTTCCGACTGTCACTCAGTGAAGTCGTTCTTTCGACGCGCCACGAGTTGTGGAGCGTTTGCTTTAACCCACGCGCCGTTTGCTCTGGGAGATACATCAACGCTGGGCCAGCCCTAATGAAACTGGGGGTAATATCGCAATGGCCTTTCGGACACGGGCCAGGCTGTGCGTGCTCCCGACCCCCGCGACCGGCGTTCCAACGTGGACTTGTTCGAAAAACGCGGCAGCGAGGTCTCGAGGCATCCGCACGCACCCGTGGGACGCGGGATACCCTGGAAGATAACCGGCGTGCATCCCAATCGCCGCGCTGAATTCCATGAAATACGGCATCGGCGCGGCTCGATAATGGCCGCCGGGGGGAACATGGCTGCCCGGAGTTGCGTTTGAGTTGACCACTCTTCCGGAAGAGTCGAGAACCGACCCGAAGCTCCGAGACCGATGGTTTATATCCTTGTTGAAAATCCGGAAGTCGCCCGTTGGCGTCGGCCAACCGTATTTACCTGAAGCAATCGGAGATACCAGAACGACCCTGCCCTGCTCTACAAGGTAAGCTCTCTGCTCAGAGAGATTGATGACCACCTTGGTTTCAGAGGCTGCCATGGCCACCCCTGCCCAGATAACCGTTGGCAGCACGATTAACAACTGTAACATGCTTTTTCATATCGCCTCCCCGCCCGCTTGCTCAGACGCGATCTAGAAACTTAACTCGCCCTTCAGACGAGATCTCGGCAGCAAGCGCGGTTCTTTCTGTTAACTAATCGACGAAATTCGCGCCCGCTATTGTACCTTAGTACCATTCATTCTCTGTAC